>CAZKZE010000030.1:0-25487 GCA_964557165.1 uncultured Woeseiaceae bacterium
CCGGTTCCCCTGGGTTACTGATGAACGTCACCCAGGGGAACCTGGCCGAGAACGCTTCGAAAGGTTCCGCGGCCGATTCATTGTCAACGACAATGATCTCCCAATCCTTCGGAAGATCTCCCTGCAACTCGACGAGCGCTGCTTCGAGGTGATGCCAGGAATGGTAATTGACCGTGATTATCGAAAGCTTCATACCGTCGAATCACCTCGGATAAGCGCCACTAGCGCGCGCAAATCTGGTCCAGGTAATCCTTCACGCCAGTCTCGACAGTCCGGAACTCCACATCACAACCCGACGCGCGCAGTTGTGTAAGATCTGCCTGCGTAAAGCTCTGGTAAGCGCCCTTGAGGTGATCGGGGAACGGGATGTACCGGATTTTTCCCTTGCCGTGGAACTTGATCACGGCATTGGCCACGTCATTGAAACTCTGCGCACGCCCGGTCCCGGTATTGTATATCCCCGAGACGCCGGGGTTGTCGAGGAACCACAGGCTCACATTGCAGGCGTCATCGACGTAGACGAAATCACGCAGCTGCTCGCCATCGCCATAACCTTCCGTACCGGAAAACAGGCGAGCTTCGCCATCCTCGAGTACCTGCTTATTAAAATGGAACGCGACACTGGCCATCGTACCCTTGTGCTGCTCGCACGGCCCATAGACATTGAAGTACCGGAGCCCGACGACCTGGCTATCCGGCGATGCCGCGACGCGCCGCACGTAGCGGTCAAACTGCAGTTTGGAGTAACCGTAGACGTTCAGCGGATGTTCGAATAAGGGATCCTCGATAAATTCCTTCGACCCGCCATAAACGGCAGCCGAAGACGCGTATATATAGGGCGTCTTGTTCTCGAGACTGTGGTGCAACAAGGTCTGCGAATAGCCGTAGTTATTCTTCATCATGAAACGGCCGTCCCACTCGGTGGTCTCCGAGCAGGCGCCCAGGTGAAAAATCGCCTTGATCGCCTTGCCAAATGCCTTATCACTCGCCAGGCGCTCGAGAAGATCGTCCTTGTCGAGGTAATCGGCGATCGGCTGATCCGAGAAATTGACGAACTTGTGGCCGTCTTCGAGATCGTCGACTACGACGATGTCGTCGTGGCCGCGATCCGCGAGCGCGCGGACGAGATTACTGCCAATGAAGCCGGCTCCGCCGGTGACGATATGCACGCGCCTACTCCGATCCTTCCAGCATTCTGTATTCGGCACCGCAATAGGGGCACTTGGCCTCGCCCGTCGCTTCGATCGGGATATAGACCTTCGGATGCGAATTCCAGAGATACATACCCGGCATCGGGCAGCTCAGCGGCAGATCTCCGGGACGAACGCCGTATTTGTTCTGCGCGTTGGCTGGAATCAGGTTCTGCTCGACGGTGCCTGCTTTACTCGCCACGTGCTTCCTCATGTCGTGCGATGGGGTGGACGCGAATTATAAGCTCATGCCAGCCAGTCGTCCCATGTTTTGGCGACAAACTCGCGTTCCTCGACAAATTCCGCCTGGCTCACGAGCGGTGGCCGATCGTCGAGGACGAGACGATGCTGGCGCAGCCGATAGGCGCGATACGCATCCTGCAACGCATCCCCGATGGACTGCTCGAGACAGCCTGCGGCGGTCAGCGCGTCCAGTTGCCGAATATTGTCGGAATAGAAAATGACATCGGGATGCTGTCTCGCCTGGTCAAGCACGAGATACTGCACCAGGAACTCGACGTCGCCGATGCCGCCACGCCCGTGCTTCAGGTCGAACGCATCATCGTCGCTGCGATCGAGTTCGCTGCGCATGCGTTGCCGCATCGACATTACGTCGTCGCGCAGCTTGTCATGGCGAACCCGCCGGACCAGCGTCTCGCGCCGGATACGCACGAACTCCTCTGCAACGCGAGCGCTGCCGGCGACCGGGCGCGCCCGTAATAATGCCTGGTGTTCCCACGTCCAGGCGTTGTCCTCCTGGTAGCGCTCGAACGCGTCGGCGCTGGTCACCAGGAGTCCCTTGTTACCGTCGGGCCGCAATCTCGTATCGATGTCATAAAGCTGCCCCGAACCGGTCTGGGTGGTCAGGAAATGCGTAAGTCGACGCACCAGGCGGCCGAAGAACATCGTGTTGTCGAGCGCTTTGTCTCCGTCGGTTACCTGCTGAGTGCCATGGGAGTCATGCAGGAAGACGATGTCCAGATCGGACCCATAGGACAGCTCCAATCCACCCAGCTTGCCGTAAGCGATGATACCGAAGCCGGCTTCTCGCTCTACGCCATTGTCTGTGCACCGCGGGACACCGTGCCGCTCGACCAGATCACGCCAGGCGACTCGCAGCGCCTCCTCGAGGACAACCTCGGCAAGCCAGGTCAGCCCGTCACTGACCTTCATGATCGGCAGCTTGCCATTAAAGTCGGCGACAGCGATACGGAACATCGTCGAGCGCTGAAACTGGCCGATAGTCTGCATCCGCGCCTCGGCATCCTCGTCTTCGCCAGCGAGACGTTGTTGCAGTTCCGCCGCAAGGTCGGCGCGCGTTACCGCTTCGGAGTACAGGCGCGGGTCGAGCAACTCGTCGAGCAGTGCCGGGTAGCGGGCAATCTGGTCCGCAACATAGTGGCTACGCGAACACAGGTCGACCAGGCGGGCCAGCGCTCCGCGGTTTTCGTTGAGCAGCGCCAGGTAGGCGCTGCGCCGCAAGACCTGTTCGACGATCGACACGGTACGAGACAAGGCCAGCAACGGTCGCTCCGATTTCGCGATTTCGACGACGAGCTGCGGGACGAATCGCCGCAATCGATCGCGCGCGGATGAGTCGATCTGGCGTGTCCCGGAATTACTGGAGAATCGAGCCAGGACCTCTGCAATGCCGGCTGCTTCGCAGTGACCCTCGGCGCCGAGCAGTTCCGTCCAGGCCCCCTCGTCGGCACCGGACTCCCAGGCCTGCTCAACGCGTTTGTGAAATGGCGTTTCTTCGACGCGTTCACGAAACGCGACACGCTCGAACTGCGCCGAGATTGCCGCTCGGTGTCGCTCGAACTCCGTGCGCAGTTCGCTCCAGTCCCTGTAGTTCATTGCTACGCAAAGACGCGCCCGATCGCTTTCTCCGGATGGCAGATCGTGTGTTTGCCGGTCACGAATTCCCTGGATGAAATTCTCCAGCCGGCGCATGTAGCGATAGGCGTCACGCAATTCAGCCGCGCCTTCTGCCGACAGACCACGCGGACCCACAAGCAACGGCAATACTTTTTGCAGTTCCCGCGACTGGAGGGCCGGCTCGCTGCCGCCGCGCACGAGTTGCAGCGACTGCACAACGAACTCGGCCTCGCGTATGCCGCCCGGGCCCAGCTTGACGTTGTCCTGCAACTCGCGCTTCCGGACCTCCTCAGCAATCATGGCATGCATCTCGCGCAGCGATTCAAACACGCCGAAATCGATGTAGCGCCGATACACAAACGGCCGAATCAGGTTGCGGTGCAGGTCGTCGATAATGTCGTCACGAGGACGTCGCCCGACAACCCTCGCCTTGACGTACGCATAACGCTCCCAGTCGCGGCCGTGCTGCAACAGGTAGGACTCGAGCGCACCAAAGCTGACGACGGGTGGGCCGCTGTCTCCGAACGGGCGCAGCCTTGTATCGATTCGGAAGACGAAACCGTCGACCGTCGTTTCGTCCAGCAGCGCAATGATCTGCCGCGACAGGCGCCCAAAGTACTCCTGGGCGCTCACCGATTTAGGCCCATCGGTTTCGCCATCTTCAGAATAGAGGAAGATGATGTCGATGTCCGACGAGAAGTTGAGTTCCAGGCCGCCCAGTTTGCCCATACCCAGAATGACCAGGGGGACCCTGTCGCCCGCCGCATTGCGCACGACGCCGTAGCGCGGCTGCAGGGACTGCCCGGCGTGGCGCGCCGCGACATCGAGCATTCGATCCGCCAACGACGACAACGATCTGAGCGTCTCTTCGAGATCTGCCAGGCCGAATACTTCGCGCCACAGGACGTGGAGCATATAGCGGTTACGGAACCTGCGAAGCCGCGACTGGATATCGTCAGCGCCAACAAATGTGTCCAGTTCACTCGTACCAGGCGCAGTGTCAAATGACCCGATATTGTCCAGGAACCACTCTTTCTCCCGCAGCACGACGGATCCCGCGAATTCGCTGCAGGTGACAAGCCGGGTCAACGCATCAACGTGCTCTGTTTCGCCATAGCGTTCCAGCCAGAGCTCGACCGGCGTCTGAAGCTCTGCTGGCAATGTGGCAACAGGCGTGTTCATGGCCTGCAGTCTATCGAAAAATCGTCACGACTCCGGCACTATTCGACGGTGTCTGAAAAACATCTTCTAATCGTCTACCACTCGCAGTCGGGCACGACGTCGCGCATGGCCGATGCGGTGATTCGGGGCGCCGGGAGCCCGGACATCGACGGCGTCGATGTCCGCGTGAAGACGGCACTTGAGGCCGATGCGGATGATCTTATCTGGGCTGATGCGTTTATTCTCGGCACTCCCGAGAACTTCGGCTACATGAGCGGTGCTCTGAAGTACTTCCTCGACCGGGTCTTCTACCCGTGCGAGAACAAGATCAATGGCAAGCCATGGGCAATGTTCGTCCGTGCCGGCAACGACGGCACCGGGACGATTGCAGCGGTCCGCCGAATCCTGTCGGGACTGGCGGTCAAAGAGGTCCAGGAACCGGTCCTGATTGCGGGTGATTTCGACGAGTCGCGCCTGGCGGAATGCGAGGAGCTCGGACTAACGATTGCCGCCGGCCTCGAAGCCGGCATATTCTGACCGCTAGCCTGCCGAAGACCTGGCTGAATCATTGAGGTCTGCCAGGACCGTATCGATCGCGGCCGGTTTGCCGATCAGGTGTCCCTGGGCGTAGTCCACACCCAGTTCCGAAATCAGATCACGGGCTTCCTGAGTCTCCACGTACTCGGCCACGGTTTCCAGCTCCATGACCTTCGCAACCTGCGTAATGGCCGCGACCATCGATTCCGAAATCTGGTTCTCGGTGATATCGCGAATGAAGCCTCCGTCGATCTTTAGCGTATCGACATTGAAGTTCTTGAGGTAGGCAAATGAGCTCAGGCCGGCACCGAAATCGTCGAGGGCAATCGTGCAGCCGAGTCCGCGGAGACCATCGATGAACCCCTGGGCCTTGTCGAGAAATGACACGGCAGCCGACTCCGTAATTTCGAAACAAATCGAGGAAGCCGGCAAACCACTCTGTTCGATCTCTTCCTCGATGAACTCGAGGATATCGTCGTCACCCAGCGTTTGCCCGGACAGGTTGATTGCAAAGAGCGCATCCTCACTCTCTACAAACTCCCGGACCTCGGACAGTTTTGCGAGCGACGTAGAAACGACCCAACGATCGATCTGCGGCATCATTCGGTAGCGCTCTGCGGCCGAGAAGAGCGCCTTAGCGGGTATGTTTCGGCCATCCGAGTCTGGCATCCGCAGCAGCACTTCAAACCTCGGGTTCTCGGATTCGTCCGTCAGGCTATGAATCGGCTGCACGAGCAGCTCGAAACCGTCGCCATCGATAGCCTGCTGGATTTCCGCGACCAGTTGCATATCGTCGTAGCGACGCACGATGCTGAGATTGCGCTCGTCATAAACCTCGACGCGGTCGCGACCGTGGTCCTTGGCCGACTCGCAGGCCATCCGCGCAGTCGTCAACGCATTGCCGTCACCGCCGCTCGACCTTGTAAATTCGGCGATACCGACGCTCATTGTAATCTGCAGAGACTTGTCACCCTCGAGGTACCGGAGAGCCTCGCCTTTTTCGCGAATGCCATTGGCATAGTCGAGTGCCGCATCGGTATCCGCATGTGTCAGCAGCATGCAGAAATCGTCACCCGTCAGACGGGACAAAACGCCGCTTTTCGGCAAATCCTCTTCCAGCAAATGCGAGAACCGCATGATGACTTCGTCACCCGCTTCGCGCCCGAACGTGTCGTTCACGAGTTGCAGGTTATCGAGATCAAAATAGATAAGCTGGTGAACGTCGTCATCGGACTCAAGCGCTTTCCAGGACTCGTGCAACTGAGCCTCGAAGCCGGCGCGGTTCATCAGGCCGGTCATCGCATCGAATGACTGTTCGATAACGTATTCGACCTTGCGCACAATGTGCGACATGAAGCGTCGGTCGCTGCGCGAGAAGTCACTCTGATCCACGCGACCCAACTGCGCGAGTATGCCCTCTACGTTGCCCTGGCTGTCCAGCAACGGAGTCAGTAGAGCCTGGTACCCATGATCTGCCGCATCGTTCGATCCCTCGACAGCCGGTATCTGGAAGATAACCGGCTTGCGTTCGCCTTCCAGCCGGGGCAGGAGCTGTTCAATGAGGTATCGATCCACGACCTTTCGATTGACCGTCTTCCAGCTCGAATGCGTCGCGCTTATGCGAATTCGTTTGGACGGGATCAACAACACGCTGTAGTTGATGCCGAGATGCCGGCCACTTTTGCCGACCAGTTGCGCAAGACTCGAGTGCCGCGTCTTGGCGCCATGGATCTTCTCGTCGACCTGGTAGACGAGTTCGAGCTCCTTCTCGATGGCCTCGGCATGGTTCAGTGCCCCGTCGAGCCTGCTGCCAATGATCAGTCCCTCGCCGATGAGCTCGACGGCGGGTTCGAGAATGCTCTTCAGGAGGCTTGGGTTGAACGATGAAGACTTGCCGGCGTTCTTCGAGAATAGAGCGACGAGAATGCCGAGGCGTGCTTGTGCGTCACCGTACACAGGAAGTACGAGGACGGTTCGACCCGATGACAGGGTCCTGCGCAAAATCTCGTCCTTGCTGTCGAGCTTGTCGATAAGATCGGACGGAAGCTCGGCGACGAAATTATCGATTTCGTAGTCATCGGCGCCGTCGCTGCTCCAGACACAATCGCGCTCCTGGTCGTAGAAGCAAAATACCTGCGCGCGCGGCACCAGCGAGTGCAGCAGACCGGCTGCCTTGCCGATGTTCTTCTTCTCAGTTAAGTCGTGGACTTCCGCGGTCATGGCTGGTTGAGCGCCTGTACGAATAACAGGTGCCTACGATGCCAGTTGCGCCGCGACGCGGCTGTGACATAAGTCTCAGCCGCAACCAGCTTACCGAGTAAATTCAGCTGATTACGGTCTTTTCTGACCAAATGGACATGTTGCCGGCTA
This sequence comes from uncultured Woeseiaceae bacterium, assembly GCA_964557165.1. Classification (GTDB taxonomy): domain Bacteria; phylum Pseudomonadota; class Gammaproteobacteria; order Steroidobacterales; family Woeseiaceae; genus UBA1847. Next base: position 7,137 of record CAZKZE010000030.1, read on the forward strand.
CAGGCCCGATAACCACTCGTCGTCGGAACCTTCATTGACGCCTTCGAACAACGGTGTACTCAGGTAGCGCTCACCCGTATCGGGCAACATCGCGAGGATGACCGACCCCTTGGGAGCCTCAGCGGCGACGTCCAGTGCCGTCGCCAGCGTGGCGCCGGCGGAGATGCCTGTGAATATGCCTTCCTTCGCGGAGAGCTCTCGCGAAACCTCGATGGCACGGTCATCGGAAATCGAACGCAGTTCGTCATAGACCTCCCGACTCAGGACATCCGGGATGAAGTCAGGCGTCCAGCCCTGGATTTTGTGCGGCGCCCATTCCTTACCCGCCAACAAAGCGGCAGCCTCGGGCTCCGTCGCAATTATCTTAAGGTCGGGTCTGGCCGCTTTAAGCACTTCGCCAGCGCCCGTCATCGTGCCACCCGTGCCGTAACCTGTGACCCAGTAATCGAGTCGCTTGCCGGCAAAGTCCTTGAGAATTTCCGGGCCGGTCGTGTTGCGGTGATACTCGGGGTTTGCGGGATTCTCGAACTGGCGCGCGAGGAACCAACCGTGCTGTTCGGCCAGTTCTTCCGCTTTCCTGACCATGCCAGTACCGCGTTCCGCCGCGGGTGTCAGCACGACCTTCGCGCCTAACCCGCGCATGACCTGGCGACGTTCGACCGAAAACGAATCCGCCATTACGGCCACGAAGGGATACCCCTTGGCCGCGCAAACCATCGCCAGTGCGATACCCGTATTGCCCGATGTCGCCTCGATTACGGTCTGCCCCGGTTGCAATTCTCCCCGCTGTTCCGCGTCGTTGATGATCGCAAAGGCCAGCCGGTCCTTGACGGATGCCATGGGATTAAACGACTCGACCTTGACGTACATGTCGACGTGATCCGGGCCCATGCGATTCAGGCGAACGACAGGGGTATCGCCAATGGTTTCAAGAATGTTGTTGTAGATCATTTCCTTATCCTTGTTGTCAGATCTTTCTTTCTGTTTAGCACAATTCCTTAAAATTTGCGTTCAAGCGCTTGATCCCTTTATAGCCAGTGGTTATAAGTGGACTCGGTAAAGCCCCGCCGCCGCTCAGATTTGTTTGAAACCGAATGAGCCGCTCGCGGTCAGATAATGGAACACCTAGGCGAAGGGCCTGATGAAACTTCAGCAACTGAAATACCTACTGGCAATTGTCGACAACGGCCTGAATATCACGGCCGCTGCCGAACGGCTCTATACGTCGCAACCCGGGGTCAGCAAACAACTGAAGTTGCTCGAGGAAGAACTCGGGATGCTGCTCTTCGAGCGCAAGGGCAAAAGCCTTGGGTCAATTACGCCCGCAGGCGAGCGTGTTATCGAGCGCGCCCGTATCATCATGAAAGAAGTCGACAACATTCGCACGCTGGCATCCGACGCGTTCGCGGAGGAAGAGGGCTCGTTGTCGATTGCGACGACTCATACGCAGGCACGCTATGTCCTGCCAGAGATCATCGGCGAGTTCCGGAAGCGCTTTCCCAAAGTCAGCCTGAACCTGCATCAGGGTACGTCGGAACAGATCGCCGACATGGTCGATGCGAACCACGTCGACTTCGCCATAGCAACGGGATCGCGAGAGATGTTTTCAAAGCTCCTGCTCGTGCCGGGTTATGGCTGGAATCGTTCGATTATCGTGCCGCGAGGACATGAGCTCACGGAGCTGGGTCGAAAACTGACATTGCAGGATCTCGTGAAGTATCCGCTGGTTACTTACGTGTTCAGTTTTGCCGGCGAATCGTCGTTGAAGAAAGCTTTCGCCGACGAAGGACTGGAGCCCGAGGTCGCATTCACTGCACGTGATGCCGATGTCATCAAGACCTACGTACGCATGGGGCTCGGCGTAGGGATAGTCGCGAGTATGGCGGCGGATTGCTCGGACCGTAAGGATCTGCAGGTCATCAATGCCGACGGTTTGTTTCCGCAGAGCATGACCTGGATTGGTTACCGGCATGACACCGTCCTGCGCCGCTACATGCTCGATTTCATCCAGTTGTTCGCGTCACACCTTAGCCGGAAGCAGATAGACGACGTTCAGCGCGCCACGACCCAGGCCAGGATCGACGAGATATTTCGTGAGATCGAGATACCGATGCGGGGTGGCTGCACCGACGATATCATCGTCGCGGCCTGAAACTCAGTAGATCCGAATACCACCGTGCCGCTTGCGGCTGGCGCGGTCAGCCCACCAGAGACCGGCGAGCAACCCGGCGATCAGGCACACGAGGATCGCGCCACCAACCCAGGAAAGCGGAACGCTGCCGCGGTATTTTTCCTTCATGCCCTGGATGGATGCGCTCTCTTCCTGCAGTTCGGATATCTGTGCCTGTGCGCTGTCGAGTTGCGACAGGAGCTCGGTCGTCTCGCTCTGGAGATTCTCGATCGCCGCCGCTGGTTCCGCGAACGCGGCTCTCGCTTCGGCCAGCTCGGCCGCCAGGGCATCTCGCTCCGCCATGGTTTCTGCAACGATCAGCTTGGCGGGCTTCTCGTCGACGAGGTAACCGGACTTGACCCAGCCTTCCGTGCCGTCGGGGAGGCGAACGTTGGCGTAGTTTCCGGCACGCAGCAACATCTCCATCGGTTGGCCGCTTTCAAGCACGCGAAACGCGCGGTCGCTTGTGTCCTCGGCCGCATGCAGGCCAAGCCTGAGGTTATCGGTAACGTAGGCTGTGTCCGCCGCCGCCATCATCGGCAGCAGCGCAAGAACCCCAATCATCAGACGCATAGTGGATCTCCAAATCACGCCGCGAGTGTACACCATGACAATATGTTCAATTGTGAACTACTGCTCGTAAAGCCAGCGCAGCAGTGCTTCCTGCACTTCCTCGCCCGGCCCGCGGTGAATATCGTCATGATTTTGCATCACAACCATCGTGAAGCGGCGCCCCGAGCGAGCCTGGACATAGCCGGCTATGGCTGTGACGTCATCGAGCGAACCTGTCTTCAGGTGCGCCGTGCCGACGAGCTCGCTGTCTCCAAAACGACGTGACAGAGTTCCGTCGAGCCCGGTCAGCGACATCGATGCGAGGTATTCGGGCATGTAAGGCTGCTTCCACGCGAAGCGCAGCAGCGCCGCCATATCAGCCGCCGTGATGCGCGATTCCCGCGATAAGCCGGCGCCGTTTTCAAGCGCGAGCGCGCACGACTCCAGTTCATTTTCGGCCAGCCATTTCGCGATGACCTCGCGCCCTCCTGCTTCGGTCCCGGGAGGCCCAAGCACTTCGGCCGCCAGCGTGTACAGCACTTGCCGGGCCATGACATTGTTACTGTGCTTGTTAACCCTCGCGATCATCTCGAACAGTGGCAATGACTCGAAAGACAGCAACGGCTCCATGTCCTCAGATGCGATTGTGTTCTGCCAGGTGCCGTCGAAACGACCACCCGATTCGGACCAAAGCGACCCGAACAGGCCATAGGTGAATTCGTTGTGCGATAACACGGCCCTGTCCATCGCATAGAGTTCACAACCGCCCGGAAACTTGCCCGAGAATGTCACTTCGTCATCGCGACCGTTGCCCGAGACAGCGATGCCGCGCTGATAACCGCGGCAGCTTCCGGGTGTGACCCGGAGTTGGTTCGTGACTCTCAGGTTGTCGAGCGGCGGATCTATAGTCACCTTGACGGACTGACCGTCTGGCTCGAACCAGTAACGCACGACCTTGAAATTCGTCAACAGGGCATTTGGCGCGACGTTGTAGGCTCGCAGTGGCTGCTTGTCGAACGCCCCGGGGTCGTACGTGCCTATGTCGAAGAAACTATCGTCTATCAGCAAGTCGCCGGAAATGTCGTCGATGCCGGTACGACGGATGCTGCGCAGCATCTGCCAGAAACGTTCGGTAACGAGAAACGGGTCGCCGTAGCCTTTCAGCAGGAGGTCGCCGTCGAGGCGCCCGTCCTTAACATCGCCCAGTGCGTACACGTCGGTCTTCCAGCGATACGCAGGACCAAGCGTATCGAGTGCGACAAGTGTGGTCAGCAACTTCATCGTCGACGCCGGATTGCGGGGCGTGGCGGCCATGTACTCGAGGACCACTTCACCCGTCTCGACATCTTCGATGTGCACACTCAGCGTGTCCTGCGGAACCTGCCGAATCTTGAGGACGCTGCGTACGCCAACAGGCAGCTCATCGTCATCCGCAACTGCAGTGAGCGGTAGCGATAAAGCAAGGAACAGGATGAGAATAAAGTTCGGGCGATCAGGCATTGTCAGAATCCACAGCTGGCAGGTGACGGTCGAGGGCACGGCTGGCGGCGCGATGCATTACCCAGGTGAGCAGTGCTATGCCCACTATTCCGGCACCCAGAACCCAGTAGCCCAGGGCCGATGGCGTCGCAGCACCAGACAGTATTTGTCCAATGTCACGGGCGAGGGTTCCGAGATACACGTAAAGCGCGACGGGCACCAGCATTCCGGCAGCCGTCGCCAGGAGATGTGTGCTGCCGCGCACGGCGGTGATGCCGTAGGCATAGTTCAGCAGGTTGAACGGTATGACCAGGGACAAACGTGTCAGGACGACGATCAGGAAGGCCTCCTCGCGCAGACCCGCCTCGATCGCGACAAGCCTTTGATTAGCTGAAACTTTTTCCGCCACCCAGTCACGCGCGACAAGTCTGCCGACGAGAAACGCGCATTGTGCACCAAGCGTGATCGCGACTGCAGACAGGAGCGTTCCGGTGGTGAATCCGAACACATAACCGGCGATCATCATTGACCCCGACCCGGGTATGAACAATACAGTGGCAACAACGACACACGCGAGATAGACGAATCCGCCAGCTACGGGGTTGGCCTGTGCCCAGTTGACCAGCGCCGCGACTGGACCGGCGATCGGCAACACGTAGAGTGCGTAGACAAGTGCCGCGAAGATCGCGACCAGGACCAGCCTGTTGAAAGTCGCTCGTTTCATTTGTTCGGTCGCGTGATTTTGTAGGTCCGGATACGGTCGGCCAGGGTCGTAGGACGAACGCCCAGCAACTCGGCAGCGCCGCCTTCGCCCGAGACTTTCCAGTTCGTCTGTTCCAGGGCCTTGAGGATGTTGTGTTTCTGGTAGTCGCGCATTTCCTTTTCAGTAAGGACGCCTTCGGTTGCCGGCGCCGCATCGACCGGCACCGCGTCCGCCAGTGCGAATCCCGGCATGGACAGGTCAAGGCGCAGGACTTTGCCCGGAGAGAGAATGACTGCGCGCTCAATGACGTTCTTCAATTCGCGTATATTTCCCGGCCAGCTGTATGCCTTGAGATTGACTGCCTGGGCACGCGTTAGTGTCAATACTTCCCGGCCGAAGTCCTTGCATGTCTGCTCGAGGAAATGCTGGGCGAGCTGCACGACATCGTCGCCACGCTCGCGCAGCGGAGGTACTTCTACAGGGAACACGCTCAGGCGGTAGAAAAGATCCTCTCGAAATTCGCCATCGACGATCAACTGCTCGAGATTTCGATTGGTGGCCGCGAGGACCCGGACATCGACTGAGCGAGTGATGTCGTCACCAACGCGTTCAAATTCGCTTTCCTGGAGCACGCGCAACAGTTTGCCCTGCAACTCCATCGGGATCTCGCCAACTTCGTCGAGAAAAATTGTGCCCCCGTCGGCCAGTTGGAAGCGGCCGACGCGATCGCGATGCGCTCCCGTGAACGCGCCTCGTACATGGCCGAAAAACTCGCTTTCAAACAGCTCTTTCGGAATGGACGCGCAGTTCACCTTGACGAGCGGCCCATCCGCACGGGGACTTCGTGCGTGAAGGGCCCGGGCGACGAGTTCCTTGCCGACCCCCGACTCGCCTTCGATCAGCACGCTGGCCGGCGTCTCAGCCACTGCCTCCACTCGTTTCAGCATGCGTCGGAGTGCCGGGCTCGTGCCGACGATACGCCCGAAGTTCAGCGCAACATTGACCTCTTCGCGCAGGTAGTCACGCTCGCGCTCCAACTCTTCGCGCAAGCGGGCATTCTCCAGCAGCGTACCTCGCAGTTGCTTCTCTGCGCGATTGCGCTCGGTCACATCCTTGGACGCGACCAGCATACGATCAACCTCGCCGTTCTCGTCACGATTGGATATTGCCGACATGATCAAGTCCATGGTCGTGCCATCGCTGGCCACCATCTGGCGTTCGAGGTTACTGAAGCCACCTTCCGAGATCAGTTTTCGCAGCTTGCCATCTTCGTAGCGCTTCTGGTCCGCGACGCTCATGAAGTCGGTGATCGGTCGACCGAGTACCTCCTCTCTCGAGAACCCGAGCTTGCTCAACCAGTGATCGGTAACCGTGATGATCCGGCCATCACCATCGACCGTATGCAGCATGGCCGGAGTCGAGCGATACAGGGTCCGATACTTGAAGTTCGCGCGCGCCTGGTCGGATAACTCCGTGTACATGGCGACAGTCCGCAGGTACTGGCCCTCCTGATCGTACTCCACGAACGCATTCGTGATGCATTCAATGACTTCACCCGAGGCCGTGACCAGGCTGACCGGTTTGTTCTCGAGTTGGCTGCGGCGACGTAGCGCCGGTCGAAACTCTTCCACGATGCGCTCGGCTGTTTCCGGCGTTGCGAACATCTCGGGTTTCTGACCGACCATCTCCTCGTGCCGATAACCCAGGCGCTCAAGCATGGCGTCATTAACATCGAGGTACGCACCGTCCTCCGCGATTGACGTGGTCATGACAGGGGCCTTGCGAAACAGCCATTCGTAGTCGTTCTGGGTGATCATCAAGGCATGATATACGAAATTTCGTAATTAATCTCACGGATTTTCGTTATTTACGAAAAGCCGTGAGTACCAATTTAAGCTTAAGCTATTGTTTATAAAAGAATAATGAACTTGGCACGGCTTGTGCAATAGGTAGACCAGAAGCTGTGCAAGATTACTTGCACTAACGAACCTATCGAAAGGACACGATGATGAAAACCAGGAATATCGAAGACGGCCTCGCACTTGTCGGTGCGCTTGTCGTTTTGGTCGGCGTTTCGTTTGCTGCGGACAGTGCGCTCGCAGAAGAACGCGCCGATGTCACCAGCACGGCTATAGCTATTCACGATACTGCGGACGACACCCGTGAGAGTGCAGCCAGGGCCAACGCTGAAACGGCGGCCGCGGCAGCAACATCGCTGGCTGTGGGTAACTGGATGGAACTTGATATCCAGCTCGACGACCGCACATCCACATTAATGGCACGAGGCAACTAAGCTCTGCACGCTTATCCCCCCTCGGTCACGAGCCTGCCAGGTTTCTCTCTCCCCCTGACTGCCTGGCCGCTCAGACCGAATAATGCGCCGGATTAATACCGGCGCTATTGGACCATGAAGGTCCAGCGGCACCCCCCCTGCCGCTTACTGCAAAGGCGCCGGATCTCCGGCGCCTTTTTTTTACTCTCCGGATACCCGCTTGCGGTGATTCTCTGCCTGGTCGCCGACACTATTCGAATTGCGATTACTGATCGCCTTTCGCAGGTGCTTGAGCCATGCGCGTGCCCATGCAAACTCGATACTCAGGACTGCAAGGCCCACCGGGATGAATACCAGGGCGGGCCCGGGCGTTACTATCATCACGACGCCGATAATCAATAGGGTTACACCGACGACAGCGACGACAACACGCCGTGCCGCCTTGTAGGTCAGATGAAACGCTCGCTTGATCACCAACGATATCCTTCGTTTTTGGGGCGCCTTGCCGTAGCCTTAGGCGAATGAAGCCGGGTCCGAATTCCATTCTAGCGCTATTTGTCCTTGCAGCCGCCGTTTCGCCGGCGATCGCCGACAATACGATCGTGGTTGCCGCGCAGGAAGTCGAGGCGACGGTCACGCCGCGACCAGATCATGCGCGTGTCATCAACCTGCCGCCGCTTACCTTCCAACTGCGCGCAGCTATCCGCTGCTCCGGCAAGCCGGTGTCGGTCACATTGAGCGTTGCCGATACGTTTGTGACAGCGGGGCGGGATGAGTTGGAGGGACAACGCGCAACCGAGGCATCGTTGACCGTTCCGCCACGTCAATTGACGATGGCATCCAGCAGGCTGTTTTGCACTGAGAGCGAAGACGAGTCTGAGGATGAACTCTTCGCGGCAGGCTTCGCGACGGCACACGCATCACTGCAGTGCGAAACCGAAACCGGATTATCTGTCCTCTATGCCAGCGCTCCGCTGAATGTGCGGCTAAGCTGCGCCCGTCAGCCGGTCGACAGTGAACTCGATCAGGATCCTGTGCCCGACACCAGGTGACGACCGAGAAACTCGAGCGTCTTCTCCCAGGCATCTGTAGCCGCTTCCGCGTTGAAATTGGTTCCGGTCGGATTGGCGAAGGCATGGCCGACGCCGGGATAGATATGAATCTCGTGTTCCTTGCGAAGCCTCTCCAAAGAGCCGCGGAAAGCCTCGACCGAATCCACCGGGATGCCTGTGTCGTCGGCACCAAACAGGCCCAGGATTGGGGCACTGATCGGTCGCAGCCTGTCTTCGTCAGCCGTCACCTGGCCATAGTAGATAACGCTTGCATCCAGTTCGCCTGGAAACAGCTGTGCAGTGTTAAGCGACCAACCGCCACCAAAACACCAGCCCAGTGACCCAATCCGCGGCGCACCGGCAGTTACGAGAAACTCGTAAGCAGCACGAATATTCTCATTTGCTGCTTCCGGCTCCTCAACAACCTCGAGCATCAGCGCCCTGGCGTCGGCCGGCGAGTCCGCCGTTTCGCCACCATAGAGATCCACCGCAAGCACCATGTAACCTTCACCGGCGAGCCGGTCTGCCATGGCACGAACGTTGTCATTCAGGCCCCACCATTCGTGAATCACGATAATGGCGGGCAGTGGCTCGAATACGTCAGACGGTGCTGTGAAATAGCCATAGACCAACTGGTCACCGACTTCTGCATAGGGCATCCTGGGATCGGAAATAACGGCGCGTGCCGGCGCCACTTCGGCGGCAGGACTCGGCTCGGTCGTATCTTCGGCATGCTCTCGCGACATGGCCTCGACGTTCTCACGCCCTGCCGCCAGTTCCGTCTCGGACGCCGGCTCAGCCTTCTTCTCGCATGCTGTTAACAGCGAGCCACCAACCAGCAGCGCCGCAACCGCGATTAATTTTCCGAGCCTGTCTCTATACATTCGATCGACCTGAAGTACTTCCAAGTGACGTAGTGTAATCCATATATGGGAAAGAACCCTACAGGCGAATGCGAGACGGTTTCCGGGCCTACTCCCACTCGTCGTCGTCCCACTCCTTGATCTTGCTCTTGTCGGCCTGCTCCCATTGCTGTTCACTTAGGCGGTTCAGGCGTATGACTTTCGCGATCGTGTAGATGATGACTCCGAGAATCATGACAAGAAGAATAATCAGGCCATTTGGCATTGGGAGCTGCCCCGGGGAATTGCGAAGACCCAGCATAGCACCGTGGCCCGAGTGTCGTCAGTGACCGACGTACGTTCAACCTGGCGGCGCGCACGATCTTTCCTCGCTGAAGCGCTGCGCGACAACGAAGTGGATTTCACGAGCGGGCCGATTCGCCGCGCGCTGGGACTACTGGCCATTCCGATGATGCTCGAGATGGCGATGGAGTCGATCTTTGCAGTCGTCGATATCGCGTTCGTCTCGCGCCTCGGAACCGACGCAGTCGCCGCCGTCGGCATCACCGAGGCATTGGTTACCGTGCTCTATGGAATCGCGATAGGCCTGGGTATGGGCCTGACGGCCATGGTCTCCCGTCGCATTGGCAAGAAGGATCCCCATGGCGCCGCCCAGGTGACCGGCCAGTCGCTGTGGATCGGCATCGCATTGTCGGTCGGTATTGGCATATTCGGCGTCCTGTATGCCCGCGATCTGCTCATACTCATGGGCGCCTCAGATGGCGTTGTCGAACAGGGCGCCGGTTTTACCGCCGTGCTGCTTGGCGGGTCCTTCAGCATCATCTACCTGTTCCTGCTGAACGCGGCCTTTCGCGGCGCCGGCGATGCCACCGTAGCCCTGCGTTCATTGTGGATCGCAAACGGCATCAACATTGTCCTCGACCCCTGCTTCATCTTCGGCCTGGGCCCGTTCCCCGAGATGGGCGTGACCGGCGCGGCCGTCGCTACGACAATCGGTCGCGGCATCGGTGTCGCCTACCAGCTCTGGTACCTGATGAATGGCCGCGGACGTATCGCTTTCGCCGCGCAGCACCTCAGGTTCATTCCCTCGCTGGCCTGGCGCATGATCGTCATCTCGCTGGGCGGCATCGGCCAGTTTCTCATTGCCACCTCCAGCTGGATCGTCGTCATGCGCATCGTTGCGATCTTCGGCAGTCCGGCGATCGCTGCGTACACGATCGCGCTCCGCATGATGGAGTTCGTGTTCCTGCCCGCATGGGGCCTCGGAAACGCTGCCGCAACGCTCGTCGGTCAGAACCTCGGTGCAGGACAACCCGAGCGCGCCGAAGAGTCTGCGTGGCGCGCGGCCAGGTACAACACGATGTTCATGACCTTTGTCGGCATGTTCCTGCTGGTCTTCGCGAAAGGAATAACCGGCCTGTTTACGGTCGAGCCCGACGTCCTGCGCATCGGTACGAACTGCCTGCAAATACTCGCGATCGGCTTCCCGGCCTATGCTGTCGGCATGGTCATCGTCCAGGCCATGAACGGCGCCGGCGATACCGAAACACCGGCCACACTGAACGCGATTTGTTTCTGGATACTCCAGATCCCCCTCGCGTATATTCTCGCAACAAGGACACCACTGTTATCGAACGGCGCTTTTGCCGCGATAACCATTTCCGAGACCTTGCTGACGATTCTGAGCGTCATCGTGTTCCGGCGCGGCAGATGGAAGACCCATGACGCCTGAGGTACCGCTGGTCGAAATTCGCAATGCCACGATCTGGCGAGGGTCTACGTGTGTCTTCGAAAACCTGGACCTCGAGATTCAACAGCACGAACGAGTCGCCATCGTCGGACCCAACGGATCGGGCAAGACAACCCTGCTCAAGGCCATCAACAGGGAGCTCTACCCGGTTGCCAAAACGGACTCCGTGTTCCGGATACTCGGACGCGACTCCTGGAACGTCTGGGAGTTGCGCAAGCATGTCGGTATCGTCTCGCAGGATTTGCAGCAGCGCTACACCCAGACGACAACGGCCCTGGAGGTCGTCGTCTCGGGCTTCCACTCAAGCATCGGTATCCACGGCACCCTGGCCGATCGCGTCGACAGCGATCAGATCGAAGCGGCAAGAAGTACGCTCGAGGACCTCGGCGTAGGCGAGTTGGCAGGGACGCCGCTAAAGCACATGTCGACGGGTCAGCAACGACGTTGCATTCTGGCACGAGCACTCGTCCACAATCCGCGGACGCTGATCCTCGACGAACCGACCGCTGGTCTCGATTTTTCGGCCAGTTTCGACTATCTCAAACGCGTGAGACAGCTGGCGAGTGCCGGCAGGAACATCATTGTCGTTACCCATCACCTCAACGAGATTCCGCCTGAAATCGACCGCGTCGTGCTGTTGCGCGATGGCCGCATCGCGGCTGACGGCGGCAAACAGGAGGTACTGACCGACGAAATTCTCGGCGAAGTCTATGAGACACCGATACGTGTGGTCGAAATTGATGGTTATTACCTCGCGTACCCGGGGCAGAATGCAAAAACGTGACCTGTTACGCTGTCTGCGGACTCGTTCAGGCCTACCCTGTTCCTTATGTTGAAACCGGTTCGAAGAATAGTCACCAGCACGCCGCTGGTCGCGATGCCCGCACTCGCCGCTGACGGTGGTGTACAGACCGGGATCACGAGCGTCGGACCAGCGTTATTTCTTTTCACGATCGCCGGTGCCTTGTTGCTAACCCTGGTGTTTCGGTCGGTTGCCAATCACATTGCGCTGTATGTGACCGGTGCGATCGGACAGTTCAGAATCCGGGCTGCATTGGCCAGGCGCAGCAAGGACGTGCTCCACGACTTTATCCTGCCCGGCGCTTACGGTGGCCTGGCCAAAATCGATCATGCGATCCTGACCGCCGGCGGCATCCTGTGTATTCAAACCAAGCACTTCAACGGCATCGTATTCGGTGGACCTGATGAGGCGCAGTGGACAAACGTAGATGGTGTGAATCGCCGCCGTTTCCTGAACCCGCTGATCCAGAACGAAGGCCGAACACGGGCAATCGAAAAAGTCGTGCCTGACGTTCCGGTCGCGAACCTCGTGATCTTTACAGGCTCCGTCGAGTTCACTGCAGCACCTCCGAAAAATGTCATTCACGTTCGCGAACTCGAAAGCTTTATTGCGAAGCACGTTTTCGGACCGAGCAAGATCGAAGACTGGGACGCCGTCTGGCTGACCATCAACTCGGCCGTGTTACGCGACGACGCATCTCGCAAGGATTTCTCCGCCCAGATCAGCTTCGGCTGAACCGCAGATGCTTTATACTCGGTCGCCATGTTTCGGCATTAGGCGCGTTGAATGGAAACCACCCAAGTACTGATTTCGTCACCGATTGGTGTGCTCGCTGTTCTGTGCGTGGTCGCCGCTTTCTTCTTCCTGCTGGCCCAGGTAACCGAATCCCGGCTCTTTAGTTACATTCCACCGTTGTTGTTCATTTATGCGACGCCGGTGTTCCTTAGCAACCTGGCGATAGGCGGCCACACGCTCATTCCCAACAAGTCCATTATCTATGGTGGGCTGAGCCAGTTCGCATTGCCGGTTTTCATCGTTCTCATGCTGATCAAGGTGAATGTCCCGGCGATCGTCAAGGTCATGGGCAAGGGCGTACTCGTCATGCTGATGGGCACCGCTGGCGTCATGGTTGGTGGCGTCGTTTCCTACGTGCTGGTCCATGGCTGGCTGCCGGATGACTCGTGGAAAGCGGTCGGCACTCTGGCTGGCAGCTGGATCGGCGGAACGGCCAATATGCTCGCCTCCAAGGAAATACTCGAAGCATCCGAAACGCAGTTCACGCTGGCAATTGTTGCCGACAACGTCATTTACATTGTGTGGCTGCCGTTGTTGCTCATGTCGAGGGACTTCGCCGACAAGTTCAACAAGTGGGCGCGGGTTCCGGCTGATCGGCTTGCCGCAATGGACGCTGCGGCCGAAATGCATATCGAGGAAGACCACGCACCAACCATGCAGCAATACCTGTATCTCGCGGCCGTCGTCGTTGGTGTTACCGCGATCGGCCACGGTGCAGCACCACCGATCGCCGGCTGGATTGCGAGCGTGTCATCCGACATGGCAAACATCTTCTCTGAAACGACGACACGCATCCTGCTGGTGACGACGATTGCGCTGGCGTTATCGACGACGCGCATATCGGAATTACCCAACTCGACGGCAATCGGCACTGCGCTGGTTTATGTGTTCGTTGCCGGCATGGGCGCGCGGGCCGAAGTCAGCGGCCTTGGCGACGCACCGGTATTTGTACTCGGTGCATTCATCTGGATATTTATACACGGCCTGTTCATGCTCGCAGGCGCGTGGATATTCCGCGTCGATGTCCATAGTGTGGCAATCGCGTCGGCGGCAAATATCGGCGCGGCTGCGTCCGCGCCCATTGTCGCGGCACACCATCGACCCAATCTTGTTCCCGCATCGATCCTGCTTGCCCTGCTCGGCTACGCGCTGGGTAACTATCTCGCGCCGCTCACGGGTCACCTGGCCAGGATGGCCGTAGGGCAATAGACATGTGGAAACAACGGGTAATCCGGGCAGCCATTGTCACAGCCGCGGTACTCGTTGTCGCAGCGATGGGCGGCGCCTGGTTATGGCAGGACCGCCCGTCGCTTGAGTCAACCAGCTGGAACGACCCTCCCGAACAGTCCGAGAACGAAGCGTCGGTTACGGCGACCTGGCTGGGCGTGACCACGCTGCTCTTCGACGACGGCGAGACCCAGATCCTGATCGACGGTTTCTTTTCGCGCCCTTCCCTTGCGGACATGCTGTTGGGCCGTCCAGTCGTCAACGATGCCGCGACGATTAACTATGCTCTGCACGAGTATCGAATGCGACGGCTGGCGGCCATCATCCCGGTACACTCACATTTCGATCATGCGATGGATGTCGGTGCTGTCGCCAGGCGAACCAGTGCCTCCATCCTGGGATCGGAGTCGACAGCAAATATCGCGCGCGGCGCCGGTGTGCCGGAAGACCAGATTGTCGTATCCAAAGCGGCCGACGTGTATGAATTCGGCGAGTTCAAGGTCCGGCTCCTGGAGTCGAGGCACGCGCCGATCGGCTGGCGTGGCGATCCGCCCTTGCCCGGCACGATCGACGAACCGCTCGAGTCGCCCGCGCCCACCAAAGCCTACCGCGAAGGTGGCAGCTACACGATCGTCATAGAGCATCCGCAGGGCACGACGATCGTCCAGGGAAGTGCCGGGATCGTCGAGGGACTGGTCGAGGACATAGCAGCCGACGTCGTTATGCTCAGTGTCGGTGGACTGACTACGCTCGACACAGACTACGCGGAACAGTACTGGCAGGAGTTTGTGACCAGCACTGGTGCCAGCAGCGTGTACCCGATTCACTTTGACGACTTCACGAAACCCTTCGGAGTCACCGTTCCTGGCCCCAGGGTATTCGGCGATCTCGAAGAAACTTCACGCTGGTTCGATGCGTTTCGTGACAGGTGGGATCAGGATGTCACTATCTACCTCGCCGAATTCGGCAGACCGATAGCCCTCTATGCGCAACCTTCCTCGAGCACCTGACCAGACCGCAAGTCGTCAAGACAGCTCCGCCCGTCGATCAACTCCAGTTTCCCTGACCGATCCAGTTTCTTGACCCGGTACTCGAGCTGCGATGCCGCCGCGCGATCGCCGACGATTTCTGAGAAGACAACTTCGAGCGGCCCTTTGCCGCGCAGGAATTTGGCGCCGCGCAATCCTGACTCGTGCTCGGCCAGGCGTCTGTCCACATCGGTAGTAATCCCCGTGTACAGCGTGCCGTCGGCACAGCGCACGATATACAGACTGAATTCGGTATCAGCCACTCTGGCGTCAGGCGTTGCCGCCGACCAGCGTGTCACCGAATACACGAAACGCACCCATCTCGATGCTGTCGAGATTTTCGGTGGTCTCCGACCAGGTCAGAACGATATCGGCAATGCCGCCGAGTTCCTCGGCGGGCTCATGGAGACGCAGGGTCAGCACGTTCCCCGTCAGCGCGGCTTCGCGGATCAGGTTATGACCGCCAAACTGCTGCTCGTTGATTTCAATGTAGATCGACTCGTCAAAATCATCGTCAATCGTGCGCATCAGCAACAGGTAGTCGTTGATCTCACCGATATCTGTCGTCCTGGCGAAGAACAACATGGTTGCATTGTCGCGGACGTCGAACGCGACCGTATCGTAGTGGCGGCTTTCAGTCATGAGACTCTCGGGTAACCAACATCTGTTGTATCAGGTCGTCCTTGTCTTGCCAAATCTCGCCGAGCCAGGCGTGGACCCGACGACGAAAATCCCGGTCATTCTGGTAGTCACCCTCAATGAGCCATGCTTCAATCGGGCGCTCCCGGACATTTACGAGGATACGCACGTGCCTGCCGCAGCACATATCCCAGAAGCCGGCCGGCCCGTCCGGATAAACGAGCGTCACGTCGAGCATCGAACCGAATAGTTCACCCATGGACGCCATCGCGACAGCGAATCCTCCCGCACGTGGCTGTAGCAGATGCCTGAAGGGCGAGTTGCGCGAGTCGCGCTTCCCGGGAGTAAAACGCGTGCCTTCCAGGAAGTTGATAACCGACGTCGGCGTATACCGGAATTTCCTGCACGCGCGGCGTGTCGTCTCGAGATCCCGGCCCCGCATGTGCGGGTTCTTCGCCAGGTACTTCGGCGAATAGCGCTTCATGAAAGGCATATTCAGCGCCCACCAGGCCACGCCGAGAAATGGCACCCAGACCAGCTCCTGCTTGATGAAGAACTTGAGGAACGGGATCCGCCGGTTGAATACCTTTTGCACGACGAGAATATCGACGGCCGAGACGTGGTTGACGATGACGAGGTACCACTGGTCGCGGCGCAGGTTCTCGAGGCCCGTCGCTTGCCAGTCAATAGAACCTGCCATGACCAGGATTGCCGAATTGACGTCGACCCACGTCTCCCCAATGCCCATCAGAACGCGCGTGATGGAGCGACGAATCGCGGGAACCGGCATGAGTAGCTTGATGATGGCGAGGACCAGCAGCGGCACGAAAAACAGCAGCGTATTGACTACGAAACCGCTAAACACGGCGACGCCCCGAAGGTGCCGAAAGAATGCTCTCATTTACTGTACTCTAATGCCTCGTAGCGCATTCTAGCCTGAAGCCATGACCGAGAGTACGAGAGCGGAGAAAGCAGCACAGTGACGCTCATCGAGCTGCTCGGCAGCCCCATCGCGCAGGATCCTGCCTATCACCTGTTTGCCGACGATCGGACGCTCCTCGGGATCCCGAATTTCTGGAACGTCGTGTCCAATATTCCGTTCATGGTTGTGGGCGCACTCGGGTTCCAGGTCGCATGGGAGAACAGGCAGGAGCCCCTGCGCATCGTATGGCTGGCCTTCTTTGCCGGGATATTCCTGACCGCGTTGGGATCGGGCTACTATCACTTCGCCCCGGACAACGAATCCTTGGCCTGGGACCGGCTGACGATGACGATTGGGCTCATGAGCTTTGTCGCCATCGTGATCGGTGAATACCTGTCCGTCGATTGGGGCAAGCGACTCCTCGTCCCCTTGCTGATCGCAGGTGCCGCGTCCGTCTACTACTGGATCCACACCGAGTCCCTGGGAGCCGGGGACCTGCGCCCCTACGCAGCTGTGCAATTCCTGCCAATGCTCGTGGTTCCCATAATCGTGATCGCACGGCGCTCACGCAGCGACCTGGGGCCGTACATTGTCTGCATGATCGGCATCTATGTCCTCGCAAAAATCCCGGAGCACTATGACGCCGAAGTGCTGGCCATGGGAAACCTGCTGAGCGGCCACTCGATCAAACACATTCTCTCCGCGCTCGCCCCGGCCTGCCTGCTGATCGGGCTGAGGAAGAGACAACATGGCGGACTACAGGGGTGAATGTCACTGCGGCGCGAGGAGCAATGGTCGCCCGCTACGGGTTTCCCCGAGTAGCAACATGGGCGCCGAGGCGTTACCCTACGGCCCGTTTTTCTCTACGCATGGATCAATTTCGATGAGCGCAAAACGTATCGACGGAAAGGCTAAAGCTGAACAACTTGCCGAGTCCATTACGGAGCAGACCGCTGCCCTGCTGGCGGACCACGGCATCAAGCCCGGCCTGGCGGTAGTGATCATTGGCGAAGACCCGGCAAGCCAGGTCTATGTCCGTAACAAGAAGCGCCGCGCCGAAGCCTGCGGCTTCCACTCTGTGCAACACACGATTGCGAAAGACACGTCACAGGAAGACGTCCTCAAGCTGATTGATGAGCTGAACAGTGACGATGCTATTCACGGCATTCTCGTGCAGTTGCCGTTGCCTGACCATCTCGACGAGCAGACCATCACGCAGGCCATCTCGCCGTCAAAAGACGTGGACGGTTTCCACTTCGTCAACATCGGCAAGCTGACCGCAGGCCACACCGCTGACGCATTCGTCCCGTGCACGCCCGCCGGCTGCATCCTGATGATCGAAGACGAACTCGGTAGTGACTTCTCCAGCTTGAATGCCGTCGTCATCGGCCGCTCGAATATCGTCGGCAAGCCGATGGGTGCGCTACTACTGCAACGCAATGCAACCGTGACCATGACGCACAGCCGCACGAAGGACCTGCCCGGCGTTGTTCGCAATGCGGATATCGTGATCGCCGCGGTCGGCCGACCCGACATGGTCAAAGCTGACTGGGTCAAGCCCGGCGCCGTGGTCATCGACGTCGGCATCAATCGAGTCGAGAAAGAAATCGATGGCGAAATGAAGTCGAAGCTGACCGGTGACGTCGACTATGACGATGTCTGCACGGTCGCAGGCGCTGTAACGCCCGTGCCGGGCGGTGTGGGCCCGATGACTATCACGATGTTGATGTTCAACACCTTACGATCGGCACGGCTCTCAGCTGGCCTCGAGGGCTAGGCAGCCTCGCACCCCATCGTGACCGCCGAGAACTTTCGCACTATTTGGCAGAAACCGGACGACCCCGCCGTCGTCCAGATTATCGACCAGCGCGTACTCCCGCACGAGTACCGCGTGCATGATCTGCGCACCTGGCAGGACGCCGATACGGCGATTGCAGAGATGTATGTTCGTGGGGCCCCACTGATCGGCGCGACCGCCGCCTGGGGCCTGTACCTGGCGGCCCTTGCGGACCCGACGTCTGAAGGTGTGCGCGCCGCGGGTAATGCTCTGCTGCAATCACGCCCGACCGCGGTCAACCTGCGCTGGGCGGTCGAACG
>CAZKZE010000030.1:25587-30147 GCA_964557165.1 uncultured Woeseiaceae bacterium
CAACGCGGCATCGATGTCCACGTCTGGGTCGACGAGACACGACCCCGCAACCAGGGCTCGCAACTTACCGCATGGGAACTCGCCGAAAGTGGCGTGCCGCATACCCTGATCGTCGACAATGCCGGCGGCCACCTGATGCAGCATGGACTCATCGACGTCGTAATCACGGGCACCGATCGCACGACTCGGACAGGCGATGTGGCGAACAAGATCGGTACCTACCTCAAGGCGCTCGCCGCGCACGACAACGGTATCCCGTTCTACATAGCATTACCGTCGACGACGATTGACTGGGAAAGCCGTGACGGAGTCAGGGAAATCCCGATTGAAGAACGGGATCCGGAAGAAGTCAGCCACATCTACGGCATGGTCGATGGCGAAGCGAAGCGCGTTCGGACAACGGCCGACGATACGCGCATCAGCAACTTCGCGTTCGATGTCACACCGGCGCGGCTCATAACCGGGCTGATCACCGAGCGTGGCGTGTGCGAAGCATCCGAAGAAGGCCTGCTCGGTCTGTTTCCCGAGATGAGAGACGCGTGACACTCGACGAAGGCTACATTAAGTACGAAAGCTTCTGGACGCCTGGGCCTGCAACACATATAACAGCCGCCCGAGAGCTCGAGCGTTGGCGCAAGCCATTGTACGAGGCGGGCCTGATCGGCGAATACAAAGAGCACGGCATCGGTTATGGGAACATCAGTGTACGTCGAGGCTACGGCGGGCTGTTCCTGATCAGCGGCACTCAAACCGGCCATCTACCGGTCACCGACGAGAACAATTATTCGTTGGTCACGGACTGCGATATTCGCGCCAACGTGGTCAGGTGTAGCGGGCCCGTACAGGCCTCGTCAGAGGCCATGACCCACGCGTCGATCTACGCACTGGGCGACGCAATCGGTGCGGTTGTACACGCACACAACGCGGAACTCTGGCACCAGAACCTCGGCAAACTGCCGACCACTGATCCCGAGATTGCCTATGGCACACCTCAAATGGCCCAGGAACTTGACAGGCTCTACCGTATGGAGGGTCTGCGTGATACCGGGGTCGCCGTACTGGCCGGCCACGATGAGGGGCTAATCAGCTTCGGGACGACGCTCGAAGAGGCGGCGACCCGTATGCTGAACCTGCTTCGGGACTGAACGTTCCGAGGCCGCTATAGCGTGCCCGTAACGTTCAGGAAGACACCCTGGTGGTCGTAGTTCAGTTCCGTCAGGTCGTCTGAGAAATCCGTGAAGTTATAGCCGAGGCCGACCTTGATGTGATCGCCGAAGTAGCGTGACACGGCAGTCAGCGCGCCGACACGGTGCTCACTGAGGTCCGGCATATCGAGCAGGCGCGTTTCCAGCAATACTTCCCAGTTCTCGCGGAAGCGGTAGTCGCCGCGCAGCACGTACAGGTTCGCCGTATTGTCGAAGAACTCCGGGTTCTCACGATCGAGGCTAACCTGGCCGAGGCGGTGAGCGTACTTGCCGCCAATCGTCAGGCTCGGCGTAATGTCGTAGGTTACGTCAACGGCTGCAATGTGGCTCTTCTGCAGAAACTCGACAGGGATGTTCTGCGCGCCGACCTGTTCTGTCGTCGGCACGTTATAGAAGTACGTGTACTTCACAATCGCGTTGAGACGATCGTTGTAGACGGGACGGAATGCGTAGCCCACGACCGCCTCGGTGAAACCGCCGTCGTAGAACGTACCGAGCGAGCTCTCGCTTTCTGAGTGATTGAGCTTGCCGAGCAGGCGTCCGGCCTGGCTGGTCTGGTAACTAATATTGTTACGCAGCAACCAGGTCGTCCGTTGATCGCGGGTGAGGTCGAGTTGTTCGACGTCATCACTGCGGTACTCAATTCCGCTCGCGATACGCAGGCCGCCTGAGGCAAAGCCAATCTGGAAACCGGCGGCCATGCGATCCGTTTCGGCGCCCGTGTTTACGTCACGCAGCGTGCCGATATCGGTATTCAGCCCAAAATTCCATGCTTGATTCGGCGCAAAACTGACGCCCGTTGAGTGAGTCAGGCCGTTCGCCGAATTGCCGTGCTGGTAGCGTTCTTCGAGGAAGACGCTGGCGCTGTCACCAAGGCGAGAACGTACGCCTGCGACGAGATTGCCTTGAGCTCCGCGCGGGCTTGCCCAATTCGTATCGTTCCGACCGTTGTCGAGCGTGTATCCAAAGTACATGCTGGACCGATCCGAGAAATCGTAGTTCGAGCCAAGTCGCCCGCCGGTACCGAGATCCCCGTTGGAAACCTCGGCATCGATCGACAGTTTGTCCGTCACCTTGACGGTGCCACCCACGCCGATACGGCCGTTTTCTTCGCGAGACCCCGTTGTGGACAACGTGTCCTGCATAAATCCATAGACATTCCAGTTCGCGAGCGAGTTGTAACCCACCTGCACAACGGCGTCGGATCGTTTGCCCTCTTCCTGCGTCAGGGGAACGAGGATGGATGAATCCTCTCGCTCATCCTCGCGATAGCCAACGCTCACCTCCCAGGTATCGCTGAGTTCATAGCCGACGTTGTATTCCAGAGCGCTGGTATTGATGCCGTTTTCCTGTTCCCGTTCGTCGAACTTGGCCGCAATCGAGAATCGATCACCAATTGGCATGCTAAACGTACCGCCGACGTTCGTCGTGTCGGTCAGCGCCGTGAGTCCGGGGGACGTATACCCCGCACCGACCTGCTGTGTGTACAGCGTAATGCGCCCATCGAACAAGCCACTGAAGTCACCGAGTCGGAAGCTGACATCAGCGCGACTGGCGTCAGCTTCGGCATTGACGAATGAAGCCGAGTCGTAGCCATCGAACTCGAAGCCACCGTCCTCTGATATTTGTGGCAGGGAGACGAGACCCTCGCTTGTCCCCTGCTGGTACTTGACCCAGGTGTCGGCAGAAAATCGAACGGTAAGGTCAGCGGCATTCAGTGTGCTGTCTTCGCCTTCCTGCTCGTTGGCATTGCTCGTCACACCCAGTTTGACGTAGTCGCCAAACCAGTAGTGCGCCTGTCCACCAACGGATACCGCATCAATATCGTCGAAGCCCGG
The DNA here is from genome assembly GCA_964557165.1 of uncultured Woeseiaceae bacterium. GTDB lineage: Bacteria > Pseudomonadota > Gammaproteobacteria > Steroidobacterales > Woeseiaceae > UBA1847. The sequence continues at coordinate 28,631 of CAZKZE010000030.1, forward strand.
CGTGTACTCATAGCGCACGACGAGGTATGCCTCGTCTCCCGACAAGGCGCCGCTACGCACCAACAGATTGTCGTCAGCGGTAGACGCCAGCGGCTCGGTCAGGACGATACGGCCCTGCAGGTAATCGATGTCGTAATCCATCGCCGGCGCCAGGTTGACGACGCCCGTCACGAGGCCGGAAGCCTTGTCGCGCAGTTCGATACGCACGCGCTCGGAGCCGGTGAGCAGATCCTGGCGGCGCAGGAAGTACAACGAGCCGCCCGTGCCGCGGAATTCTTCACGGCTGGCGAGTGTTCCCGGCTCAGCCGCATAGGCATCGATTGCAAAGCGCTTGTCGCCAAAGTCCGTCGCAGCGTCCGCCTCGTAATGAACGTTGGCGCCATAGAGCCCGCGGTCTACCCTGCCGAGCTCATTATTCATATAAGCAACCTTGAAGTTGCCCCATTGGCCGAAGTTGTCGTCCTGGCTGACGCGGACAAAGAACTTGCCCATGGTCGGCGCCATTTCCTGGGTCACCGAATCGTCACCAAAAGTCGGGTAGTAGTAATCAGGATCAATGCGACGGAACAGCGAATCCGGCGACTTGTCCATGAAATTGCTGAACAACTCACTGACCGGCCCTTCGCGCGTATCCGCACTCGCCGTGACGCGCCAGTGATCACCGAACTTGCCGTTCACGAAGAACGCCAGCCGGCCATCCACCGTCGAATCGTTATCGTAGGTCGAGTTTGCGCCCTGCAGCAGATCCATCGCATCGTCCGATGTGCCGCCAGACACTGTCACGTCGGCCATACCCACGTAGAACCAGTCGTTGTCCTCGAATTCGAGATCCCGCAGGTAGAGCTCGCCACTGCCTTCTTTATCGAGTACGGCGACTTCAACGGTATGCTGACCTTGTGGCAGAACTTCCTCGGCAAAGAAGCTGCCCTCTTCGTCGACCGGGATCGGGCGACCCGCAACCCAGACCTCCTGATCCGGACTGATGCCACTACCACGCACGTTGACCGTGCCGCTCGACAGGCCGATATTCTGCAAGCCGAGTCGATTGTCGTCGAAGGCGGACATGAATACCGGTGGCTCGTTTGCTTCCTCAATCACTTCTTCGACCGGGTCGTTTTCATCCACAACCGGCGCATCGCTAAACGTGACCCACAACGGTTGAGCCTGCGTCTCATCGAAATTACCGTCCTCGCCGTACACGCGCAGTACGTACGCGAGTTCGTCGGCGGGTGCGCGGAACTTGTCATCCCATGGCCGCCATGTCGCGCGGCCATCCACGCTGATATCGACGATGTCGATCGGCGTTGATTCCTGGGACTGCCCATTGCGGAACAGGCGAACTTCGGCGCGCCTGATGAAGTGCGAGTAGTTCGTGTACATGCTGAAGTTGACGCCCGTTCCTGTCACGGTGCCGTCTTCCTGCCGCACAAAACTAGCCCGTGACGGTTGCGCCGTTACGCTCAGGCGCGGAGCAGACCGAAGGTTGTCAAAACCGAACTGGATGTCGACATCCGCTA
>CAZKZE010000031.1:0-28890 GCA_964557165.1 uncultured Woeseiaceae bacterium
CGCCACCGGCACGCGCGGCCCTGAGCACGACACGTAGTTCAGGCCAACGTCATGACAGAACTGGATCGAGTCGGGATGACCGCCCTGCTCACCGCAGATGCCTATCTTGAGGTCTTCACGCTGTTCGCGACCGCCTTGAACCGCCATCTTGATCAGCTTACCGACACCCTTGAGATCAAGCACTTCGAACGGATTATCCTGTAGCACACCCGTTTCGTTGTACATGGGCAGAAACTTGTTCTCGGCATCTTCTCGTGAAAACGAGAATGTTGCCTGGGTCAGGTCGTTCGTCCCGAAAGAGAAGAACTCCGCGACTCCAGCCAGGTGCCATGCACGCGTGCAGGCGCGTACCGTTTCGATCATCGTGCCGAACTTGAAGGCAACTTTCTTGCCGCTTTCTTCCTCGAGTCTCGCCACGATTTCGTCGGCCGCCCGCCTGACGTGCGTAATCTCCTGCAATGTAATGACCTGGGGCACCATGATCTCCGGCCGAACATCGACACCGTTCTCGGCGCACTGCATGGCAGCCTCGAGTATCGCCTGGATCTGCATCTCGTAGATCTCCGGATACGTGATGCCAATTCGGACGCCGCGGTGGCCCAGCATCGGGTTGACCTCTTCGAGCTCACGCACCTTGCGGAGCATGCGCTCCTTGTGAGCCAGAGCATCGTTTACATGTTCCCCGCTGAGCTCCTGCAATGCTTCGGGCAGGTCTACAGCGTGGTCGAGGGTCGCGATGGCCGCCTGGCGACCGCGAACGATCTTGCGGTAAACCTCGAGATTCTCAATCTGCTCCAGCAGATCGTGCTCGGTTGGGAGAAACTCGTGCATCGGTGGGTCAAGCAGTCGCACCGTGACCGGGTTGGGCGCCATGACCGTAAACACTTTCACGAAGTCGTCGCGCTGGATCGGCAACAAGCGATCGAGTGCTGCCTTGCGATCCTCCTCGCTGTTGGCAAGAATCATATCGATGACGATCGGCAGCCGGTCGGTCGCGTTGAACATGCGCTCGGTACGGCACAGGCCGATGCCCATCGCTCCATACTCGCTTGCCCGCTTGGCTGCGTCCGGTGTGTCCGCGTTCGCCATGACCTTGAGATCGGCGGTCTCATCGGCCCAGCCGAGCAATTCAGCGAGCTCGTCCGAGAAGTGTGCCGGGATTGTCGGGATGGCGCCCAGGTACACTTCACCCGTGCCGCCATCGAGCGTGATCACATCCCCTTCGTGGATAGTCCGTTCACCAACCCGCGCAAGGCGCGCCGCCACGTCGACAACGATCCCTTCAGCACCGGCAACACAGGGCTTGCCCATACCGCGCGCAACGACCGCCGCGTGTGAGGTCTTGCCGCCACGACTCGTCAATATGCCCTGCGCGGCGAAGAAGCCGTGAATATCTTCAGGCCGTGTTTCTTCGCGCACAAGAATAATCTGCTCGCCCGCATTGCCAAGCTTCTCTGCGAGGTCGGCATCGAAGACGCACTTGCCAGACGCGGCACCGGGCGATGCCGGCAAACCCAGGGCGACAACCCTGGCATCGTTGTTCGGGTCCAGCGTTGGGTGGAGGAGTTGTTCGAGAAGCTCAGGCGGCACGCGCAGCAGCGCCTCGTTTCGCGTCAGCAGCTTCTCGCCGAACATTTCGACCGATGTTTTGACGGTGGCCGCCGCATTCATCTTGCCGTTGCGGGTTTGCAGGCAATACAGCGTGCCCTTCTCGATCGTGAACTCGTAATCCTGGACTTCCTTGTAGTGCGTTTCGAGCGTATTTCGCAGCTCCACGAGCTGCTTGTATTGCTCGGGCATCTCGTCACCGAGATCGACAATCGGTTTCGGCGTACGAATACCTGCAACGACGTCCTCACCCTGCGCGTTCGTCAGGTACTCACCGAACATCTCGTTCTCACCGGTACCCGGGTTGCGCGTGAAACCGACGCCCGTTGCGCAATCATTGCCCTTGTTGCCAAACACCATGGTGCAGATATTGACTGCCGTGCCATTCGCCAGGTCGGGCGTGATATTGAACTCCCGGCGATAATCCACCGCGCGCTTGCCCATCCACGACCGGAACACCGCCTCCACGGCAAGTTGCAGTTGTTCGATGACATCTGACGGGAAATCCCTGCCAGCCTGCTGCCGAACAACATCGAGGAACAGTTCGCTGATCTCTTTGAGATGCTCTGCCTCGAGACTGACATCTGCCTTGACGCCAGCTTGCTGCTTGACGGCATCAAAGTGCTCGTCGAAATACACGTCGTCGATTCCAAGCGCGACCTTGCCGAATAACTGGATGAAACGGCGGTACGCATCATAGGCGAAGCGCTCATCGCCGGTTTGCTCGATCAGGCCGGCCAGGGTGTCTTCATTCAGTCCAAGATTGAGCACGGTGTCCATCATGCCGGGCATCGACAGCGCCGAGCCGGAACGAACCGAAACGAGCAGAGGATCAGGTCCCTTGCCAAACGTCTTGCCGGTTGCCTTCTCGAGTTGCTCGATTTCCTCTCGCACCTCATCCATCAGCGAGTCCGGCAAGCCATCTCCGTCCAGGTACTCGAGGCAGGCCTCGGTTGTAATTACGAAGCCCGGCGGGACGTTGATCCCGATCTGTGTCATCTCACAGAGATTCGCGCCTTTGCCGCCCAGCAGTTTCTTGTTCTGGCCATCGCCTTCGGCGAATGAATACACATGCTTGCTCATTGGTTTGGTTCTGCCTGAATAGATTCAAAAGTCCTCTGCATAGTCCGGGAAGAGAGGCTCGAGCACCATTGCGGCAAACCCGTAAAAGTGTGAGATATTTACAGCACAGGCGGATAACGAACCGGTGGGGCGATGGCGAAGGTACTGAGTGGACAGGGGTTAGCGTTGTCTGGCGGCGGATACCGCGCAAGCCTGTTTCACCTGGGCGTCACACGCCGCCTGCACGAACTTGGTGCATTGCAGGAAATTACACGGCTCTCGAGCGTCTCCGGTGGCAGCATACTGGCCGGCTTCCTGGCTCACCGCATGCTCGAGCGTGATGCAACGCGCCTCGAGTTTGATGACTGGGAGACCGAGGTATCCGCGCCGTTTCGCAAACTCGTCCGCGAGGACATCCGTACCGGTCTGTTCGTTCGACATGTTGCGTGGAACTGGATCTGGCCGGCACCCCGTGCCCGCGGCCTGGAGAAAGCGTTTCGCAAGCGGCTTGGGGCACGACGGCTCGTCGAGCTGCCAGAGAAATCTGACGATTCCGTCGAGTTCATCTTTCTTGCCACGAACATCGAGAAAGGCACGCCGTGGCGATTCACGGCCGAGAAAGTCGGCACGTATGTAACACCGCCAGCCATGACGATCGCCGAAGCCGTGGCGGCTTCCGCGTGCTTCCCGCCCGTCTTCGGACCACTCAAGGTCAAGAAGGACGGGCGCACGATTGGCCACGTAACCGACGGCGGCGTGTACGACAACACCGGCATGGAGCCCATCTGGGAGAGCAATAAGGTCGTACTGGTCTCGGATGCCGGCACCCCGTTCGATTTTAAGGTGCCCAAGTGGTTTGGCTCGCGCATCATGCGGTACGTCGATATCGGCCGAAACCAGGTCGGCGCGCTACGAAGTCGCGCTATTGTCCGCCGCCTGCACCGCGATTACAGGACTGTTCGTGAAAACGATTCGCCATCGCCGTGTCCGCTCAAAAGCGATGACGATTGCTACATGCGCAATCGTCGCGTGACGGACAAACCGAGCGGGGCATTCTGGCGGCTGGCCAGCAGGAAGAGCAGCTTTTGCAGGAACTGCGATGACGAGTTCGCGCAGGAACTTACTGAGTTGGAGGAAGGCTGGTACGGCTATCCCGAGGAACTGCAGCGCTCGCATATCGGTGAGATTCGTACCGACCTCGACGCCTTCACAAAAGCCGAAACCAGGATCCTCGAGAATCACGGCTACTTCATGGCGGACCTGGCGATCCGGCGACATGCCCGGCACCTGGGGGACCTGAATGTGGCGTTCCGTGTGCCGCACCCGGCGTACGTGGATCCTGACGTCGTGCGCGAGGCGCTACGCGTCAGCCACAGTCGCCTGTATTTCTGGCGTCGCTGGTTCGACTAGGCAGTCTAGCTGTCGTCCTCAAATTCCAGGACACAGTGCGAGCCCGTATGGTTGTACGGGTCACCGCCGAAATCATCATTCTCGTCGATCGAGAGGGCGATGACTTTGACGTTCTTTTTCGGCTTTGACGATTGAGAAACCGCCGCCCGACCGCGAACCGCGGGCGTTGCCGGAGTCGAATCCACCGTGGTTTTTTCATTAGACATAATCACATCCATTCAGTATTTCCCCACACCTTCATGCTAGGGACCGAACGATCGAGAGTGAATGGTGCCCGTCGGGTGATAATGACCGCTCATCGGGGTTCCGCCGCTCGTCAGCTCCTGGTGACCGCTTATCGGAAAGTCTGCTTAGACAATACGCCGCTGATGATTGAACCCACTACAACGAGGCCAAATGCGCCGACGTCCAGCCACGGCCGCGGTCCGCCGCCGAAACCCCACATTGCGAGCAGCGCTATACCGACGCATATCATCACGGCGCCGATAATCTGACTGGCAGCCGCAGGAATTCCAGCGTCTGCGGGCCGGCTGCGTCGCTCAAGTGGCGACAACAACAATGCGACAGGCACCAGGAAGGCCAGCAGGACGCCGATCCAGATCGGTCGCGTCGCCCACCACTCCGTCGTACCGGGTTCGATACCGAATCCGAATCCGCCCGATACATACATGACGGACCCGACGACGATCATGACTGTGATGTGCCAGAGGTAGAGCGTCATGATCATGCTGTTGATCAACACGGTTGCGGTCCACAAACGCGGGTTGTCCAGGGCTCGGCGCATGGGTGACTCGAGCGAGAGAAGCAGCCCGAACTGAAACAGTCCGAGCGCCAGTAACGTGATCTTTGGTGGCAGCGTGTTGCTTAATTCCGGATCGGGCGAGGCCACCATGGCCAGTGGATACGGCCCAAGGCGAACGAGCAGATACAGGACGGCGAACCCGAACGCCGATATAGCCAGCCGAGCCAACACGCCACCCAGTCGCCCGTCGCGCCAGGCAAAACCAAGCTGGTGTACTGCCAACCAGACCCAGAAGTAGTTGGTCCATCCCGCCCACTTCATGTCGGCGGCAAAAAATGCCGTGTCCGTGATCGCGGCAAGCGCGACAAAGATAAAGAAAGATGTGAAACCGAAGCGTCGCCAGAATTTGTAGGCGAGCGGCGCGAGCAGCACAAGCATCGTGTAGATCGCGAGAAACCACGTGGGGATGAGCGCCGCTTTCGTCGTGAACTGGACGACGAGTTGTCGCGTGCCAACCAGGTTCATGACCAGCGCAGCTGCCGCCCACACGACGAGCAAGAGCAGCAACGGTGACACCAGCCGATGCAGGCGTGCGGCCAGCCAACCCGCATACCCGATACCTTTGCGCTTTGCACTTTCGAGCGAAACAGCGTTCGAGTACCCGCCAACGATGAAGAAGATCGGCATCACCTGGAATATCCAGGTCAGCCACTGCGTCTGCGGCTGTGACTCAAGCATGCTCCCCGGGGTCAGTTCGCCATCAACATACCAGGCTGTCCTGATGAGCCAGTGTCCGATGACTACGACCAGGATGGAAACGGCTCGCAAGAGATCGACATAGCGATTTCTTTCGGGCGGAGTCTTCGCCGCCATCTCGCTTGCCAAGGACCAGACGCGCATGGGCATTCCTTTGTCAAAACCCCGGATTCGGGGACCATATCACTATAGGATTGAGGTATGCCTGTGAAATTGACCAGCCTGACTATTATCTTCTTCATTACCATCGGCGCCGTCACCGGGGCACAGGCACAATCAATCGATGAATGGCTTGGACGCAACTGCATCGAGTGCGCCAGCCTCATGCCTCTGAAGACGGGCGTCTACATTCTCGAGAAAGGCGAAGAGTCGCTTATCGGCCGGGCCTGGCTTGCCGATAACGCCGCGCGCACGATCGACGTGCAGTACTTCATCTGGAGTACCGACAATATCGGCACCCTGGCCGCCGAAGGCCTGTTGCGTGCGGCGGAGCGCGGGGTCAGGATCCGCGTCCTCGTCGATGACCTCCTGATCGACGCAGAAGACAAGACGCTGCTCGTCCTCGCAGCGCACCCAAACATCCACATTCGCATCTACAACCCGAACCTGACCGTTGGTGTCAGTTTCTGGGAACGCGTGGGTAACGCATTCACCGGGTTCCGTGCGATCAACCAGCGCATGCATGACAAGACCGCCATCTTCGATAATGTTGCGGGTATTACAGGTGGCCGCAATATGGCCGATGAGTACTTCGATTTCGATCACGATTACAATTTCCGCGATCGCGATGTGCTGCTTCTCGGTAAGGCCGTTGACGACATGACCGAGAACTTCGAGGAGTTCTGGAACAGCGAGTTCGCGCATCCAGTCGAGGCGATTCTCGCAAACGAACGTCAAGGCATTACGACACCCGAGGTTGAGCAATACACCGAGCGGCTACATGCCTATGCCCGGGACCCGAACAACTTCGAGCCGGAGATTCGCGAGGCAATCGCGACGATCGATAGATATTTTCCCGCGCTGCTGGAAGCGATGTCATGGGAGGACGCTTTATTCATCAGTGACACACCGGGTAAGAACGAGGGTGATGCGGGATTAGGCGGTGGTGGTGAGTCAACGCGAATGCTCGTCGACGCCGTACGAAACGCGAAATCGTCGGTTCTGATCCAGTCTCCCTACCTGATAATGCCGGAAGGCGGCATCGACTTGCTCGAGGAACTGGTCGAACGCGGCGTGCGTATTCGCGTCTCAACCAACTCGCTCGCATCGACCGATAATATTCCGGCATTCAGCGGCTACTACGGCCAGCGCGACGATCTTCTCGACGCGGGCGTCGAGCTCTACGAATTCAAACCGCATCCTGCCTACAAAGACGAGCTGATCGATCGCTATCCAAGGCTGGCCGCGAAGAACCCGATCTTCGCGTTGCACGCAAAAAGTATGGTCATCGACGGCAAGACTCTGTACATCGGCACATTCAACCTCGACCCCCGCTCAGCCAACCTGAACACCGAAGTCGGCCTGTTGGTGGACAGCAAGGAACTTGCGAGACAGCTGACAGAAAGCATCGAGCGAGACATCGATCCCGCGAATAGCTGGCAGACAACGGAGGACTTCAATCCGGACTCGAAGGTGAGCCGGGGCAAGCGCTTCAAGAACTGGGTGAACTGGCTGTTGCCGATGGAGCCTGTTCTCTAGCCTGGACCGCACCCGTGTTCACTCCAACAGAAGCCCCCGGGATCCCAGGGACCCCGGGGTTATGTATCAGGACCTTATGGCGCCGGGACGACTTCGACGATCACTTCATTCGCGTCAAAACAGAAGTCCATTGCAGTCCAGCCGAACAAGTCGACCGACTGGCCGACCGCAAGATCAGCGAACGTGCCCATCGTTACCTCGGAGTTTTCTTCATCAACGAGAACAATGTCAGCATCGTCATCTACTCGGACGCAGGTATCACCCGTTGCGGTCGTAAGCCCAAAACTCCTGTCGGCGGCGACCAGCGGATCGATGATGACGCCACTGATCTGCTCGTCCTCCTCTGCCTCAAGGAAGATCAACGCCGCGCGCATCAGGTCAGGATCCGCGGGGTCGGCCTTCGGCGGCTTGACGCCTTCAACCTCGACATCGACGCCGACTACGATCGCGTCAGCAGAAATTTCGCCGTCAGCATCGAAATATTTGGTGCCAGCCTGCAGCTCGACGAGGAGATCACCGTCGTCGTCTGCGAGTAACAGGAACTGGCTGTCGACTGGATCGCTAACGACATTGCCTTTGACCTGCTCAGCGTTGCCACCTATCTCCAGCACCACCGCATTGAGAATAATGTCGGGGTCAGTTTCGTAACGCCCGATGACCACAGCCATGTCGCCATCGTCCAGTGTGCTGAAGCTGGTGTCGAGCCCGACATCATCGAAGATGCCCGTCGATGACGACGTGGCAACCGCGACGCAGTAATCAGGAGAATCAATATCGCACAGCGTGAAGGTGCCAGCCGCATCATCCGGATCGCCACTTACGCTCCCTTCGAGACGCGCGAGCTTGTGCGGCAGCCCGCCGTCAATAATTCTTACTTTGACGACCGGGCGGAAATTGACATTGCCGCTGTTACCCGCATTGGTGATCTTGATGGACTTGTTGGCGTCCATGTCGATTTCGATTACCAGCGTACGCCCTGGAAGGACTTCGAATCCGTCCGCTTGCAGGAGATCGATCTTGCCGTTCGCCGGCAGCCTCGGGAAGACCGAAGGACCATCGTCGTGCGGGACCAGTTCCAGGTTGTCGATGTACAGGCGCAGCTTGGTGTAGGTACCAGCCTGTACCTCGCCGAATACGATCGGTTCACTGAAGTTCGTCAGGTCGAGAAGGTCTATTGGTTCGGATCCTTCAAACACCTGTTGTTGAGGATTGTCACCACCGATCAAGACCGCTCTGACGACATTGAGCTTGATCGCGCTGTACTCATCCGTCGGCGCATCGGTGAAGAGAATGCCGATCGTCCCGGTCTCCGGCGCTGGCGGAGTTGTAACCGGATCGCTCGAACTTCCCGATCCGCCTCCACAGGCAGAGATAAGAAAAACAGCCAAAATTGACAACAACGCGGCACGTCCGGCCGCCAAAGAAACGCTCTTGTTCATGTTTTTTCCCGCTGACTCGATTCGGTCATTTGTATTGTAAAACCTAATTTACTCCTCGCGCTGGCGAGCGCAACCGTCGCTAAACAGCGACATTTACATAAGCTGGGCTTGCGGCTTCTGGCGAGAGTTTGACCTGATTGACGCGCGTCCCTAAGCTGCGCCGATGCGCAAGCTCTCGTGGCAAAACCCCACTACCCTGCTGATCCTGATGTCAGTTGCGATGCCGATCGCGTTCAACACGTGGACCGCGCTGCTGAATAATTTCGTGGTCGAGAGAGCGGGCTTTACCGGGGTCGAGATCGGCATCCTGCAAAGCCTGCGTGAGGTTCCGGGGTTCCTGGCGTTCACAACGGTGTTCGTCCTGCTGATCCTGAGAGAGCAGACCTTCGCCGTCATCGCTCTGGCTCTGCTCGGAATCGGCGTGGCACTGACCGGATTCTTCCCCAGCGCAATCGGCCTCTATTTAGTGACGGTCATCATGTCGATAGGCTTTCACTATTTCGAGGTTCTGAAGCAATCTCTCGCGTTGCAGTGGTACAAAAAGGCCGAGGCTCCGCAAGCGCTTGGCAAACTGATCTCGGTCGGGGCAATTACGTCTCTCGCTGTATACGCGACCCTGTGGGTACTTCTGTCGGTCTTCGAACTCGACTACGTCTGGATCTACCTGTTAGGCGGCAGCATCTGCTGCGGACTCGCCATCTTCCTGTGGCTCGGCTTTCCGCATTTCAATAGCGAGCACGACCAGGTTCGCACACTGGTACTTAGAAAACGCTACTGGCTTTTCTATGCGTTGCAGTTCTTCTCGGGCGCCCGGCGACAGATCTTCATGGTGTTTGCCGCGTTCCTGATGGTGGAGAAGTTTGGCTACACGGCGGCACAGATAACCACGCTGTTCCTGGTCAACTATGTTTTCAACTGGCTGTTCGCCGAGAGGATCGGCGGACTGATCGGCAGGATCGGTGAACGCAAGGCGTTGACTATTGAGTATGTCGGATTGGTCATCGTGTTTACGGCTTACGCGTTCGTCGAGAATCCCTATCTCGGTGCGGCGCTTTACGTTATCGATCACATGTTCTTTGCACTGGCGATTGCGATCAACACTTATTTCCAGAAGATCGCGAACCCGGAAGACATAGCGAGCAGCGCCGGCGTCTCGTTTACGATCAATCATATTGCAGCTGTTGTGATTCCTGCGGCGCTCGGGCTGGTCTGGGTCGTATCGCACTCGGCCGTGTTCCTGGTAGGCACTGGTTTCGCCATCTGCTCGCTCATTCTTTCGCAGAACATTCCTCAGCGGCCCGTCGAGGGCAATGAAGTCAACTGGATGCGTGTTCGATCGAGCGCCTGACGCTTGCGGCCGGTGCGTAAGTCGCATTGAAATTGAGGTAGTCTTGTTGGCTCGGAACAGGGAACTGAGATGCTCGACCAACTAACCGCTCTCGCAAACAAGTATGGCCAGCTCGCCGTCGATTACATGGGCAGCGGGATCGTCCTGATACAGCTGGGCCTGATGATCGTTTTGTTCCTGCCGGCGTCGCTTCTCGCCCGGAAGTTCAGGCCGCCACTCGAAGAACGCGTTGACCGCATCAAGGATCTGCCCGGCACTCAGCGTGTCCTGGGCACCATCCTGCAGCGGCTCGACACACTGTTCTTTGTCATCTTTCTCGGCATTGCCTACGTCATAACGACGGCGATTGCCTGGCCCGAAAGCAACTACCTGGTTTATGTCGCGGCGCTCCTGACGGGCGCATGGTTACTTATCTCGATCGTGGTCCAGGGCATTCGCAGCCCGTTGCTGCGCCGACTATTCGGGTACTTCGCCTGGATCTATGTCGCGGCGACCATCCTGGGCATCGTCGACGACACGGCCGCAATTCTCGATAGCGTGGGCATCAATTTTGGCGAAGGCCGCATTTCGATTCTGAGCGTGCTGCAGACTGCGGTCCTGCTGGGGGTCGCGCTTTGGGTATCGCGTTCGCTCGGTCAGTACCTGGACCGCCGCATTCAGAACATCAGTGAGTTGACGCCGTCGCTGCGGGTGCTGTTCGGCAAGGTTACGCGCATTGCGCTTTTCGTCCTGGCCGCGTCGATCGCCCTGTCCGGACTCGGCCTCGACCTTACTGCCCTGACGGTACTCTCAGGTGCTCTCGGCGTCGGCCTCGGTTTCGGCCTGCAGAAGGTCGTGTCCAACTTTATTTCCGGCATCATTATCCTGATCGACCAGTCAGTTAAACCGGGGGACACACTCTCAGTGGGCGAGACGTTCGGGTGGGTTCGTGAACTGCGCTCACGGTTCGTTTCCGTTATCACACGCGATGGGCGCGAATTCCTGATTCCGAACGAAGACTTCATCACTCAGCGAGTGATCAACTGGTCATTCTCCGACAAGTTCGTGCGCCTGGATGTCGACTTCGGTGTGTCCTACGACTCCGATCCCCACGAGGTTTCTCGCATCGCCATCGAAGCAGCGCAGAGCGTTGACCGGGTCGATACTTCGCGCAAGCCGCCTGTTTGCTGGATGACCGAGTTCGGCGACTCTTCCCTGAACTTCAGACTGCGTTTCTGGATCACTGACCCGCAAGGGGGACTGACCAATATTCGCGGCAAAGTCCTCTTGGCATTGTGGGATGCGCTCAAGGAAAACAACATCAACATTCCGTATCCGCACCGCGAGCTCGTCGTGAAGTCGCCGCTGCCGGTAACTGCGATAGACGATTAGCGTTGCGCCTGGAGCACCAGGCCGCCTGGCGCGGCTATCCTGCGGGTGACACCAACCGCATCAGCTCCGCACAGATGATCGCGCCATAGGTCCCGAGCGCGTAGCCAAGTACTGCAAGCAGAACGCCAACTGGCGCCAACGCAGGATGAAACGCTGCGGCCACGACAGGCGCTGAGGCCGCCCCGCCGACGCTGGCCTTGCTACCGACCGCGACAAAGAACCACGGCGCACGAATGATCTTTGCGGTCACAAGAAGCAGGCAAACATGGAACAGCATCCAGATTAGGCCGACGAGGAACAGCAGGGGCACGTCCGCCATTTGGAAGACATCCATACGCGTGCCGATGATCGCGACCAGCAGGAAAATGAAAAGCGTGCCGATTTTCGAAGCGCCCGCCCCCTCGAGTTCGCGTGCCCGCGTGAAACTCAGCGAAAGACCGATAGTGGTCGCCACAACAACTATCCAGAAGAACTCGTTGGCAAGAATGGACTCCTGCAACGCAGGGACGCTACCGAACATGCCCGCTGCAATGTCGGCCACGAAATGTGAGGCACCGACCGCACCGAGACCCACCGCGGCGATCAGCATGAAATCGACGACAGTACTCGGCCGCTCCATCTCAGCTGTGTAGTTGGCCATCTTGTCCTTGAGCCTGTCGATCGCAGATGTATCGGCTTTCAACCAGCGGTCGATCGGCTTGGGATTGCCCGCCCCATACAACAGGAAGATCATCCAGATATTCGCCACAACGATGTCGATCGCGACCATCGCTGCATAGCGCTCCGGGTTGTAACCATAGACTTCGAGCATAGCGGTCTGGTTGGCGCCGCCGCCGATCCAGCTGCCCGCGAGTGTTGCAAACCCACGCCACGCCGCGTCGGCGCCCTCCCCGCTAACCGTCTCAGGACTGAAAAGCGAAACCAGGAAGACCGCGATGGGACCGCCGAGGATGATGCCGATCACAGCCACGAAAAACATGATCAATGCTTTGGGACCGAGACCAATGACGGCTTTGAGGTCGATACTCAGGGTCATCAACGCGAGACACAGCGGCAGGAAATAGTTCTTTGCCACGGTCCACAGGTTCGAGTCCGCGCTCGAGATCAGCCCGAAACTGTTCATCAGGGACGGGATCAGGTAACAGAGCAGGATTGCTGGAACAAACGTGTAGAACCTCGTCCACCGGCCGCCGAGGCTCCGGGTGAAAAACACGAGACCGACGACCACAGACAACATGCCGAGAACGATGGCATCATTCGTGATGATGGGTGTATCCAATGGAACTGCTCCTGTCAGGCGACTGGCAACAGCAGTGAGAAACTCGATCCCTGTCCTGGTTCGGAATTCACGTCCAGCCCGATATCGAGCAGTCTAACGATACGGTCCACTATTGTCAGGCCCAGACCGAGTCCGTTATTCCTTGCCGCGGGATCATTGTTGATCCGGTAGAACTCTTCGAAGATGTCCTCGAGATGTTCGTGAGTTATGCCAACGCCGCTATCGCGCACTGTAATTCGCACACCATCCGCCTCGCGGAAACAGTTAACGGCAACATTGCCATTCTCGGTATAACGGATCGCGTTGGACATCAGGCTGCGCAGGACCTTCGTCAGTAGAGCACTGTCGGTATGCACGACGCCTGCCGTCCTGTCGACTGTGAGCTTTAGATGTTTGGCTTCGGCCTTAGCTTTGAATTCCTCCTCGAGGCTCTCGAGGATCTTGTTGAGTTCGACGTCCTGTATGTTTAGTTCGACATCGCCGGACTCGATATCCGTTATATCGAGGAGCGAGTTCATCAGGTCGCTCAGGTGACCAAGAGCGTCGCCCTGCAATTCCAGCATCTTCCGGACTTTCTCCGCTTCAGTCGTCTTTCCCAGCGCCGCGTTGATCAAGACGAGAGTTTGCAGGTGATGCCGAATATCGTTGCTTGCAGCGTTCAGGAAACGCTTCTTGGCGCGGCGGGCGCGATCGGTTTCCCGTTCGGCTTGCACCAGTTCTTGGTCCGCGGCCTTACGCCTCGTCAGGATTAACCACCTGCCACCGATAGCGGTTAGCCAGATCGCCGAAATCGCGAGCAGGCGATTTGCCACGACCATCCAGAGAACGCCTGCCGGCTCACTGAGCAGGAAGCCTATGACGGTCAGGATCGTTACGGCACCGGCGACCATGAACGTTTGCTGCCAGCGCGAGAGCCTGAGCGCAAGCAGCACGGCGGGCACGTAAGCCACACCCGCAGCAACGCCGAGCGGAAGACTCGCGACGTCCACGATGAAAACAGCAAGGGCTATGACGCCGCATACCAGGTAGATACGAACGTCTGACGATTCTTCAGGTGTCATCTTCAGCCGAGTGTAAGAAAGGCGCTATAGATGCCGGTATACGTATTCGCCGAAGGGGCCTCGCAGACAGGGATTCCGGGTGATCAAGATGCTAGTGTGCAGGGACTATGACCTTTCGGCGTAACCTGCAACGTCATCTCGCAAGTATCGGTCTCCTGATCTTCCTCGCAGGCCTTATCGCTGCCTCGGATACGCTGCACGGCAAGACCGAAGCGATTGTTGTCTGGATAGAGAACCTAATCGCCCAGGCACCGGTGCTCGGCATGCTGGCGTTTCTATTGCTGGCAATGCTCTCGGCTATGGTGGCCTTCTTCTCCAGCGCGCTGCTTGCCCCGGTTGCCATCTACGCCTGGGGTAAGGCCGCCTGCTTCGCGCTCCTCTGGTGCGGGTGGTTCCTGGGTGGTATCGCGTCTTACTGCGTTGGCCGGTATCTCGGACGCGCGGTTGCGTCCAACATTATTGGTGACGACAAGATCACTGCCTGGGAAGGCCGGGTCAGCGAGCACACAAGATTCGTCCAGATCCTGTTCTTCCAGGCCGTCGTGCCATCAGAAATTCCGGGCTATGTATTGGGCGTGCTGCGTTACCGCCTCGCGCTCTACCTGCTGGCTCTTGGGATTACAGAACTCCCCTACGCTATCGCCACGGTCTATCTCGGGGACTCTTTTCTCAGGGGAGAAGGCGCGGTGTTCATTCTGCTGGGACTTGGCGTAATCGCGCTCGCCGCATTCGTTGTCCAGATACAGCGGCGCCTAAGTCGACAGCTTTCTCAGAACGATGGGGGCGACGATCGTAGTCACGATGGCCATGATCACGACGGATGAAAACAGGCTCGCTACGATGGGACCGGGCGGCGAAGGCTGCAGGAACAGTCCCGCCTCCAGTGCAACACCGGCGATAATGAGTTCGACCGCACCGCGCCCGCTCATGCCGACCCCGACCATCAGGGATTCGCGCGGCGACAAGCCTGCCCAGTAAGCCGGGAATCCCGACCCAACCAGCTTGCTGACCAGCGCGATCACTGTCAGTACGGCGACAAAAACGGGCACCTGGCCGACGGCGCTGAAATCGAGATGCAGCCCGACAGATACAAAGAATACAGGCGCCAGGAAGCCGCGGGTGATGCCCGACATCTGCTGCTCGACGCGGTTGTAGACATCCACATCGACGACCTTCGGATGGAAGAACATGCCGGCCATGAAGGCGCCGAGTACCAGGTGCAGGCCCATGAACTCCGCGAAGACGGCAAACGCAAGCGCACCGATCAGCAGCATGCTGAAGTCGACTTCCGGAAACTGCAGGTGTTTGAAGTAGCGCCCAAGCAATGGGAATACGTACAGGCCCATGGGTATGGTGACGACAAAGAAGAGCAGTACCTTGCCCACGACCGGCACCAGGGTGTCGATGCCGAAGGACCCCGTCCCGTTCTCGGCGATTGCCGCGACCATAAGTGCCATCAGGAACAGGCTCAGCACGTCGTCCCAGAGTGCCGCCGCGATGACCGTCTTGCCAACTCTGGACTCAAGCGCCCCGAGATCCATGAAGATGCGGACAGCTACGGGTACAGCGGTAATTGCCAGGGCCACCCCGAGAAACAGGCATTGAACGAATCTATACGGTGACTCCGGCAGTACCGCGAAACCCAGGCCAAAGCCCGCAGAAATGGGAACCAGCATGCCACCTATCGCAACCATGACTGCTGACTTCGAGGATCGGGCGAAATCGAGCGGCTCCATCCGGATGCCGGCGAGCAGCATCAGGAAAAACATGCCGAGGCCGACGATAGACGCATAAGTCTCGCTGTTCACAGCGGCAGAAAGCACTGGCAGTGAATCCCCGAAGTACTTCAGCAGGAACCCGAGAGCAATGCCACCCGTCAACTCGCCGACAAGTGCAGGAAGCCGTGCGCGTTCTGCCAGTTCCCCAAACGTTCGGGTAACGACCAGCAGAATCAGGATCAGGTACAGGATGTTCATGGCGCTACCAGTACCCCCATGGTACGCCGTTGTTGCGCGCAGTCATATTGCGGGTGGGTCGCTGCACATAACCCGTATTTACAGACCCCGAAAGCGGTGCTAAATCTATCGCGTGCGACGAAAAAGAGGGGCGCACAAGAGGAGGTATGTCATGAAAACTCGCTTAGTAATGGCATTGATATCGGTCAGCCTCGCCGCTCTGAGCGCGTGCGATCAGGATGCCATGATGTCGTCAAAAGGCTTTCGGCTCCCTGATGGTGATGCCGTGGCCGGCAGCGAAGCATTTCTCTACATGCAATGTCACCAGTGCCACACGATAAACGGCGAAGAACTGCCTCTTATCCCGGGTCAGGATCCGCCGTACGTTGAACTCGGCGGCAGGGTAACCAAGGTCAAGACATACGGTGAGCTAATAACGTCGATCATCAACCCCTCGCACAGACTGGCGCGAGGCTACGCGGAAGAGGTTGTTTCTGAAGACGGCGAATCCAACATGTACTTCTACAACGATCATATGACCGTGCAGGAACTGATCGACATAGTGATGTACTTGCAGCCGTACTACGACGTGGTGGTTCCACAGGGCAAATATCGCGTATATCCGAGGTAGAATAGTTTCCTGAGAGGGGAACTATATGACCAGACGATTATCGAGGGCTCTCGCAGCCTGTGGCCTGTTGCTTTGCATCGGCACGGCCGCCGCGCAGTCACAACGAACCGAACATACTCTGAATCTCGATGATCCGGACAATCCGCCGGCTGCAAGCCTGGCGGATGCCTCCCTGCTGGTCGGCTCATGGACCGGCAACGCATTCGGCGGCACGTTCGAGCAAGTCTGGAACCCGCCGTCAGCGGGCTCGATGGTCGGCCTCTTCAAGCTGATGCACGATAGTGAGGTGTCGTTCTTCGAGATCCTTCTCCTGGCCGAGGAAGAAGGCACGCTCAATCTCAAGGTGAAACACTTCAACGCCGACTTCAGCGCGTGGGAAGACAAGAAAGAACATATAACGTTTCGCTTTATCAAAGCCGAGGAAGATGCTTTGCATTTCTCGGGAATCAGCTTCTACCGGATCAGCGACGACGAAATGCATGCCTACATAGTCATGCGCTCGGGTGATGAAGTACGGGAAGAAAAGCTCGTTTACCTCCGGGCCGGGGGAGATTGAAAATGCGCTCATTTATTCTTGTCGTCAGCCTGCTTATCGGCAGTGCGCTGGCGGCCGACGTCGAGTACCGATTGCCCTCGGGCATCACGCCGACGGCTCAGTCGATCGTGTTGAACCTGGATCCGTCGGCGCCTGACTACAGCGGCACAACGACGATCAAACTGACGGTCGATGAGCCGACGGACAAGATTGCGCTGTACCAACTGAATCTCGATATGACGAGTATCGTTCTCGAGTCCGGAGACAATAGCCGGTTGCTGGAATCGAGTATCGGCGAGTGGGACATCAACTGGCTCACGGACGGCGCAGAAATTGCACCCGGCGATTACGAATTGCGGATCGAGTTTTCGGGTCGTTATTCCACGGATGCACTCGGCATGTACCGGGTGACGTATGAAGATAACGACTACGTCTTTACGCAGATGGAGGCCATGTACGCGCGCCGTGCCTTTCCCATCTTTGACGAGCCATCATTCAAGATTCCCTACCGGTTGACCATTGTCGCTCCGGACGATCTTGTCGTCGTTGCTAACGAACCGGTTGCGTCGACCACCGTCGAGGATGGTTGGCAGCGCACCGAATTCGAGCCGACGCCACCGCTTCCCAGCTACCTGATCGCCTACGCTGTTGGCCCCCTCGACCGCACGCCCATCGAAGGTTTGGATATGCCGGCATTCGTATACACGCCCAAAGGGCATACAGACGAAGTCGGTTTCGTGACGCGTGAAACGCCGCTTATTTTTGCAGCGCTGGAAGACTATTTTGACCTTGAGTATCCGTTCCGCAAGCTCGATTTCATCGCCGTGCCGGAATTCGCCTTTGGGGCGATGGAAAATCCCGGCCTCATTACTTACCGCACCGACCTCCTGCTTGTCGGGGACGAACCGGCCGGTGAGCAGGCGCAGCTCGTGCTCATGGTGATCGCGCACGAGATCGCCCATATCTGGTATGGCGACCTGGTCACCATGGCCTGGTGGGACGACCTCTGGCTCAACGAGGCGTTCGCGTCCTGGATGGCGTGGACCATCCTCGAGAATTACTACCCGAAATTCGAGTCGAACCTGTACCTGCCCCAGGAGTCTGCATTCCCGGCCGATCAGCGCACTACGTCAGAAGCGATTCGCAGACCGATCAAATCGACCAGGGATGCTCTCGCGAGCGCCGGGTTGAACTACACAAAGGGCAATGCCCTGCTCAGGATGATCGAACGCTACGTCGGCGAGGAGGTCTGGCGACGAGCGATACGTGCGTATATCCGCGAACACGCCTGGGGCAACACAACGGAACGCGACCTCTGGGATGCAGTGGCCAGGGAATCGGGTCTCGACGTGTACTCGATTGCCAGCGGTTTTCTCAATCAACCGGGATATGCCACGGTCATTATCGACGAGGACGGCAGCGTCACCCAGCAGCGCTACCTGGCCGAGGGCGCAGAGGCCGAGGATCTTGAGTGGCAAATACCGCTGAACGTGAAGTACAAGTCGGACGGCAAGGTCCGGCAGACGTTCCTGTTACTCAAGGAAGACGGCGGCACGCTGGATATTCCGAGTGAGACCGACTGGGTGTTCCCGGATGCCGGGGGCAATGGTTATTACCGGTGGCAAACCAGCCTGCCGCAATTGCAGCGCCTCGTCGACGATGTGGAAGACCTTACGAATCGCGAAAAGATCGCCCTGCTCGGCAACAGCGAAGCGCTTTTGAATGCCGGCGAGCTCTCGCTCGACGACTACATGTACGTGCTCAACACGCTGATTCACGATCCACACCCCCTGGTCTTCCTGCCAACCATGGAAAAGCTCATTACGATCGGCCGAGACTTTGTCGACGCCTCGAGCCGTGACGCCTACGCCAGTTTTATCGACCAGGCGCTTGCCGAGCGCTTCGGACAGGTTGGCGCGGATCCCACACCCGACGACACTGAAGCGATAGCGGAGATGCGGCCGCGGCTCCTGCGGGCTTTGGGCGAGTTCGGATATGACGAAGCCGCGCGTGACAGTGCCGTCCGCCTGACGGGTGAATATTTCGCGGATCCGGATTCAGTGCCAGTCGGCCTGGCGCGGGAAGCAATGCGCGTAACGGCAATGAATGATGACGGCTCAAAGTACGAGCAGTACCAGGAGGTCTACCTGGCCTCGACATCCGAGACCCAGAAATCCAGCATCTTGTCCGCGATTTACTTCGATAACCCGGAGGTGGTGCAGGAACATCTCGATTTCTCAATATCGCCGGCAGTAGCTGCTGGCGACGCGCCAGATGGCGTCCGCTTCTTCAGCGCAGTTCTCGAAGACCAGACGACGATGTACGCCTGGCTTGACGAGAACCTGGATGCCTTCGAAGCCAAGATTCCGGCGTTCTACCACTCGAGGCTGCCCGAGCTTGTTGCCGACAGTTGCTTGCCGGCCAATCTTCAGTTGCTACAGAATTTCTTTGCTCCGCGCGGAGAAAAGTACGCCGATAGTCTCGCGAGAGCGGCGGAAACGGAAGAGTCCTGTATCGACCGCAGGGAACGTCATGCGGCCGACCTGCAAAAGTTCCTGGCCCCCTACAAATAAGGTGCCAGTCACCTAATTAAAGGAAATAGGGTGACTGACACCATATTTAATTAGGTGACTGGCACCTTATTTGTGGCGGCTCACAATCGGTAGATTCGCTTCAGCGCGGGCAGTTGGAAGAGCAGGGCCGAGATGAAGGTCACCGCTGCAACACTGCCAAGAATGATGACCAGGCGAATATAGGGTTGCCCAAACTCGATGCGTAAATTGGCCATCACGTACAACGTATAGACCCACTCAATCGCCCCGAGCACGAGCGCAGCCTGCAGCATCCGCGCGGCCCATGGCTTGCGAACGAATAACAGGCCAATCAGGACCGCTACGCCAATAACACCGAACGAGTTGTCGTAGCGCAGGAAGTGCGCGCCGAGCACAACGAGGCTCAGCACGATGGGTATGTAGATGATTACTCTTTTCACGCCATGATCCTTAGTGCCAGGCGGTTCCACCCTGAATGTAGAACACGTCCTCTTCCGGGCCAAAAGCATAGTCGAAACCCATCTCGAACCCATACCGCTTCGCAATCAGGTACCGGAATCCCAGGCCCTTGCTCACCCTGCTCGGGCTGTCCTTCAATTCATCGGTACTGTTTGCCGCCCGGCCACTACCAGCAAACCCGAGCAGCGCCCAGCGCGGATCTATCTGCCATGTGACCTCAGCTTCCGCGACTGCGACATAGTTGCCCTGGTAGCGCATCGCCGGGATACCTCGCAAGACGATCGAGGGAGTCGCATAAGGCGGCAACAGGTCGTCGGTCGCTGCGTACTCGGCACCAAGCCTTAACGCCGCTCTGAAGTGCTTACCCAGCTTCCAGTAATTCAATCCTTCGAAATGCGTCAGCTCGTATTCGATGTCGCTGCCGAAGGCATCCCTGAACCAGAGCTGCTCCACTTCGTAGTGATAGCCCGAATGGGGGCTGAAGAAATTGTCCCGGTTATCGAACTCAAACACTACGCCGAGCGCCGAGGTCACTACGTCGCGTGTCAGCGCCTGGCGTACCCGTTCCTGCCACTGCTCCTGCAGGTTGGGAGGCAAGATGTCGCCCGACAGCGCACCGAGATCGCGCGGCTCGATCTGGGCATTGACGTACAACTGCTTCGGGCCAACAAAAAACCCGGTTTTACCCAGTCGAAACTTCAGGGATTGCAGTATCCCGAACGCCTGCGTGTTGATCACGACGGGGCGCGTCAAATCGACGTCGCCAAAACCATAGAATCCGATATTCACATCACCATATCCGCCGCCGCCCAGGTAACGAATACTCCCCTGCTTGAAGAATCCCACATGCCCGCCACCCACGAACCAGGAGTCGTTGCCGGTGACAGCGCCGCCCACCCCGCTGACGCTTGGCGTCAGCAAGTACTGCGAACCGTCTTCAGCATTGCGCAGGTTCTCGAGACGCAGCTGCCTTTGCTCGTCCGTTTCATGGAAAAACAGGCCGGCCATACCCAAGCCGCCATCCACTGCCGGCTCGGTGATGATGATCGGTATGGGCAAGAATCCGTAGGCATTGTCGGTCAGGAAGCTCGAGGCATCGAAACGGCCGTCATCGGGATCGACGAACTGGTCCCAGAAGCCTTCCGCAACTGCGAGATCGCCAGCCAGCGGCGAGAGAACAAAGGCCGCGACGATCGCGCGCCTGAGCAGATTCGTCGTTCTAGCCATCTGTGGACTTAGCCGCCCTGTTCCTTATGCCACTTTGCCAACAGCTCGGCTTCCGTCTCCGGGCTGAAGCCACCCCGCCGGCCATCGCGCACCGGAACCTCATCCAGGTTCGCGATCATGTCTTTCGCCGTGTCAGCGATCGGCCTGAACGTCAGGCCCGTCGCCAATGCACGATCGTTGTTCACCTGCATGAAAGGAATCGGCCCGACTCCATACCAGGGACCGTAATTCGGTTCCTCTGTCGTTTGTGTGCGAATCCACTCCCAGTCGACCCACGTCAGGGTCGATGGCGACCCGATCGAGTCAATCAACCCTTCGAGCAGCGGCCGGGCGCGATACGGCTCTTCGGCACCGACCGCATTGTAGGGACCGCTGGCGCCGCCGTCTTCCAGCAAGCGAACCATCCAGCCACACATGTCGGCCGCGTCGATGTACTGCACAGGCAGGTCCTCCTGGCCGGGCACCAGTATTTCATTGCCAGCAACCATGCGTCTCAGCCAATGACGAAGTCGTTCCGTCGGGTCGCCGGTCCCGGTAATGATCCCGGGACGAATGATGACTGCCTTGTCGCCGAAGACCTTCACGACCTCCTGCTCACACAGGCTTTGCGAGCGCCGTAGCTGGGCCCGTAGGGAGACTCCGACTCGTCGGTCGGGTCATCCATCACAGCATACGCTGCAGAAAACTCGTCGTCCTCGAGGGTCAGCGTGTCCGCGTAGGCAGAGATACTCGACACGAACATGTACTGACCCACATGCCCATGCAGCAACTCGGCCGACAGGCGTGCGTGGCGCGGGTAGAAGCCGGAATTATCGATGACCGCATCCCAATCGCGGCCTTGCAACGCATCGAGCTGGTCGTCCCTGTCCCCGATCAGCGCTTCCACATCCGGAAACATGCCCGGCGCCGTCTTGCCGCGATTGAACATCGTGATCTTGTGGCCACGGGCCATCGCATAGTTGATTTCATGCGGCCCGATGAAACCTGTTCCACCGAGTATCAGGATGTTGAGCGGTCTAGGCGCGGCGGCCCTGGCAAGAACCGAGCCCGGCAAGGTCGCGAGTGCGCCCAGGGCGGTCGCGGACTGGATAAAACTGCGTCGAGATGTATTCATGGAATGTCCTATTTTTGTAGTTCTTCGCGGATCAGGTCTGCCAGTTGCTGCTGGCCAAAGCTCGGCAGGGGCCGACCATTGACATAGTAGTCAGGCGTCTTGCTGACCTGCAGGAGTACGGCGTCCTGCTTGTCCTGTTCGATGCGCTGTAGCACTTCCGCCGAATCCATGTCGGCCATCAGCTGTTCCATGTCCAACCCGACGCCAGCGATAGCCGGCCCGATCCTGTCAGGCTGCACGACATGGTTCTGCGTCCATTGGCGCTGCGACATGAGTAGCGCTTCCAGGGTCTCCCAGTACTTGTCCTGGTTGCGGCTCGCTTCGAGGACCCGGACCGCATAGTCAGCCCCGGAGTGGAATGCGACATGGCGAACCGACAGGCGGATCTGCCCGGGCACCTGGGCCATCCAGCCTTTGACCATCGGAAAGAAAATCGCACAGGTTTCGCAGGCCGGGTCCAGGAATTCGACGATATGAACCTGGGCGCCGGGGTCTCCCATCGTCGGCGCTCCCTCGCTGGCCAGCGCTTCCTGGCGTGCGGCATCATCGTTCTGTGGGGCGGCGGCCCTGTCGCTGTCATGCTGCAATGCCGCTACTACCAGGACGAGCAACAGGATACCGACGGCAGCTACAGCCAAAGTGGTGGGATTGAGGCTCTTCTTGTTGTTCATTGTGACTCCTGTGCTGGGCCGACGATTTTGTCACAGTTCCCCCGGGCCTTCGAGGCGCTACAATAGGCCACATGGGAGGAACCATGAAATTGCGGACACTACTGATTATCGGTCTTGCAATGAGCATGACCGCTTGCACCCGGGAAGATCAGGCTGCGCCGGAGACGGCCGACGAGACGCTTTCGGCCCCGGCAACTGTCGACGAGCAGCCCGATAGTGCATTTCTCGAGCACATGCACCGCCACGCGGAATATCTTGATGCGCTCAACATGGCCCTTGCGGAGGGCGACTTCGATGCGGCCATGACCCCGGCCTACTGGCTGTCGCGGCACGACGAGGTCGATGGAATACCTGCCGATTGGCGACCCTATCTTGAAAGCGTCAGGGAAGCGGCCCGCAATGTTGAATACTCAGCAGACCTCGATTCCGCGCGGGCCGCAGCGGAGCCGATCACGGCGCAGTGCCAGGGCTGCCACACGGCGGCTGGAGTTGACGACGAATAAAGACGTCGAACTAGTCTTCAGACTCGAGACCGAGTTGCTTCCTGAGCTCCGCAACTTCCGCCTCGAGTCGCTCGACTCGGTCGGTTAGTTCCGCGACCCCTCCTCGTTGCGTTGCTGCAGGCCTTGCTGCGCTTGCTTCAGCGGCGTGCGCCTCGACATCCACAGGGCCGCAGAAAAGGTGCATGTATTCAGAGTCCTTACGCCCGGGCATACGCGGCAGTTTGACGACCAGCGCACCCGCCTCTCGCCCGAGCAAGCCATCCAGTACGACGACCACCTCGGCGTTGTCGGCGAACGTGTGTAAGCGTCCGCTGCGCGCCCGCAGCTCACCCGGAGTTTGCGGCCCTCGCAACAACAACAGGCAGATGATCGCGAGTTCGGCCGGATCGAACTGCAGGTCGCTGTAGCGCGTGTTGCAGAATCGCTGCGAGTATTTTTCCGTCCTGCTTTTGAAATTCTCCGCCGTCTGCACGAGGTGCTTCGCTTCGAGAACTCGAATCGTATGCTGCACATCGCCCTGCGACAGGGCCATGACAGGATCCCTCGAGGACTTCTGGTTGCAGGCATTCGTCAGCGCGTTCAGGGTCAGCGGAAACTGATCCGGCGTTACGACGGACTTCTCGATCAGGCAGCCGATAACGCGGGCTTCTTTATCGTCCAGTACTTCAAGCACGTTCAGTCCTCATGTCGGGCATAATTTAAGCAGCATACTGACTGGGGCACGATCTTGGAAACTCCGAAGACAGCGATCAGCCGCCGCAAGCTCCTGGGACTGCTCGCAGCCGGTGCCGCGACAGGACTGCCACTGACTGGCAGAACGAGCGACGTGCGGCTGCCGGCCGCGCCCAAGGGAACGACTCCAGCATCACTGGCGCGGAATGAGGCCTTCTGGTCCGAGGTGGCCGCGAATTACGACCGTACCGAAGGCATCGTAAATCTCGAACACGGCTACTGGGGCAAGATGACCCACTCCGTGCAAGATGCCTATATCGAGGCGACACGTATGGTCAATGCGCAGAACTCCTTCTACGCGAGAAGACTGTACGATGCAGATGAGCAGGAGAGCGTGCGGCGAGTCGCCAAAGCGCTCGGCGTCCACGAAGACGAGATCGTGCTGACGCGCAACGCGACCGAAGCAATCGAAAACCTGATACGGCAATACCGCGGCCTCTCGGCCGGCGACGCGGTTCTCTGCGCCGATATCGACTACCCGCATTTCAAGAAGACCATGCACTGGCTCGAGGGTGCTCGTGGTGCCCGCGTTGTGGAACTGGCTGTTCCAGGCCGGGCGAACCAGGAGCAACTCTTCTCGTTGTACCGGGACGCCTTCGACGAGAATCCCGACCTTAAACTCATGCTCCTCATGCACGTGAGCAACCAGCATGGTCTCGTGATCCCGGTCGCGCGAATCGTCGAAGAAGCACGACGTCGTGGTATCGACGTCATCTGTGACAGTGCCCAGTCGTGGGGACTACTGGATTTCCGGCTGCCGTCGCTCGGCGTCGACTGGGCCGGCTTTAACCTGCACAAGTGGATCGGGGCGCCCGTCGGTGTCGGCGCACTGTACATGCGACGCGGCAGCCTGGACAAGATCGCGCCGCACCCGGGTGAAAGCGATCCCGAGAACATGCTCATCGCAGCGCGAGTACACCCCGGCACGTGGAATTTCGCTGCTGTCCTGGCGATTCCACCTGCGCTCGATTTTCACGAAGCCCTGGGCGGTGCGAACAAGGAAGCGCGGCTGCGCTACCTGCGACAACTCTGGACCAACGAGGCGGAGTCGATGGCTCATATCGAACTCCTCGGCGGGCTCGACGAGGAATCGTGGACCGGCATGGCCTCTTTCCGGCTGGCCGGCAAGCGATCGCCCGACGATGTGACGGCACTGCAGCAACGACTGGAACAGGAGTTTGGAATATTCACGGTCGTCCGCAAGGGGCTGAGCAGCGGCTACTGCGTTCGCGTTACGCCGCAGGTTTTCACAAGCCCGGACGAAATAGCTCTATTGGTAGATGCGCTAAAGAAGCTGGCCTGACGGCCACCGTCATTGCCGTCACCCGTAGCTGAAGCGACGTACGGCAAGCCAACCAAAGACGACAGTCGCGACTACGAGCAAGGCGATGTTCGGCACCACGGACGCCGGCCCCGCCTGGAAGCTGATGAGCTTGTGAAGCGCGTCCATGGTCCAGCCGGTGGGTATCAGCTTCTGTACAAACTGCATCCACTCGGGCGTCACTTCAATTGGCCACCAGCAACCACCGAGTGCGGCAAGCCCATTGGCCGCCAGGACACCGAGACCACCCGCTTGCGCCTGCGTCCTGGCCACTGTCCCCAGCCAAAGCCCGGCAGATGCACAAAAACCGCCCCAGGCGACCAGCACGAGAATGACCATGCCGAGATTCGGACCCCAGTCCATCTTGAAAAGGAACGTGCCGAATACCAGGGCGACCACTATCTGGATAGCGGCGAGCACCATGCGACCATCCCATTTGCCCGCGATGACCTCGGCCTTCGAAATCGGCGCCGACGCAAGGCGCCTGAGCAAACCCTGCGTTCTTTCCTGAACAAGAATCGTGCCGCTGCTCGTCAACAGAACAAGCAACGTGAACATGACGAGAATTCCGGGGACCGCCTGCTGAAAGCCGGACGGAATCTCGAGGCGTTGACCCGCGGGCGATACGTCCAGCTGCCAGACGCGCGGTGCGTTGTTCAATGCGGCTAATGCCTCGGCACCGAGCGGGCCCGTCGTCGCATCGGCTGTGACGATGTCGGCCAGCACCGTGTAAAGGGCTCTGTTGACACGGATCTCTTCGAACTCCCGTGTCAGTGCGTTGGCGCCGGTCTCGAATCTGACCTGGACCTGTTCGCCTGCCAGCACTTTCTCGCTCATCGCGGCATCGAAAGTCAACGTACGCGTCGGTACGTCCTCAACAGTCGTTGTCTCGAGTGATTCAACCCACTCGGCGTCGAATTGATTTGCGGCGAGCCGCTGATCGACCTGGTCCTTGAGGAACCCGGGCGACTCCGCGACAACCGTCAATGGGGTTCCCTCCCCTCCACCAAGGCCCGACGAAAAGCCGCCGGTCACCGTCCCGATGAAGAAGAAGAAAATCGGCGGCATGACGAAGACCCACAGGAGGGTGGAACCTTCCCGCAACTGGTTGCGAACGTCCTGCCATGCGATGAAGAAGATGTTTCTCATCCGGTCACTTCCGTGCGAAGCCGCTGCGCAACCGCCACGCACTGAGCGCCAGGCCGGCGACAGTCATGGCGATTAATGTCAGCCAGCTATCGAGGTCGATCGACCAGGCATCGGCGGAGCTCAGCTCCCCCGACAAACGATCGACGATGAATCCGTTCGGAGACAGGCGTCCGATCCCGGCAATCCAGTCGGGCAAGGCAGCGAGCGGAAAGAAGCTCCCGCCTGCCATCATCAGTGGGAACAGCAGGATCATAGTAAACAGGTTTGCCGCCCGATCATTTGGGAACAACATCTGTATGGCCGCGAACCAGGCAAACAGGCCGACGCCGCCACAGGACACCCACAGGAGCGACGCCAGGAACTTGTTCCACGCGACGCCATGATAGGCAAAGCCGATCAGCAAAGTGATTGCCGCGATGATGCCCATGACGGCCAGCGCTGCGACGGCCTTGCCCGCAACGAAGCCGGCCAACACGCCCGGCGCCGATACGAGACGACGCAACGTGCCCTTCTCTCGTTCTACCCAGTAGTCCGCCGCCAGGCTGTTCGATGCAAACAACACCGCCATCAGAATGATGCCCGGGAGAAACAGCAACGCCATGTCGGGTTGTGGCTCTGCCGGCGGTGGCTCGACGATCACGACATCAATTAGAGGCGGCGAAAGCATTGGCGCCACCTTGCTGATCTTGTCCTGGATATCGACCGAAATCGTCGAAACAAAGACATCGTCAGGCAGATCGTTCGACGCAGAATCCTGTATCTGTTGAATCTCGGACCCAAACAGGCGCTGGGTGTAGAAACCGAGGTCGAGCAAGACCTCCGTAACGTCCTCGATGATGCCCGGGAGAATCGTCTGGGCCGGGTTGGTCTTGAGCGTCAGCGTTACCGGGGTTTCGTTAAGGAAAGCCTCCTGGAAACCAGCCGGGATGGTCAGGAATGCGCTGCCGTCGCCATCGTTGATCCGGGCCTCGCCCTCCTCGTCCGACACCGGTTCCACGACGATCAGGTCACCAAGCTGCTCCTGGCTGTACGCGCCGACCACGACCCCGCTTAACAGTGACTCATCCTGGTCGGCAATGAGCAGGACACCGGTCGGCGTGCCGTTGCCGCCATCGATCATCGATGTGATCAGACCGCCGATCAGGAAAGGAATACCGAGCCAGATCAATAACGCGGTTTTGTCCTGGCGCCAGCGCGCCAGGTCTTTTCTCACCGATGTGAACAAGAAGCTAAACACTACTCGCGCAGCTCCTTGCCAGTCAGCAGAAGGAACAGTGTTTCAAGATTCGGACTGCGCAGACTCGTCTCGGATACCGAACCGCCCGCGCGACCTATCGCGTCGAAGATCCCGGGTAAGTGTTGCGACGCCTGCGACAGGGTCAGCATCAGTGTGCCCTCGTCCTGGCTGAGTATTTCGAGGTCCGAGATACTCGGCGCCAGTGACCCGATGGCCGACGTCGTCGCCTCGGCAGGAAAACTCCCGGATAGCTGCAGCGCATCGCGGGCACCCAACTGTGACTTGAGCTCCGCGACGGTTCCCTTGGCAATAATCTTGCCGCGATCGATGATCGCCAGCGAATCGCAAAGTCGCTCCGCCTCTTCCATGTAATGCGTGGTGTACAACACGCAGGCACCTGCATCGCGCTCCGCTTCGACCAGGTCGAACAGCTTCGCGCGGGATTGCGGGTCGACGCCAACGGTCGGTTCGTCGAGCAACAGCACCTTGGGTTGATGCACGACGCCACAACCGAAATTCAGCCGGCGCTTCATGCCTCCTGAGAATTCTTTGGGCAGATCCTTGGCGCGATCGGACAGACCTATGTGGCCCAGCACATCGGCAACCCGATCTTCTAACGCTTTGCCTCGGAGGCCATACGCCTTGCCCCAGTAGCGAAGATTGTCGATCGCGGGAAGGTCTTCGTAGAGTGCAATCTCCTGCGGCACGACGCCGAGCGTTTGTCGCGCCGCTTTGCCGTCCTTCACGATGTCGTGACCCGCCACCGCTATTCGACCGGCCGTCGGCGCCAGCAATCCGGATATGCAGTTGATCGCTGTCGACTTGCCGGCACCGTTGGGACCGAGGAGGCCAAACACGCTGCCCTCGCCTGCCTCGAACGAGACTTCATCTACGGCCGTGAAATCGCCGTACTGCTTGACCAGACTTTCCACGATGAGCATGTCATGTACCTTTAGCGTGTTGCCGGCTGGCACTCATAATAAACCGAACACGTTCCCTGTTGTATGATTTGAAATCGGTCTCACAGGAT
>CAZKZE010000032.1:0-28370 GCA_964557165.1 uncultured Woeseiaceae bacterium
CCCAGGTACTGGTTCTGGGTCATCACATGGATGTCGGCTTTGGACCCGGCAAGTGCGGTTCCGCAGACAAGTAGCGCGAAAGCGGTGACCACAGACAGGGTCTTGGTGGTTTTCATGATTGTGCTCCTTCTAGGAGTAGAGTGAATTGGCTCTTGGGCCGACACTAATTCTCGAAGAAGGAACGATCTAATGCCTTACGGCGGGCCAATGGAATCCTGATGAATTTATGAGGATGCGATGTGTCTACGTCACATCTGGCTCCTCGGAACGATTCGCAGGAACCAGGCGCTAAAACGCTTCCAGGCGCCTGTCTGAGGTTCCTTGTCTGTAGAAACCTCCTCTCCGTTCTCGACGATGGTCCAGACAATGTTGTTCGACTCGTCCAGAGAGAGCTTGAAACTCACTTCCGTCATCCAGGCACGGACCACGTCGACGAACTCCGCCGCCATGGCCGGCGAGTGAATAATGACACCCGATTCGGTATCGCGATTCATGGAGCGTTGGTTCCAGTTAAACGAGCCGATAAAAAGTGATCTTCGATCGACGGCAAAGGCTTTTGCATGCAGCGTCGAGAGTATGTCTTCTTCTTCTACTTTTTCGTCGATCGGCCTGTCCATCGCAGCACGCTGTTCGTAGAGATTGACGCCCATCTCAAGCAGTGTTTTGCGCGTTGGATAGTACTTGCTATGTACTGACGTGTGGTTATTAGATGCAAGGGAGTTGGTCAGGACGGTAACTTCAACTCCACGAGCGCGGAGGTTGCCGAACCATTCGATGTCTTCTTTGGTCAGAACAAAATACGGTGTCGAGATAAACAGCTCTTCGTCAATCGACCCCAGCGATTCCGCCATCTGCCGGGTTATCCCGTCGTCTTCATTGACAGTATCCTTGCTCGATTTATCCGGCGAGTCATAGACGAGGTCATAGTCAGACCAGGTAAATACTTCAGTATTCGTCTCGACATACTTCAGCGCTGTGGCTCGTACCGATTCGCCGTATTTTTCCGCGCCTGCTTCCCCGAGCATTTTGTCAACCTTATCGTCCAGATCCGCAAGCCTCTCGTCTGCGTCTTCCGGGGCGTCCGCGAGCGCAAGAATCGGAACCGCGGCGCGGTGGTTCCAGTACGTGTCAAACATCCCGGAGACATCCGGGACGATGGGGCCGATACCCAATACGTCTATGTCGAGAAACTTCTCATCGTCCCGGGCGTCGAAATATTCGCCTGCGATGTTGCGGCCACCAATGAGCGTAATCTGGTTATCGACGGTGAAGGATTTGTTGTGCATGCGGCGCGTCATTCGATCGTACTGACCGATATTCAGGGCTCTCGCAGAACGGTACGCGAGCGGACTAAAAATACGCACTTCAATGTTCGGGTGAGAGTCCAGCGTGGCAAGACCCGGATCGAGGCCTTTCGACAGTATGTCATCGAGCAGGAAGCGAACGCGCACACCGCGATTTGCTGCCTGGAGAAGTGCGTTAGCAAAGGCGTTGCCGACAAAATCGTTGTAGATCAGGAAATACTGCGCGTCGATAGTCTTCTCAGCACGTTTCGCCATCAACAGTCGCAATGAAAGTGAGTCTATGCCATCGAGTATTGAGTAGAAGCCCGCTTGCCCCGGATGCCCGGCGACATCGTCCGCGACCAGTCTGCCGAGATGAGTGTCCTCTGTGCCCTGTATGACACGCGACTCTTCTTTGGGGTAGTCGAAGTCGACACTTGCACAACCCGTGATCGTCGCAACGATGGCGACAAGGGCAAGCTGCGTGACGACGTGAAGGTGCTTTCTCATATGCCAGGTCCCCAGGAACGTCTCAGTTCTTATTCCCTAGTCCGCGATGATCCGAAAATTACTGGTGTTTTCTATCACGACTGACACCAGGATCATATAGCCAAATAACACAACAGCGGATTTTCCGGCCACAGCCAGCCAGCTCGATTGATAGACTCGCCGCACCGCCACGACGAAATAGCCCAGAAAGTAGGCGAGAACCGCGACCTGTATAACGGCTAGCAGGATGTGGCGGTTTGCCAGGTCCTCGAGCGGCAGCATCATCGCGAGAACGACATACGCGGCGCTGTGCAGGTGGATCGAGAAGATCAGGTGGTCGAAATAGAGCCGCTTGATGTACACGCATTTCATTAGCAGCGCGAACATGGGCAGTAACAGGAACATCAGGCGTGGCAGGTCGTCCGATAGGAAGCGCGCCTGGACGGCGGCATCAAATCGCGGGTCCTGTCCAGGTTCGAGCAAGGCACCGCTTTGCGCGAGCCAGGCGACCAGAACGAAAAATGAGATGCTGATCGCGAGATAAAGTCGCAGTGGCGGCGTATATCTGCGACGGCGACCGCCAAGGAACTCGGAGGTCAGAATGCCCGGATGTAGAAACAGTGTCTTGATGGTCAGGGCGGCCCGCCCATCGAGTTCAAATGTTTCTTTGACGACCTCTCCGACGAGGCTCCAGATGGGTCGCTCGAGGTCGATATTCTTCTGGCCGCATGATTGACAATAGTCGCCCTGGAGGATTGCCTGGCAGTTTCTGCATTCGGACATCAGACAGTGATACCGAGCTTGCATCTCGGCGTCAATTCCCGGCGCCAGCAATGGTAGGATGCGCCTATGAAGTTTCCTCGGATTCGCACCATTCTCATGGTGCCGCTGGTGTTGTTCGCGCTGTTCTATCTAACTGGTGTGATCATGGTGCAGCAGGATGATCGCACGGTCGATCCTTTTGCTGGTCCTCTGGCAGGGCAGAAATCTGTTTCGATATTTGGCGCCAGCGGAACCGCTGGCGACGGCATCCTCAAAGCCGCCCTGGCCGACCCGGGTATCGACGAAATCGAGGTCATTACTCGTCGTGCGACGCCACGAATAGACGCCGGCGTCGCTTCGGGCAAGGTGAACATGACGATCCACAAGGACTACCTGGACTACACGGCAGTTCACGAGCAAATAGCAGGTGTTGATGCTGTTTTCTGGGCGATTGGCACGAGTGCTGTCGGGGTCGAAGAAGATGCCTATGGACGAATCCACGTGGACTTCCCGGTGCAGTTCGTACGTGAGTGGCTACAGGTCAGTACGAGACCGAGTATCTCATTCCACTACATCAGTTCGAGCGATATTTCCGAAGACTCCAGCATGATGTGGGCCAGGACCAAGGTGCGTGCGGAAAACACGCTCTTCGAGACGGCAGAAGGGACCAAGCTTCGCGTGATTGCTTATCGGCCGGATTACATTGGTCCGACGAAGGAGGAGGCGCATCTCGGCCAGGATATTCTCTACTGGTTTTTTGCGCCGGTCGGCGCCGCTGTGAAAGCGACACAAATAGGGCAAGCGATGCTCGAAGTATCAGTGCGAGACGTTGAGCTCGAGAACGGCGCTCGTTTGGCAACCAGGAAAATCATCAGGTATAGCGACGCGTATGACCACCGTAAGAAATAGTCGAGCACTCATTACCGGTGCCGCCAGCGGTATCGGACGCTTACTGGCCTTGCGGCTCGCAGAGTCCGGGGCTGGGCTGGTTCTGTGGGATATCGACCAGGCAGGGCTCGAGCAGGCGCAAGCCGAACTGGCCGCCGCCGGACACTCGGCGGATACCTACATTTGCGACCTTACGGACCGGCAGGAAATCGCCGCCGCAGCGACGCAGACCCTCGAGGAAAGCGGCCCCATCGACATCCTCGTCAATAACGCAGGCATCGTATCCGGCAAGGCGCTACTGGATCTTTCCGACGAGGAGATCGAGCGGACCTTCCAGGTGAATACGCTGGCACTGTTCTGGACCGTCAGGGCATTCCTCCCATCCATGCTCGAGCAGGGCAGAGGACATGTCGTGACGATCGCGTCGGCAGCCGGCCTCGCGGGCGCGCCGAAACTGACCGATTACTGCTCCAGCAAGTTTGCGGCCTTCGGCTTCGATGAATCGCTGCGGCTGGAACTCGAGAAACTCGGCAGCAATGTGAAAACGACCATTGTTTGCCCCTTCTATATCGACACGGGAATGTTCGACGGCGTCAAGACCCGGTTCTCCTGGCTGCTGCCGATCCTGAAACCAGAAGCCGTCGTCGGCCGCATCATCAGGGCCATCAAAAAGGATCGACGCAGGCTGGTCATGCCCTGGTTCATCTACTCATCGTGGCTCAGCCGCCTGATGCCGGTCGCGTGGTATGACGCGCTCATGGACTTTTTCGGTATCACACGCAGCATGGATGAATTTCATGGTGGTGGAGACTAGGAATGCCGACATTTGTTGACCCGCTGCAGCGGGCGTTACAGATCGGGGCCGATCGCACGGCAATCCTCTTTGAAGGTTCCCGGACGACTTACCGCGAACTGTGGAGTCGTTGCAGCAAGCTTGCCGGCATGGTGTCGGGGCAGGGTGCCGTGCCAGGTGACCGCATCGCGATTCTTGCCGATAACTCGCCGCAGTATCTCGAGATGTACGTGGGCTTGCCGGCAGCCGGCTTCGTGATTGTGCCGCTGAATACCCGACACGCGGAACCAGAATTGCAGTACGCGCTTGAGGATGCCGAGGCGAAGCTGCTGATTACCGACCGCGACCCGGGCGGCTTGAGCGACCTGGTCGATACCGTCATCAGTTTGCCTGACGAATACGAAGCAATGCTCGCCGAGGCTTCCGCAGCGAATCTCGGTGTCGGCCTGACGGAAGACACCTTGGCGGGCCTGTTCTACACAGGCGGCACGACGGGCGCGTCGAAGGGCGTCATGCTGTCGCACCGCAACCTGATCTCCAACACATTTCACAACATGACGATCTCTCTGCTTTCGCCGGACGACGTCTGGCTGATTCTGGCGCCGTTGTTTCACGCAGCTGGAACCAACGGGGTTCTGGGCAGCATCTGGACGGCGAGTTGCCAGATTCCACTGCGGACTTTCCACCCGGCGACAGCGCTCGATTTGATTGAAGAGCATGGCGTTACGCACACACTCGGTGTTCCTGCGATGATCGCGGCTATCACCGAACTGCAGCTCGCTGAGCCCAGGAATGTCTCTTCCCTGCGCTTGTTGTTGCACGGTGGTTCGCCTATCGCCACCGAAGTTGTGCGTCGCGCGAGTAACGCGTTCCCGGGTACCGAGTTTGCCCATGTCTATGGCGCGACCGAGACGTCCCCACTCGTCAGCGGCATACGCAACGAACAGCTGTGCCTGGATGAGCCACGTGGACGTTCCTGCGGCCAGGCGCTGCTTGGCGTGCAACTCAAAATCGTTGACAAGCAAGGCAATGAACTGCCGGCAGGCGAGGTCGGTGAAGTTGCGGCCAAAGGTCCCAATATCATGCAGGGTTACTGGCGCAAGCCCGAACAGACTGCAGAAGTGCTGCGCGATGGCTGGTACCACACAGGGGATCTCGGCCGTTTCGACGCGGACGGCTACCTGTACCTTGTCGACCGCGCCAAGGACATGATCGTGACAGGCGGCGAAAACGTCTATTGCAGTGAAGTCGAGGAAGCGCTGTACAAGCACCCTGCGGTGCTGGAAGCTGCAGTGATCGGCGTCCCTGATGGCAAATGGGGCGAGGCGGTGCATGCCGTCGTCGTGCAGAGAGAGCCCGTAAGTGTCGATGAGCTTATCGAGTTTTGTCGTGAACACATCGCCGGCTACAAACTGCCGAAAGGGATCACGTTCTCCGCAACCGAATTGCCGAAATCCGGACCGGGCAAGGTCCTGAAGCGCGAGCTGCGCAAGCCATTCTGGGAAGGCAAGCAGCGCGGTATTAATTAACAAACACCAGTCACACGTGCCAAAACTTAAGGACTTACGTTGATGAAAAGAATTACAAACCTGTTTGCAGCCTTCGTCGTTATCGCCGCCGCTGCCGGATGTGCCAGCCGCTTCGAAGCTACATTCGACCACGATGAGTCGAACGATTTCGGCAACTACAAGACCTTCGCGTGGGTGTCCGAACACCCGATGAAGATCGGAAACGTTGCACGCACACCGGATCCGCTGCTCGAGCAGGAAATAATGGTCACGATTGAGAGCGGCCTCGGGGAGAAGGGATTCCGGCTGATATCTGACCTGGATTCGGCGGACTTTGCCCTGGCGCTGACACTGGGCTCAAGAGACGAGATCAAGGCCAACTCGTACCCGACGATGAGTATCGGTTACTCGGGCTACGGGTATCCAACGCATTGGGGAGGGTGGGGTAGCCCCTACTACGGCATGAGTACTGCGCCCACGGTACGTCAATACGAAAAGGGCATGCTCGCGATGGATGTCTTTGACGTCGAAGAACGCCGTCCCGTCTGGCACGGCGTCGCTACCAAGTCGATCAATGAATCGGATCTCAAGGATTTGGATGGAACGATCCAGGCCGCGGTCGACGCTATCCTCGAGGGCTTTCCGCCACAACCGTAGATTTGCCGCTCTTCGACTAAGCCGCCGACTCGGCTTGTTCGTGCCGGCCTGCCAGTAGCAGGTAGACCACCGGCACGACGAACAACGTAAACACGGTGCCGAAGCTCATACCGCCGACGATTACCCAGCCAATCTGGTGACGCGCTTCTGCGCCTGCGCCACTCGCCAGGGCCAGCGGAACAGCACCGAGTACCATCGCGCCAGTCGTCATCAGGATCGGCCGCAAACGCAGACTGGCCGACTTCAACACGGCGTCGAATTTATCCATCCCCTGCGCGCGCAGCTGGTTGGCGAACTCGACGATCAGGATGCCGTGCTTCGAGATGAGGCCGACGAGCGTGACGGCGCCGATCTGCGTATAGATATTCCAGGACGTCGTGACTTCCCACCAGCCGGCATCATTTCCCGCATTGATTGCAACGAGACACAGGAACGCACCAAACATCGCCAGCGGTACGGACACGAGAATAATCAGCGGATCCACAAAACTCTCGAACTGCGCGGAGAGCACGAGGTAGATGAAAATCAGCGCCAGGACCATCATCAGGAATGCGCCGGATGCCGATTCCCGGAATTCGCGTGACTGGCCGCGCAGGTCGAACAGCGCATCGGGTGCCACCTCCGCCAGCGCGGCCTCCAGCCAGTCGATGGCTTCGCCCATCGAATAGCCAGCCCCGAGTCCCGCCGATATGGTCGCGGCGCGCAGCTTGTTGAAGTGGTTCAGCTCCTTGGCTGCGACGGTTTCCGTGACCGTCGCGAGGTTCTGCAGCTGGATCATCGCATCGTCACTGCCACGCACGAAGATGTTACTCAGGTCGCTCGGTGTACGCCTGGCATCGTCCTCGAGTTGCACAATGACGTCGTATTGCTCCGAGCCAATCTTGAAGCGCGTCACATTGCGACCGCCCAGCATGGTTTCCAACGTACGCCCGACGCTGTCGACGCTCGTTCCGACGGCTGAAATCTTCTCCCTGTTTACGTCGATCCTGAGCTCGGGCTTGTTGAGCTTGAGATCGGAATCGGGATTCGTGAGGTTGGGGTTCTCACTGATCTTGGCGATCAGTCGCTGTACGACGGCATCGAGCTCGTCCCAGGACTGCGTGGTCTGGACCACGAATCGGACTGGCTGGCCAAAGTCACGCACACCGAGCGGCGGTGGTGTGACCGGGAACGCCATGATGCCCGCTATCTCATTGAATTTGGGGAACAGGCCCCCGGCGATCTGCTGCGCGCTACGCTCGCGCTCATGCCAGTCCTTGAGGCCGACAAAGACGATTGAGTTGGTCACGCCGTTGAATCCCGTAAACCCGAAATACCTGTCCTGCTCCGGCACTTCGGCGAACAGCCTGACGATTTGCTGTGCATAGCGGTCAGTGAAGTCGATCGTTGCGCCCTCGGGCGCGCTGCCGATGCCTATGATCAGTCCCCTGTCTTCAGCGGGAGCAAGCTCCTCCGGCAATGCCAGGAAGAGTGCCGTCATCCCTGCCACGACCAGGCCGGCGGCGCCAATGATGATGCGCCGCCGCAGTAGCACGCTTCTGAGCGTCGCGTGATACCCCGAATCCAGCCGGCGCAACAGGTTTTCCCCGAGATTGAACAGCCTGCCGTGCTTTTCTTCGTGGCGTAGCAATTTCGAGCACATCATCGGCGACAAGGTCAGGGCGACGAAGCCGGATACCAGGACCGCACCCGCCAACGTCAGAGCGAATTCAATGAACAACTTGCCACTTCGCCCGGTCGAGAATGCGAACGGCAGGTATACGGCCGACAGGGTAATCGTCATGGCGACGATCGCGAACGCAATTTCCTTGCTGCCGGTCAGGGCGGCCTGCAGCGGCGCCATGCCGTCCTCGATATGCCGGTAGATATTCTCCAGCATGACAATCGCATCATCCACGACGAGGCCGATGGCAAGCACCATCGCCAGCAACGAGAGCGTGTTTATAGAGAAATTCAGCATATACATCAGCGCAAAGGCACCGATGAGAGAGACGGGTATCGTGACCAGCGGTATTAGTACGGCCCGCCAATTGCGCAAGAACAGGAAAATGACGAGGACGACGAGCAACGCCGCTTCGGCAACGGTCACGTAGACTTCCTTGATCGAATTCTCGATGAAGATCGTGCTGTCGTAAGCGATTTCTACCTTCATCCCGTCCGGCAGGGACCGTGAGATTCTGGGTAGAACCTCACGCAAGGCGAGCGAAATATCGAGCGGGTTGGCAACGGCCTGTTTGACGATGCCAAGTGGTACCGCGTTGCGATTGTTGAAGCGCGCCCGGAAGCGGGAAAAGTCGGCGCCGAGCTCGACTCGCGCAACATCGCCGAGGCGCACCAGGAATTTATCGGTCTCCTTAACAACGATATCTGCAAACTGTTGTGGTTCGCGCAGATCGGTTTCGGCGAGAACCGTGAATTCGCGCTCGAGGCTTTCCACGCGTCCGGCCGGTACCTCAATATTCTGCGCTCTGAGTGCGGCCTCGACGTCCAGCGGCGTCAGTTCGTAGCCCGCGAGCCTGTCCGGTTGCAGCCAGATACGCATTGCATAGCGATTGCCGTAGACCTGCGCCTCGGCCACGCCTGGAATTGTCTGGATGCGGTCCTTGACCAGGCGTGTTGCTACATCTGCGATCTCGATGAGGTCGTGCCGGTCGGATGAGAACGCCAGGTAGATGATCGGCTGCGCATCACTTTCCTGCTTCTGCACGATCGGCTCGTTGGCCTCTTCGGGCAGCGCCTGGCGGGATTGCGCCACGCGGTCCCTGACGTCGCCGGCAGCCGCGTCCGGGTTTCGATCGAGCTTGAAGCGCACAGTCACCTGGCTGCTTTCCGCCCGACTTACTGAGCTGATGTAGTCAATGCCTTCAATGCCGGACAGGGCATCCTCGATCGGCTTGGTTATCTGGGACTCGATGACACGAGCGTTGGCCCCGGGATAAGTCGTGGCCACCGTGACGATGGGTTCGTCGACATTCGGAATCAGACGAACAGCAAGGCGGTCATAGCAGATCAACCCGATCAGCAGGATGATCACGCTCATGACGGTTGCCAGGACAGGGCGGCGTATGGATAGAGCCGGTAATTGCATGGTCGCGGGGACTAGCCCTGGTCGGGAGTGGCGCCGACGGTGCGAACCGACGCCCCGTCAAAGAGTTTCATCTGCCCGGCAGTGACGATGACTTCGCCGGCCGCAAGTCCTTCGGTAATCTCGACAGCGCCTGGTTCGCGCTCTCCGACTTTGACGATGCGTTGCTGCGCCTTGCCGTCAACGACCACGTAGACAGTCTTGTCCTGGCCGATCGGCCAGATTGCCTGCTCGGGTATCACGATCGCATTCGGATTGATGCCGAGGGAGATGCTGACGCGAACGAACAGCCCCGGACGAAGTTTGAGAGCCTCATTAGGCAGAATTGCGCGGACCTCGAGGCTGTGTCCTTCAATATCCGATTTTGGCGCCACGGCCGTGATCTCGCCAGGAAAAGCTTCGTCCGGGTAAGCATCGGCCGTGACCTCGACGGTCAGCCCCTGCCGCACCTTCGACAGCAGTGTTTCCGGAACGCTGAAATCCACTCGCAGGGGGTCGAGCTGAACCACGTCGACGAGTTCCTGGCCCACGGTTGCATAGTCACCGATGTTGATCCGGCGCAGACCGACGAAACCATCGAACGGTGCACGAATGACGGTCTTGGATAATCTCGCCCTTGAGGACCTCAGTCGCGCGACGTCAACGTCGTAAGTGGCGCGCGCCGCGTCGTAGTCAGTCCCTGAAATAAGCTGCTTCTCATGAAGTTCCTGCGCACGACTCAGGGCCGATTCGCTGCGATTGACGTTGGCGCGGGCTTCGTTGACCTCGGCTTCGAGGACGGTTGCCTCAATCGAGTAAAGCTCGGCGCCTTTTTCCAGTTGCTGGCCTTCACGGAAATGCACCCCGATGATTTGCCCGGGCACTTCGGCGCGCAGCGTGGCGGATGCCTCAGCTATCAGCGTGCCGATAGCCCGTACAGATGATTCAAGCTCGGCGGCCGTCACTTCCGTCGTCTCGACAGTCACCTCGTTGTTGCCCCAGGACCCGTCCTGCGCGAGCGCGGGCGCCGCAGCCGCGAAGGCAAGTAT
Source organism: uncultured Woeseiaceae bacterium (assembly GCA_964557165.1). GTDB lineage: Bacteria > Pseudomonadota > Gammaproteobacteria > Steroidobacterales > Woeseiaceae > UBA1847. Next base: position 10,494 of record CAZKZE010000032.1, read on the forward strand.
CGTTAGCAATCTGAGTTCTTGCATGGCCTGATTACCCGAGCATCGCGCGAGCCACCTATTATGCGCCATTTGCCGCTGGCAGGCCCTATTCGGCGGCTTTCAGCATTCTCGAGTCGACTTCGTAATGTGAGCCATCGGTTGCCTCGAGGTTGATTTCCCAGATCTCGTCGTCGGGGATGCTGGTCCGCTCAAGCCCTGGCAGCTCCCGTTCATCATCAACCTGCAAGCCCCAGACGCGAACATTTCGTACGCCCTTCACAGGTATGCGCTGCTCGTCGAAGCGGCTGCGAAATGTCGTGTCGCCGTCACCGTTGGCCCAGGTTGCGTAGCCGGCTGCCACTATCGCGGCCACATGGTCCGGCATGTTCTGTAGTGTCTTTGTCCTCGTCATTGCGTTAGCCCTCCTCATCTCGGGTTCGGCCGACAACGGTATCTTATGCGATTTGCGCAGATCCGTATAAGCCTCGATTGTACTGCGGCGCTGACGGGGTATGGTCGGCAGAGCAAAGGAGGATCTGATGTCGATTATCAGCGTACTTATCATTGGCGCACTTATCGCGACAGTCGTGGTTCTCGGATTGGGTCTGCGCTCCATGGCACGTGGCGGAAACTACGACAAGGAGCATGCCGAGAAGTTCATGTGGGAGCGTGTGGCCCTGCAACTGCTTGTCGTCATCCTGTTGTTGGCTGCTTTCTTCCTGCTGAATCCCTGAGGTCCTGCCGGGGAAGGAATTATTGCGCGGGCGCGCTAGAATAGCTCCAGACCAACCACTGGCCCGAGGAGCTAAACGGCATGCGTATCGACGCAATCGCGATCGGCGAGCACCCACCCGAAGACATCAACGTCATTGTCGAGGTGCCGCTGGGCGGCCAGCCAATCAAGTATGAACTCGACAAGGACGCGGGCACGCTCGTCGTCGATCGCTTCCTGTACACACCGATGTCTTACCCGGGCAACTACGGGTTCGTACCGCATACGTTGTCCGAAGATGGCGATCCGATCGATGTGCTGGTCGTCAACACCCGCGAACTGGTTCCGGGCTGCGTCATTAACGTCCGGCCGGTCGGCGTCCTGATTATGGAAGACAACGCCGGGCAGGATGAGAAGGTCATCGCCGTGCCGTCGCACTCCCTGACCAAACGTTACGATCACGTGCGGACGATCTCGGATCTGCCGGATATTACGACACAGCAAATCGAGCACTTTTTCGAGCATTACAAGGACCTTGAGCCCGGTAAATGGGTCAAAATAGGCGACTGGCACGGGGCCGAGGACGCGAAGCGGCTGATCGTCGAATCCATTGAGCGCGCCAGGACCTGAACAGATAAGCCACGGAGTAATTAGATGATCAGATTTGTATCTTTCGGGATTGCGGCGCTGCTGCTGGCTTTGCCGACAACGGGTTTCGGACAGCAGGCCAGCGACGAGGTAGCGGAAGGTCGCGCGATGGTCCAGGCTGGACGCGAACAACTGATTCGATCGGAGCTCCGGTTTACCGATGAAGAGGCGGCGGCATTCTGGCCGATCTACGAGCGCTACCAGGCGGCGTCATCGGCCATCGGGGATCGTTACGCGGGGCTACTGACTGAATACGTCGACCGCTACCACAGCGGTGACCTTAACGATGAGTACGCTGTTCGTTTGTTGGAAGAGTACTTTGGCATCAAGCAGGAAATGCTCGATGTGCAAACGAAATACTCACCGAAGTTCATGGCGGTATTGCCTGCACTCAAGGTGGCGCAGTTCTTCCAGCTCGAAAACAAGATCCGGGCGGAGATCGACGCGCAACTGGCAATCGCCATACCGCTCATCGCCGTACCGCCCATCGATCCGACCTGAACCAGTTTTCTTCTCGCCTACTGTTTCAGATTTTCATCGAGGAACTGGCGAAACAGCTCGGCCCAGTGCGCTGCCGCAGCTTCAACGGCGGTCCAGTCTGTGGTCGTATCGGCTGACGACGCAAAAGTCGGCGTGACGGCGCTGTCTGCAGCACGGGCAAGCACGCTCTCAGAACGCGAATCCTTCAACTCCATCAGGAACACCAGGGAGCCGGGTCTGGCCATATCTCGTAACTCGCGGCGCACACTCATCACGTCGTCAGCGGTCGCGTTGCGAAAATCGATCAGCGTGGCCTGGACTGTGAGAGTCGATCGGCCTACCTCGTTCCGAACGATGTCGTAGCCTTCCAGTCTCGATAGAAAAGCGTCCCGAAAGATCTGTCTTATACGCTCTTCGTCACCGGGCGCAGAGGCGACATGCGATGGAAAATAGATTCCCATGTCGAGGGCGTTCAGCCGATCGTACTGGCTGAAATCCGCGTCCACGGCGACCTGGCTGGCAGCGACCCTCGAGTTCTGGACCTGGTTGAAGCTCTGCGTCGTCGTCGTTGAGCAGGCGGCGAGCAGGAGCCCGGTGGTGACCAGTCCGGTCAGGCAGACATTTCGTTTCATGTTCGATGTCATAGTAGGTCCTTCAACGGTATCGCTATAGCGAGTCGTAGAATGCTTCCTGGCGTTTGCGTTCTTCGGCGTTCGGCAAGCGACCGCGTGCTGCGCCGAAGTTGTCATCGACGTGGTGGAGCTTTGTCATACCGGGAATGGAGAGCGTCGCTGCGGGATGCCCGATCGCGTACTTGAGCAGAAACTGCGCCCAGCTCTCACAGCCGAATTCCTGTGCCCAGTCGGGTAGCGGCTGGTCGCCCACCTTCTCGAAGATGCGCCCGCCGCCGAACGCCCGATTAATAATGACCGCGACGCCACGATCGGCTGCCAGCGGCAGAATCTTCTCGGCGGCTTCGCGTTGCTCAAGCGAGTAGTTGATCTGGATGAAATCCAGTTCCTCTTGCTGCATTACCTGCTCAAACTCCTCGTACTGGCGGGCGCGCGACGTGGTGATACCAACGTAACGAATTCGGCCTTCCTGTTTCCATTCGCGCATCACGGGCAATGCGTCCTTCCAGCCAATCAGGTTATGCACCTGCATCAGGTCAAAGGTCTCCGTTTGCAGCTTGCGCTGCGAATCCTTCATCTGGGCGTCGGTTGCGTCGGCGCCGGCGTCTTTGTCAGCCTTCGTCGCGATGAACAGGTCATCGCGAATGCCGAGGTCCGCTATGAGATCGCCGAGGACCGTCTCCGATGACCGGTACATCGGCGCAGTATCGATGACTGTGCCGCCGAGTTCATGGAACCGTGCCAGCGCCGCGCGCAGCACAGCGCGCTTCTCGGCGTCGTCGCCCACTCCATAGCGATTCGTGCCGAGTCCGATAATGGGCAGCATTTCGCCAGACGAGGGGATCGCCTTCTTGATCAACTCGTCCTGGCCCGCCAATGCAGTGCCGCCACCGAGGGTCGCCAGGGTCATTGCCCCAAGTCCGGCCTTATTGAATTCGCGTCGTGAGATTTTCATCGATACTCCCTATCCCTGCATGTCCTCGAGTTCTATGCCGCGAGTCTCGTGGACCATCTTGATTACAAACACAATCGAAATAATGGCACATATTGTGTAGAAGCCATAAGCACCGGCAAGGCCAATGCTGGCCAGCATGATCGGGAACGTCATCGTGATTCCGAAATTCGATCCCCATTGAGCAAGACCAGAAACAGCGAGCCCGGTTCCCCGAATCTGGTTCGGGAACATCTCGCCAAGCATGACCCACATGACCGGGCCCCACGAGAAATTGAAGAACATGACGTACGCGTTAGCGGCAATCAGCGCCACCGGGCCATAAATGCCCTCGAGGCTCAGGCCACCATTGGCGCCAGTGCTGGCGTTCATGAATGCGAACGCGACCGCGGCAAGCGTGATCGACATGCCAATCGACCCGATCAACAGGATGGGTTTGCGGCCGATCCGATCAATCAGCAGCAGCGACACGGTGACGGCCGCAATACTCAGGCCGGCGCTCACAAGATTGATTAGTAGCGCATCGCTTTCGGTGAAGCCGACCGATTGCCACAGAACCGCGCCGTAATAGAAGACGACGTTGATTCCAACGAGCTGTTGAAACGTTGCGAGCCCGATGCCGACCCAGACCAGCCTGCGGACACGGCCGGTCACAGGGTCGAGCAAGTCGGTAAGCTTCGGGTTGTGGTGGTCGGCTGCCAGCGATGCGTCGATCTCGTCTGCCTTTCGCGCGGCAGCTTCTTTTCCGCCCAGCCTGGTCAGTACATCGATCGCCCGGTCACGCTGCCGGTGCAGGACCAGGTAGCGCGGGCTCTCGGGAATGAAGAACAGCGCAACCAGGAATATCGTCGCCGGCAGCATTTCAATCCAGAACATCCAGCGCCAGGCCTCGAAGCCCAGCCAGAGCTCGTTCATCGATGAGCCGGCGGCATTGGCGATCAGGTAGTTGCTGAAGAACGCCATGAACAGGCCGAAAATGATTGCGATTTGCTGCACGGTCGCCAGGGTGCCTCGGTAGCTTGCTGGTGTGACTTCGCTGATGTAAGCGGGCGCCAGCACGCTGGCGGCGCCAACGGCCAGGCCGCCCAGCACGCGGAATACCACGAATTCCAGGGACGCGCCGGCGATACCCGAACCCCAGGCGCTAACGAGGAAGAATACTGCGGCGACTCGCATGATGGAGCGGCGTCCGAAACGGTCCGCCAGGCGGCCGGCAAAGAATGCGCCCAAGGCGCAGCCGAGCAACATGGAGGCAACATTGAACCCAGTGCCGACACTGTCGGAATCAAATGCGCTCTGGAGGCCATCGACGGTGCCGTTGATCACGCCGCTGTCGAAGCCGAACAGGAAGCCGCCAATCGTCGCGATACAGCTGATGAAGACAATATAGAGCGTGTGCCCTGACTTGGCGGTTGGCATGGTTATTCGATTCTTCTTGTTAGTCAGTCGATTATGCCCGGCACTGTAATGATGTGCACTACGCTGGCACACTAGGAGCTCTGCAACGATAATCGCGAGCGTTCCATGCCAGGACTGTATTTCGAGGAATTCGAGGTCGGACAGACCTTCGACCATCCGATCCGTCGTACGATCACCGAGGCCGATAACGTTCTCCTGACGACGATGACGCACAATCCGGCTGCGTTGCATCTCGATGCCGAATACATGAAGTCGACGCCTTACGGCAAGCCGCTGGTCAACAGCTGCCTGACCTTGAGCTTCATGATCGGTATCTCGGTCAACGAAACGACGCACGGCACGGCTGTCGCGAATCTCGGCATGGATGAGGTTCGTTTTCCGAAGCCGCTGTTCTGCGGCGACACGCTTCGCATCGAGTCGGAGGTCCTGGAGCTGCGCGACAGCAAGTCGCGCCCGGACAACGGCATCGTCGTGTTTTCTCATCGCGCATTCAACCAGGACGGCGAACTCGTCGGTGAGTGCAAGCGGTCGGCGCTGATGCTCAGGAAACCTGCGTGAGCCGCAGTTTCCTGTTCGTACCTGCGGACTCTGAGCGCAAACTGGAGAAAGCAGACGGGGTTGGCGCCGATGCGCTGATCCTCGACCTGGAGGACGCGGTCACCGCCGAAACGCGCCCGGCAGCACGTGAGCTGGCCGCCGAGTACATCCAGGGCAAGGAAAATGCCTGGGTGCGGGTCAACCCGATCGACTCCGAGGACTCCACAGCGGATCTCGAAGCGGTCATGCCAGCAGCGCCGGCGGGCATCGTCCTGCCTAAGCCCCGCAGCGCCGCAGATGCCGTCACCTTGTCGGGCCGGATCGACGCGCTCGAAGGACTGCACGGCATCGCGCCGGGTAGCACCAAGATAATAGCGCTCTGCACCGAGCACCCGGAGGCGCTGTTAACCCTGCACAGCTACAAGGGCGCAACAGAGCGGCTCTACGGCCTTTCCTGGGGCGCCGAAGACCTTGCCGCGGCAATAGGGGCGACCGCCAATCGCGACGACGATGGCAACTGGTTGCCGCAATTCGAGCTGGCCCGGTCCCTGTGCCTGTTCGCGGCCGCGGCTGCGGAAGTTGCGGCAATAGATACGGTCTTTACGGACTACCGGAACCACGATGGATTGCTACTCTATGCCGCGAATGCGCGTCGGGATGGGTTCAGCGGCATGCTCGCGATCCATCCTGCGCAAATCGAGGCGATCAATGCGGCGTTCGAGCCCTCTCCCGAAGAGATCGAGCAAGCGCGGAAGATCGTCGACTTGTTTGCGCAGAATCCGGGTGCGGGCACGATCGGACTGGATGGCAGGATGATCGACCGGCCACACCTTGTTCAGGCGCAGCGACTTTTGCAGCAAGCTAAACGTGAATAAGGAAAAAGGCACGCATCATGGACACGCAAGTTTATCCGGTACCCGAGGCAATCAAAGATCGCGCGTTAATCGACAAGGCTCGATACGAAGAAATGTATGCCCGATCGATTGACGACAACGAGGCGTTTTGGGCAGAGCAGGCAAAGCGTGTTGACTGGATCAAGCCGTTTACCAAGATCAAGGACGTTTCTTATGCCAAGGACGACGTGCACATTCGCTGGTTCTACGACGGCACGCTCAACGTTTGTTATAACTGCGTCGACAGGCACCTCGAAACCAAGGGCGATGATGTTGCGCTGATCTGGGAAGGCGACGATCCAGGCCGCGATCTCAAGATAACCTACCGCGATCTGCATGCACGTGTGTCCAAGTTCGCCAATGTGCTCAAAGCTCTGGGCGTGCAGCGAGGCGATCGCGTGACGCTGTATATGCCGATGATCCCGGAGGCGGCGATTTCGATGTTGGCATGCGCGCGCATCGGCGCCATACATTCCGTCGTATTCGGTGGCTTTTCACCCGACGCGCTGGCAGGCCGCATCATCGACTGCGAGTCAAACGTCGTTGTGACGGCCGATGAAGGCTTACGCGGTGGCAGGATTGTCCCGCTCAAAGCCAATGTCGATGCGGCTGCTGAAAACCCCGACGTGACGACCCTGGAAAAAGTCCTTGTCGTTCGCAACACTGGCAACGACGTCGGATGGGTCGAAGGGCGTGATGCCTGGCTTCATGAAATCGAAGAAACAGTCGACGCTGACTGCCCGTGCGAAGAGATGAACGCCGAAGATCCGTTGTTCATCCTGTACACGTCGGGTTCGACCGGCAAGCCGAAGGGCGTGCTCCACACGACGGGCGGTTATCTCGTCTTCGCGGCGATGACGCACGAGTACGTATTCGATTACCACCCGGGTGACGTGTACTGGTGCACGGCCGACGTCGGCTGGGTGACGGGCCACAGTTACATCGTTTACGGTCCGCTGGCCAATGGCGCGATTTCACTGATGTTCGAAGGCGTACCGAACTACCCAACGTCATCACGTTTCTGGGAAGTCTGCGACAAGCACAACGTCAACATATGCTACACGGCGCCGACCGCGATCCGCGCCCTGATGCGCGAAGGCGACGAGCCCGTCAAGAAGACATCACGCAAGGACCTGCGTGTGCTCGGGTCGGTCGGCGAACCGATTAACCCGGAGGCCTGGGAGTGGTATTACAACGTAGTCGGGGACGGCCGTTGCCCGATCGTTGACACCTGGTGGCAGACGGAAACCGGCGGCATCCTGATTACACCTTTGCCCGGTGCGATCGATCTGAAACCAGGTTCCGCTACGCTGCCGTTCTTCGGCGTGAAGCCTGAGTTACTCGATTCCGAAAGCAATGTCCTCGAAGGCGCCGTGTCCGGCAACCTCGTCATCAGCGACAGCTGGCCGGGCCAGATGCGCACGCTATACGGTGATCATGAGCGCTTCGTTGAGACCTATTTTTCAACCTACGCCGGCTATTACACGACGGGTGACGGCGCGCGCCGCGATGAGGACGGTTACTACTGGATCACGGGACGTACGGACGATGTCATCAATGTCTCCGGGCATCGGATGGGAACAGCGGAAGTCGAAAGCGCACTGGTTGCACATGATGTCGTCGCCGAAGCCGCCGTTGTCGGGTATCCACACGAGATCAAGGGGCAGGGGATCTATGCTTACGTCACGCTGATGGAAGGTGTGGAGTCCAGCGACGATTTACGGGCAGAGCTGCGGAAATGGGTACGCAAGGAAATCGGCCCGATCGCAACGCCCGACCTGCTGCAATGGGCGCCGGGGCTGCCGAAGACCCGTTCGGGCAAGATCATGCGGCGCATCCTGCGCAAGGTCGCGGCGGATGACTACGGCGAACTGGGTGATACGTCGACGCTGGCTGACCCGTCAGTCGTGGACGATCTGATCGAGAACCGGCAGAACCGGGGCTAGGAAACGGGCAACCGCGGTCAGGCTTTCAGCTGGTCGCGGTTGATCTCTTCGGCAAGGCTGTCGTCGAGCTCCTCGATAAAGCTCTGGTCGGCGTCATCGGCCTCCGTTAAGGATACGGCTTCCACGATGCTGTCCTCGTCGAAGGGCTGATCGCTTCCGGCGGACTCGGCAATAACCATTTCGTCAGTAGCCGGATCGGCAGTTACCGGGCCGTCGAGTTTTTGGGTTTCCATCAGACCGGGATCGATCGCCTGGTCCTTGGCCGACAGTTTCGCAGGTTCGCCTGTGCCTTCGCGGTCGTGGCGATGATATTCCGCAACCTGGCGTTCGTAAGCCTTGACGAATTCCTCGCCGAACATCTGCGGGAATCGACCGCCGCCTTTTTCCGTCATGATGGGATACAGGTCGCAGTACAGTCCCCAGTACTTGGACTTGTTCATGAACGCGAACAACTTGCTGTCGATCGTGCGATCAAAGCCCTCCTGGAGTTCATCCGGATCGAAGCGGTCGGCGAATTCAACAAATGCACTGTTCATTGCGTCGAGGAAAGCGCTCTGGTGGTTCAGCAAGTCCTGATTTGCCTCGCGCACGGCGTCGCGCGCACCGAGATACTCGCCTTCGCCGCCGATGAGCAGTTGCTTGATCAAATCGTTGGTGTTGTCCGAGAATTTCATCGGGTTATTGTGACGGGGCAGTACCGCAGTCTGGTCGAGCCTGAATGCGTTCTTCAGATTCGCGCGACTTGCCAGGAGTTTGATCGTTCCTTCGACGAACTCACGCAGTATCATGCCGGCGCTCAGCATCATCTCGGGACGATTGACCGACGGATGCAATTCGACGCGGCTGATGCCCAGGCCGTCGAGCAACGAGTCGAAGAGATCCTCCGCCGTCACACCGACACCTTCGTTTACCGCATGGTCATCGTTGGCGGACTCGTCCGCGGGTTCGGGCTCAGGTTCCGGTTCTGTCTTGCTCGGCTCTTTACCGAATAACATGGACTGGAACTCGTCATCGCCGGTAATTTCGTCTTCGCTGAGCAACTGCATGCCCGTTTCGAGCACATCTTCATCAACGAACTGCTCGATGTTGTCGGGCGCAACGGACGGTTCCTCGTCGAGCGGCATGACGAGGCTCTCGCCTTTGTCGATGCTGATCTCGAATTCGAAGTCGCCCATGCGCATGTGGTCGCCGTCGAACAAGCGCCGGGGATTGCCCTTGCCAATGGGTTCAACTTCGCCGTTCATGTAGACGCCATTGCTGCTCATGTCGGCCAGGTAGTACATGCCGCCCTTGTAATCGATCGTGGCGTGGCGCCCCGAAATGTAGCGATCCGGATCCGGCAGTATCCAGTCGTTGCGCAGCGAACGCCCGATCGTTCCGCCTGAATCGTGGAACTCGCGCACGCAGTCGTCACCGACGAGATCGCGGTGTTCGGAGACTAATTTGATAACTAGTGGCATGGCATCTCTCTCGAATATTGGCTAATTGTGCGCCAAATCAAGACCTTAGACTGCGGCCCAGTTCACATAACGAATGCCGGGAACCGGCCGTAAGGTCTTGATTTCAGGTATTTCGGGTCATACACGAGCGTTTTGGTTAGACTGACAGCCAGATATGAGCAAAGACCCGTTGTACAAAGTCATTTTCATGAGCCAGGGGCAGGTCTACGAGATCTACGCCCGCTCGGTCGGCCATGGAGAGATGTTTGGCTTCGTCGAGGTTGAAGAGCTCGTCTTCGGCGAACGAACGACCGTCGTCGTTGACCCGTCCGAAGAGAAGATCAAATCGGAGTTCCAGGATGTCCGCCGGACGTACCTGCCCATGCATTCGATTATTCGTATCGATGAGGTCGACAAGCAGGGGGTCAGCAAGATTTCCAGGATGGAAGGCGGCAACGTTGCGCAGTTCCCGATGCCTGTTTATACGCCCGGAGACAGCAACAAGTAGGGGTCGAGACTGCGTAAGTTGAGTACGGTATGATCCCGTCTCGTTTTCCACCCATTCTCGAACAAGGTCATCGACCCCCATGCTGGAACTGCCAGGACAGGCGGCGCTTTCAAATTTTCGCCTGGCAAAACTGACCCGATCCCTGAAGCGTGCCGATGATCGCGTCGACAAAGTCGAGGCCCGCTTCGCCTATTTTGTTGCCACCGGTGCCGAGCTGTCCAAAGAGGAAAGTAATCGGCTCGATGCGCTGCTGTTATCGGGCGACAAGCCCGCCAAACTGGCGCGTGGCGCGAAGACCCTCTATGTCGTGCCGCGACCCGGGACCATTTCACCGTGGTCTTCCAAGGCGACGGACATCGCCAGGGCCTGTGATATCGACGCCGTCGAACGCATCGAGCGCGGTATTTGCTACGGGCTGAAATTCTCAGGCAAGGTGGACGAGAGCGACGTCATGGCACTGGCCCATCTGCTGTCCGATCGCATGACCGATGCGGTCTTTCACAGCGCCGATGATGTGGCAGCCCTGTTCGAGACGCACGAGCCTGCGCCGGTAAGCATCGTGCCGTTGAAGAAGAAGGGCCGTGATGCACTCGTTGCCGCGAACACCGAGCTCGGGCTCGCGCTGTCAGACCAGGAAATCGACTATCTCGTCGCCAGCTATACGGATCTCGAGCGCGACCCGACCGATGCGGAACTCATGATGTTCGCCCAGGCGAACTCGGAGCATTGCCGCCATAAGATATTCAATGCGAGCTGGGTCATCGATGGCCAGCAACAGGACCAACGCCTGTTTGGCATGATCAAGTCAACGACTGAGAAAACGCCGGCTGGCGTGCTCTCAGCCTACAGCGACAACGCAGCTGTGTTCGAGGGCTGGACCGGCCAGCGACTAATGCCACGGACGTCCGACCGCGAGTACGAGTATCAGGACGAAGCGATTCACGTGCTGATCAAGGTCGAGACGCACAATCACCCGACGGCCATCTCGCCGTTCCCTGGCGCAGCCACGGGATCGGGCGGGGAGATTCGCGACGAAGGCGCGACGGGCCTCGGTGCGAAACCGAAGGCTGGGTTGACCGGTTTCACGGTGTCGCATCTGCGTATCCCGGGCTACGCGCAGCCTTGGGAGGATGACTTCCCGCATCCGGAGCACCTCGCCACGCCGCTGGACATCATGATCGAAGGTCCGATTGGTGGCGCGGCATTCAACAATGAGTTCGGTCGTCCGAACCTGGCCGGTTACTTCAGAACCTACGAAAGCCATCTGCCGGGCCTGCCGGAGACCGAGATTCGCGGGTATCACAAACCGATCATGATCGCAGGTGGCGTCGGCAATGTCCGCGCCGAGCATGCGAACAAGATCGATGTGCCGGTGGGCGCGCGGGTCGTGGTCCTTGGGGGTCCTGCAATGCTGATCGGACTTGGCGGCGGCGCCGCGTCGTCGCTTGCGAGCGGCACGTCGAGTGCTGAACTCGATTTCGCCTCCGTGCAGCGGGGCAACCCGGAAATGGAGCGCCGCGCCCAGGAAGTCATCGACCGCTGCTGGCAAATGGGTGATGACAGTCCGATTCTGCTGATCCACGACGTGGGTGCGGGCGGCTTGTCGAACGCAGTGCCTGAGGCTGTCGATCATTCGGGTCATGGGGCCGAGATCGAGTTACGCGAGGTCGACAACGCCGAGCCCGGCATGTCGCCAATGGGCATCTGGTGCAACGAAGCGCAGGAGCGCTACGTACTGATCATCGGTGACGATCGCATCGAGGAGTTCAGGACGCTGTGTGAGCGGGAGCGCTGCCCGGTTTCTGTCATCGGGATCTTGACCGACGATGGCAACCTGGTCGTCAACGATCGCGACTTCGACAATCGCGTCGTGGACATGCCCATGCAGATGTTGCTCGGCAATCCACCGAAGATGGAGCGTAATGTCCAGCGCGCGCCGTTGCCTGATGAGTCTCTCGATCTCGATGGCATCGAACTGGAGGAAGCCGCGCTGCGTGTGCTGCGTTTCCCGGCTGTCGCCGCAAAGTCATTTCTGATCCATATAGGTGATCGCACGGTCGGCGGCCTGAGTGCCCGTGACCAGCTGGTGGGCCCCTGGCAGGTTCCGGTCAGCGATGTCGCTATCACGGCGTCCGGCTTCGGCGGCCTTACCGGCGAAGCGATGGCGATGGGAGAACGTACGCCGCTCGCGTCGACCAATGCACCGGCGTCGGGCCGCATGGCTGTTGCCGAGGCCATTACGAATATCGCGGCTGCACCCATCGAAGACCTGGCTAAGGTGCGGTTGTCCGCGAACTGGATGGCAGCGGCGGGACATCCCGGGGAGGATGCCAACCTGTTTGATACGGTCAAAGCGGTTGGCGACGAACTCTGCCGTGAAATCGGCGTTGCTATTCCGGTGGGCAAGGACTCGATGTCGATGCGCACGCGCTGGGACGACGAGAACGGCGAGCACAACGTGGTTGCGCCGGTTTCCCTGATCGTGTCGGCCTTCGCGCCGGTCACGGACGTTACCCGGCACCTGACGCCGCAATTGCGCCGCACGGATGAGTCGAGCTACTTGCTGCTGTTCGACCTGGGGCAGGGCAGGAATCGTCTTGGTACATCGTGCCTGGCACAAGCCTACGCACGCACGGGCGGCGCAACGCCGGATCTCGACGACGCGCAGCGGCTAAGGGGTCTGTTTGCGGCCGTGCAGGAGTTGAGTCAACGCGACATGTTGCTTGCCTATCACGATCGCAGTGACGGTGGCTTGCTGGCTACCGTGGCCGAGATGATTTTTGCGAGCCGCCTGGGCGTGTCGCTAACGCTGAGCGGCTCCCGGGTTGAATTGCTGAAGCAGCTTTTCAGTGAGGAAATCGGCGCGGTCGTCCAGGTCGCGAAAAGCAAACTGCCACAGGTGCAGATGGTGCTCGACAGGAACGGTATCAAGGCGGAGGCCATCGGCCGGGTTAACAATAGTGGCAAACTCGTTGTTCGCGGCGACAGTGAGAACGTACTCGAGATCCACCGGGTGACCATGCAACGCGAATGGTCCGAGATGAGTTATCGAATCCAGGCCTTGCGCGACAATCCGGCGACAGCCAAAGAAGAATTCGATCTCGTCGAGGATGACAAGGACCCGGGGCTCAATGTTCAGCTAAGCTTCGATCCGCTCGACGATATCGTGCGTCCGTTCCGCAGCGCTGCCAGGCCGCGCGTGGCAATCCTGAGAGAGCAGGGCGTTAACAGCCAGAACGAGATGGCCGCGGCCTTTATCAAGGCCGGGTTTGCGGCGGTCGACGTGCACATGAGCGACTTGCTCGAGGGCCGAGACACGCTGGACGGCTACCAGGGATTGATTGCTTGCGGTGGGTTCTCGTTTGGTGATGTTCTCGGTGCCGGCGGTGGCTGGGCGAAGTCGGTGCTCTATCATTCGCGTACACGGGATCAGTTCACGGCGTTCTTCGAGCGCGGCGACACGTTCGCGCTTGGTGTTTGTAATGGTTGCCAGATGATGTCGCATCTCAAGGACATCATCCCGGGCGCGGGTCACTGGCCGCGTTTTCTGCGCAACAAGTCCGAACAGTTCGAAGCGCGGCTCAGCCTCGTCGAGGTTGTGGAGAGTCCCTCTTTGTTCCTCGACGGCATGGCGGGGTCTCGCTTGCCGATTGCCACGTCACACGGCGAAGGCCGCGCGGAATTCGCTGACGATGCGGCTCGATACTCGGCCTCATACACGGTCGCAATGCGCTATGTCGATAACTACGGCGAGGTGGCCGACCGGTACCCGGCGAATCCGAATGGATCTGTCGACGGCATTTGCGGCCTCAGCAACGAGGACGGTCGTGTGACGATCATGATGCCGCACCCGGAACGTGTCGCTCTGACCCGCCAGAATTCCTGGCATCCCGATGATTGGGGTAACGACGGCCCCTGGCTGCGCATGTTCCGCAACGCGCGCGTCGCGATTGGGTAGACTCGGGTCATGGCAGATACACCGAATTCACGATTGGCGGCCTTTCTGCGTGAGCACCCCGCGTTGCTCGTGTCGGCGTTCTACCTGGCTGCCTCTTTTGTCGGCATGTTCTATTCCTGGGCGTTCCTGCGCCGCTTTGGCATCAATGTTTTCAACTATGCCCAGATCAGCGACTTTCTGCTGGCATCGCTCAAGGAGCCCTTCACGTGGGCCCTCGTGTTCCTCTCAGTCTCGGCCATCCTTATCGATAACAGATCAAGCATGCGCGTCGAGCGCAAGAAGCCGGGCAAGTTGTGGGCCTGGTATGGGTCGCCGCGGTATCGATTCATCAACAACTTCGCAGTGGTTCTAATGGTGCTGATCTTTATTTTCGCCTACGCGAACAGACAGGCAAACAACACGCTGGACGGTAACGGCAAGCTTGTCGATGTGACCTTCGCAGAAAGTGTGGACGAGCAGACATTCACGCTATTGGGCACGACCGGGCAGTTCGTGTTTCTCTACGACATCGAGGTCAGGCGCGTGCACATTCACCCGTTCGAAGCAGTCAGCGAGATCGCATTTCAGGCGGATTGAACGGAGTCGTTGTTGGCTTCAGTGACAAAGAAACGGCGCACCTTGATCGCGCGCGTGAGTTTTCCGCGGCGTACGAAGCACTGGTAGAACATATCCTTGAGCACTTCGAGCAGGATGCCGGCCTGGGCTCGGTTCAGCAGTGGCAGCTCCTCGTGAGGCCCGGTGCTGAACAGCACCTTCTTCACTGGCGCGAACGCGTCATCCTCGATTCCCGCAATATCCTGCGCGACCATGACTTCTTCGAAGGCCCTGAGCTTGCCTCCATCACCCAGGGCGTGGAATGCGCTGACCGACGCGCGGCGACACATGGACCCAAAGGCGTTGAAGTTGTTATTCGAATAACAGCTCAGCGCTTCGCGAAAAAGCACCTCAGTATGCTTGGGCAGATAGGAGAACGCGAAGCGTTCTTTCGGTCGTTCCAGCTCAACGAAATTGCGATACAGCTCGACCTTGTTGTCTTCGTACTGGCGCACGGCGAAACGGAGAAAGACGGGCGCATTGCAGGCATCGCATTTGTACACGAGGCCAACGTGCTTGGGTTTGTCACGCAGCAGTGACGACGCGTCCGGGACGGCCTGCGGCTGCATGTGTGCGAACACGCCGCAATAGGGGCACTCAAGACCGACCTGGTCGTCGAGCTCGCTTTTAATCCCCTGTTCTCTGTCAATTACAATTGCCATTTCGCTCAATTCTTCTTATCGATTTATTGGTATCGATTTAGCCGAATAGTTTTTATCAATCAGCAACTTCAGTATGCACCATCAATATTCGTTCGCCGCATGCGCTTGACATAATCCATAAATCATTACTGTCCCCAATCGCCGACAGCTTCTTCCGCCGCATCGTTAAGCGGACGAGCGATCAGACCCGTCCTGGTCATCGTTACTTCGAAAACCGCGCCGTGTGCCATTGGCAGATACGTGGCCGTTCCGTAGTGCGCGTCAACACCGGGCAACAGCTTCGGATATTTACGCGCGAACTGCCAGGCGTCCATCGGCACGGGCTCGGACAGTGCGTGCACGCTGCGATGCTTGCTGAGCTCTTCTTCGACTTCGGCGTAGCGGCCGCTGAGCCGGTCCAGCTGGTATATGGGGTCGAGTCCCAGCAATGTCATCGGCGGCTTCCAGGTAATGACGCGTGCGTCCATCTGCCACTCGTCACCCAGGAGTTCAAACATCCGGTCTTGCTGTTCGCCCTCCAGCATGAGGCGAGCAACGTACTGCTCGGGCGCGGACTCGCTGAATTTTATCCGGCCGACGAGCTGCTCATCGACGAGTTGGAAGTAACCGAAATAACTGAAGGCCAGCATGATGCTCGCGCCCCCCGCGCAGGCAGACACAGCGCCGCCAGCCAGCGAACGCGTCGCGCGGACCGGGCGTCGCCGCCGTGCGTGGCGAACCATCGAAAAAACGAAATACAACGTGATCAGCGTGAATACCGTACTGGCGATCAGCAGCAGGTTCATCGTTGTGCTCTCCGTTTGTCAGGCGTCCAGCTTCTTATACTTGATTCGGTGTGGGTTTGCCGCATCGGTGCCGAGGCGGCGTTTGCGATCTTCCTCGTAGTCCGCGTAGTTTCCGGCAAACCAGGTCACCACCGAGTCCCCCTCGAACGCGAGCATATGGGTGCAAATGCGGTCCAGGAACCAGCGATCATGCGAGATCACCATCGCCGAGCCGGGGAATTCGAGCAACGCCTCCTCCAGCGCGCGCAACGTCTCGACGTCGAGGTCGTTGGTTGGTTCGTCGAGCAGCAGGAAGTTGCCTCCGGCTCTTAGCATCTTGGCCAGGTGAACCCGGTTGCGCTCACCTCCCGACAACAGGCCGATCTTCTTCTGCTGATCCTGGCCACGGAAATTGAATCGTCCGACATAAGCACGCGATGACGTCTCGTAGTTGCCGACCTTGATCATGTCGAGGCCGTCCGAGATTTCCTCCCAGACGGTCTTGTCATCGTTGAGGCTGTCGCGAGACTGGTCCACGCTCGCGATCTGTACGGTCTCGCCGAGTCGCAGCGTGCCTGAATCCGGCTGCTCCTGCCCCGTGATCATGCGCGTCAATGTCGTCTTGCCGGCGCCGTTCGGGCCGATTACGCCGACAATGCCGCCCGGCGGCAACTGGAAACTCAGGCCATCGATCAGGAGCTTGTCGTCAAAGCCTTTCCTGAGATCCTGGACTTCAAGAACGACATCACCGAGCCGCGGGCCCGGCGGGATGTAGATTTCATTCGTCTCGATGCGTGCCTGGTAGGACGGCGACGACAACTCCTCAAATTGTTTGAGGCGCGCCTTCGATTTCGCCTGCCGGCCTTTCGGATTGCTGCGCACCCATTCGAGTTCATGTTCCATCGCTCGTTTGCGCGCCTTCTCGCCGGCTTCTTCGACTTTGAGCCGCGCCTCTTTTTGCTCCAGCCAGGACGAGTAGTTGCCTTCCCACGGTATGCCGTGTCCGCGGTCGAGTTCGAGGATCCAGCCGGCGACGTTGTCGAGAAAGTAGCGATCGTGGGTTACAGCGATAACGGTGCTTGGGTACTCGTCGAGGAAACGCTCCAGCCAGGCGACAGACTCTGCATCGAGATGGTTGGTTGGCTCATCGAGCAGCAGCATGTCTGGCTGCGAGAGCAGCAGGCGACACAGCGCGACCCGTCGGCGCTCACCACCCGATAGTTTTGTAACGTCCGCATCCCAGGGCGGCAGGCGCAGCGCGTCGGCAGCGACTTCGAGTTTGCGGTCGACTTCCCAACCGCCAGCCGCATCGATCGCGTCCTGCAATTTGCCTTGCTCCTCGAGCAGGGCGTTCATTTCGTCATCGCTCATCGGCTCTGCGAATTTGTGGCTGATCTCCTCGAAGCGATGCAGGAGTTCGATCGTCTCACCCAGACCCTCTTCAACATTGCCACGTACGTCTTTGGCCGGGTCCAGATTCGGTTCCTGCGGCAGATAGCCAATCTTGATACCGGGTTGCGGACGTGCCTCCCCATCGATCTCGGTGTCGAGGCCGGCCATGATGCGCATTAGAGTCGATTTGCCCGAGCCATTGAGGCCGAGTACACCGATCTTGGCGCCCGGGAAAAACGAAAGTGAGATGTCGCGAATGATGTGCCGCTTCGGCGGAACGACCTTCGCAACGCGATTCATCGTGTATATGTACTGTGCCATGGTGGGACCGTGTATTGAGAAGCGCGCATTATCCGGTATGC
>CAZKZE010000033.1:0-3875 GCA_964557165.1 uncultured Woeseiaceae bacterium
CCCTTAGGGGTATTGAAACCCGGTCTTTTGGCACCATTCGAGTACTATTGCTGTGGACAAACAGTGAGATCGGGAGAGATTCGCATGGCAACTTGGCTGGACGAGTTTATTCGGTTAACGGAACTGCACAGGCACGAGGTGGAGAGGTGGCTGGAAGGTAATCGCAACGCAGAGCAGGTGATCGAAGCCGGGGAAGCAGAAAAGGCCTTCCTGCGGCAATGGAAGTCTGCTGGAGAGCCGGCTCGGAATGAGCGAATACCGGATTAGGGAAACTGTCGCTCAGCGCTAGTCCAGCCCAGCGAGAGGGCTTTCGTGACTGGCCTTCGGTACCATTGCGGCATGAATTTGCCCAGCGAACAACAACAGGTGCTCGATCGGGCGCTGCACTTTCACAACAGCGGTAAGGTCGGCGAAGCCGAGAAGCTCTACAGGAGCCTGCTGGAGGAGCACCCGCAACAGGCTGACGCGCTGCATTACCTTGGAGTCATTGGTTTGCAGTTCGGCCGGTTCGATGAGGCCGTCAGCCTCATTCAACGGGCAGTCGACGCTCGTCCGGGTTATGTCGATGCGTTCATCAATCTTGGCTATGGGCTGACTGCGCTCGGTCGTTACGAAGAGGCTGTTGAGCGGTTGGAACGTGCACTGGCGGCGGGGCCTGCGTCCGCCGCCGTGGTAGCCCAGATACGCCACAGCCTCGCCGACACGTTATTGAAGATGGGTCGGCCGAACGATGCTTTGCGAGAGATCAGGAAAGCGGTTTCGGAGGGCGCGCCGTCCATCGCTATGCAGATGTCGATGGCAAACATACTGCTTGCAGCGGGTCAGGTTGACGACGCCATTCAGTGTGTTGATGAGGTGCTAAAGGCGCAACCCGAGATGGCGCAGGTGCGCAGCAATCTTGCCAGGATTCTGCATCAATCCGGTAGATTGGCAGAGGCAATAGGCCATTACGAAGAACTTCTTTTGCAAGAGCCTGGAAATGTCGAGGGACATTTCAGGCTGGGTGTTGTTTTTCAGGATCTCGGCGAAAAGGACAAAGCGCTGGCTGCATTTCGCAATGCCGTAAGACTGGACTCAAGTCACACAAGAGCCTGGCACGGCATCTCCGCTGTTTCGAAAAACGCTTTCGACGAACAGGAGGTCACGGCACTGCTTGAATTGCAGCAGGCGGCCGGGACATCGTCGGATGACCGAATGCGCCTCGCGTTTGCGCTCGGCAGGCATTTCGAAAACGCCGCCCGGCATGACGAAGCCGCGGCGCAGTACCTGATGGCAAACCAGCTGAAATCGGCCGAACTCGAATACGAGCCGGATAATCATCTTCGCGCGATGGAAAACATTCGTACCCGTGTCGACAGGGCGTTTCTCGACAAGTGGAGCGGGGCAGGCGTGCCAGATCGGACGCCGATATTCATAGTAGGCATGCCACGGTCCGGCACGACGCTGATCGAGCAAATCCTTGCAAGCCACTCTGAAGTTTTCGGCGCCGGCGAACTGCCTTTCCTGGTGAACTCGATCGTCGACACTTTTCCAATCAGCAATGGTATTGATTACACCGACTCGTTCGATGCCGCGTCGAACAGCAGTTTCGAAACGGTCGCCGGGCAGTACCTTGATAGCCTGCCGAACGTGGATGCGGACCGCATCACCGACAAACTCCCGCACAATTTCCTGAATGTCGGCATGATTCGAATCCTGTTCCCGAACGCGACTCTCATACACTGTCACCGCGATCCCCGCGATACCTGTTTCTCTATCTACAAGCACCTGTTCGGGTCGGACTCACATGCCTATGCATATGATTTGAGGCACCTGGCGCGCTATTACAACGGTTACAAGACACTAATGGATCACTGGGAAGATGTTATGCCCGGTGAAATACACAACGTTGAATACGAATCGATTATCGACAATCAGGAACAAGCGACACGCGAGCTGCTGGATGCGTGTGGCCTCGAGTGGGACCCCGGCTGTCTCGAGTTTCACAGCTACGAGCGACCGATCGCGACGCTCAGTGCATCACAAGTTCGGCAGCCCGTATACCGCGGCTCGATCGGTGCATGGAAGCCTTACGAGAAAATGCTCGAGCCGCTGCTTGAGATCCTCGGTTAGCTCAATCAAGGGTGAGCCTACGCGCCAGCCCTCTGCAGGTACTCGATTGTATCGTTCGTTAGTTCGATGAAGATACGGAAGCTCTCATCCGCCGCCAGCTTCTCATCAACCAATTGCTCGAATCCGAAGTCCTGCAGTGCCCGAATTTCCGCAATCGCCGCCGCGCGGTCGTCGTCGCTGCTTTGTGGCGTCACAGAGTTCCGGATGTCGATGACCTGGACGAGGAACTTGTCCAGCCGGTTCTTGCGGCGTAGCCGGTAGATCTTTACGAGCGCGACACTGGCACTGACAAGAGCGACCGTGAGTGCGACGACTACCTCGCCGACACCTGAATAACGCTCGATCAGTGTCGGTTCGTCTCGTTTTATGTATGCCAATGCACCAGGGTGCAGGCTGAATGCGAGATTGGAATGCGCGATGTCGTCGTCGATGGGCTGGAACAGTTCCGGGCGCACACTGAAAAGCGCGGGACGCAATCTCAGCATCTCCCGGTAGAGATCGTAGATGACTGTGCTATCCATGTCGGACCGGGATACGAGGAGAGTGTCGACGGCGACTGTCAGGACCGGTTCAGGGGTCAGGTCGCCGAAGGTCCCGACAGGAATAACGAATGGGCGCAGTCTCGGATTCAGCAAGACAGCACGGTCAACCGCGGTGCCAAGCCCGATATCGGCGGGATCACCGAACGTGAACAGTTTCATACCCTCGAGAAAGGGCTCCCTGATAAGCCGTTCTCTGTCGATAGGTGCATATACAATTATGACATTGGGCTTATCGTCGAATGATTCGGCGAACCTCACGTCAACATCGGCATATTCGAAGTCGGTAATGAGCTGCTCTGTCAGTAGCCGCGATAGAGATTCCTTCGGGCCGGCATAGATAACCGCATCCGCAAGGAACTCACGCAGACTACCGGCGGGTCGATCAGCGTCGGCCATTACCTGCAGGACACTCGGGTACAAGGGCATGACCGTCGAGATACCCTCGCGATACTGTGCGTTGTTGAGTGTAATTCCAATATCCGCGTAGCCCTTCTCGATGGCGTCGAGTGTTGACTCGGCGTGTTCGGGTCGCGGAACGAGGTTGATCCTGATGCCCGAATCCTCGCCGACCAGGTCCACGATTTGCTCCGCAATCCTCTGATTGAGCGAAAGGTTCGGAACGATCATGTCAATCTCGGCTGTTGGTTTGGCGACAGCGTTCGCGCAAAGCAGCGTCAATGCCAGGGTCAGAGGCAATATCCGGAAGATTTTCATGGACAGGATGTTACACGAACTGGGACAGGCATTGGCTTGATCAGCGCCCGTCGCACTCGCCCTGGCGGCCGCAGCCACCGCATTTCAGTGACCGCCGTTCCGCATCAGGATCATGCTTTGCGAGCCACAACTGGAACACCGCCCAGAATCCACACAAGGCAATGACTGCGAGTAGCGGGAAGATGTAGGTTGTCAGCATTTCACCACTCCTCAGGTAGAACTGAACAGTCCGGCAAAGCCCATGAACGCCATCGACAGGATGCCAGCGATGATCAAGTTCATCGCCGTGCCCTGGATCAGTTTGGGAATGGTGGACAACTCCGACTCCTCACGCAGGCCCGCAAGCAGTACCAACGCAAGAGTAAAGCCAATGCCGGCGCCGAGTGCATAAATGATGCCTTCCCAGAATCCGTAGCCGCGGTTGGTCGCGAAGATCGCCAGGCCCAGGATTGCGCAATTGGTCGTGATCAACGGCAGGAATATCCCCATCGCACGGAACAGCGCAGG
>CAZKZE010000033.1:3975-28306 GCA_964557165.1 uncultured Woeseiaceae bacterium
CGCAATTGGTCGTGATCAACGGCAGGAATATCCCCATCGCACGGAACAGCGCAGGGCTGAGCTTCTTGATCAGCATCTCGATGAACTGCACGGTGCTGGCGATGACGACGATGAAGCAGATAAGTCGCAAGTAAGGCGCGTGAATCAGGACGTAGGTATTGAGTACCCAGGCGCACACGGCCGTCACGAGCATCACGAAAGTCGTGGCGAGCCCAAGCCGGGCGGAAGTCTCGAGCGAATTGGAGACGCCAAGGAACGGACACAGACCAAGAAAATAGGTCAGCACGAAATTGTTGACCAGCAGGGCACTGACGAAGATCCAAAGCAGATTATCCATCAGCTACCGCTCCTTTCTGCTTCAGCGACGTCTTCCAGGAACTCATCCTTCTTGAACTTGATCCAGTTGAAGAACAGCAGGATCACGCCAAGCGTCAGGAAGCCGCCCGGCGGCAGGATCATGATGACCCAGGGCTCGAAGTTTTCACCGAACAGCTTGACGCCGAAGAGTGCTCCGTCTCCGAGGATCTCGCGCACGGCGCCCAGGGAGAACAGCGCCAGCAGGAATCCCGCGGCC
Organism: uncultured Woeseiaceae bacterium; assembly: GCA_964557165.1. Taxonomy (GTDB): domain Bacteria; phylum Pseudomonadota; class Gammaproteobacteria; order Steroidobacterales; family Woeseiaceae; genus UBA1847. The sequence continues at coordinate 4,550 of CAZKZE010000033.1, forward strand.
ATCCCCAGGGCATCCATAACGGCAAGGCGAGTCGGGTAGCGTGAGGCAAACGCCTCCTGCCTGCCCAATATCAGACAATTCGCGACGATGAGCGGAATGAAGGCGCCGAGCTCCTTGTGCACTTTCGGCACGAGCGCGAGCAATGTGTAGTCGGCGATCGTCACAAACGTTGCAATAATTATGATGAAGCAGGAGATACGCACCTGCTTGGGAATCCAGTGGCGGAAACTCGAGACGAGGAAGCTCGAGCCCACGAGGACAAAGAACGTCGCCATGCCCATTGCAACGGCGTTAACCGCGGAGTTAGTGACGGCGAGCATCGGGCACATGCCGAGCACCTGGGCGAACACCGGGTTGTCCCTCCAGACACCCTTGATGAACTCTTCGTAGGACTCGTTCTTTTTCATTGTCCAGCCTCGGTGCCTGCCGTGTCCGTCTCCCGGAGCGGCGGCTCGGAACCCGGAGCCGGCAACTGCGAATTCCATGCGGTATGCGCTTCGTTGATGATCCGTACGACGGCCTTGGACGAGATCGTCGCGCCCGTAATGGCGTCGATCTCGTTAGGACGGCTGCTGGTGCCCTTCTTCACGGCGACGATCTCGGGCTCGATGGACAGCGCGCTGAAACCGCCAACAAACTCGGCGTCCTTGTAAATCTTGTCACCGAGTCCCGGCGTCTCCCGACTCTCGAGGACTTCCATGCCGACGACGAGCTGTTCTGCGGGTTTGTACCCGTACAGTATGGCAATGGTGTCCTGGAAGCCCGGTCCTGCTGCCGGAATGGCATAGCCCATAAATGCGCCTCCGTCGTCGTAGCCACCGTAGATCACTGGTTCGTCCTTCTCAGGCGAGTCGACTACAACAAGTGCACCCTTCCTCGAAACCAGTGCCTGCATCCGGCTCACGCCGGGTAATACTTTGAACACCGCCTCGCGCAACTCGCGGGCCTTATTGGCCGTAATCGTCGGCAACGTCGATTCGTAGATGCCGATGATCGCGATTCCGGATATCAGTCCCGCAATCGCCAGCGTCATGACGAGACGTAGGGAGCTGGGGTTCGACGATTGCTTGTTGGCGACGACGTTCATTCGGTGTCGACCCCACGACCAAACACCCTGGGTTGCGTGTATCGATCAATGAGCGGTGTCGCGGCATTCATCAGCAGGATCGCGTACATCACGCCTTCGGGCAGCCCGCCGAACACGCGAATCAGCATGACGAGAACACCCGTGCCGATACCGAAAATCCATGCGCCTTTTGGTGTAACCGGGGACGTAACAGGGTCGGTCGCCATGTAGATGGCGCCGAGCAGCAGGCCGCCCGAGAAGACCGAGAACAGCGGCGCAGGGAACCGCGCCGCGTCAAACAGGCCGAGGATAGCGGAGAAGATAAGGACGGTAAGCAAGATGCTCACCGGAATGCGCCAGTCGAGGTCGCGCCTCAGCCAGAGATAGATGCCGCCGAGTAACAGCAGGAGTCCGCTGGTTTCGCCAAGCGAGCCACTGACCTTGCCGAACATCAACTCCGTTAGCGGCGTGACTTCCTGTTCGAACTTCAGCATGCCGAGCGGTGTGGCGGAACTCATGGCGTCGACCTGTGACTGCATGAATGGCAGGGCGAGGTTGCCCGGGTAGATTTCGAGGAAACCGCCATCCCCGACTGTGGGCACCCACGTGGTCATGGCGATCGGAAACGTGGCGAGGAGAAATGCACGACCCAGCAATGCCGGGTTGAACAGGTTGTGTCCCAGGCCGCCCCAGATGACCTTGCCCAGCGCGATGGCGACAAATCCACCGAGGAATGCCATCCATAATGGCAGGCCCGGCGGTAACGTGAGTCCGAGCAAGAGTCCCGTCAATATGCCGCTGGCATCGCGCAGGGAGTCGCCGCGAGCCTGCTTGTCGGCGAACAGCCATTCGGCCGCGACCGCGCCGATGATTGACGTTCCCAGGATGAGAATGGCGCTGAGCCCGAAGAACCACATCGACGCCACCGTCGCCGGCGCCAGTGCAATCAGCACGTCGCGCATCGCCTTCGGCGTCGTCATTCCCTGGCGCAACAGCGGCGCGTGGAAGAGCAGCAGGTCTGGATCGCGTTGCTTCACGCGTCAGGCTCCTTGCGATGGGCCAGGTCGTCTTTGGCTGTGCGTATAAGCTGGACGATCGGGATACTGGATGGACAGGCGAAAGTGCAGCAGCCGCATTCGACGCAGTCGAATACGTTATAGGCCTTCATTTCGTCGAACATGCGCGCCTTGGAGAGACGCGCGAGCCGGGACGGGTTCAGGAAGTAAGGACAGGCTTCCAGGCAGCGTCCGCAACTGATGCACGGGTACTCTTTGCGCCTGGCTGTCTGATCCTCGGTGAACACGAGAACCCCGGAGCAACCTTTCAGGATGGGTACATCGAGACTCGCGATCGGCCGGCCCATCATCGGACCGCCCATGATGATTTCGCGCGTGCCCGGCTTCAGACCACCACAGAACTTCACGACGTCGCGTACCGGCGTCCCGAGCGGCACGATCAGGTTTGCCGGGTAAGACACGCCCGGCCCGGCGACCGTTACTACGCGTTCGATTAATGGCATTCCACGAAGAAAATAGTCCGCGATTGCGACAATTGTGCCGACGTTGTTGACGTTGACCTCGACGTCGCGCGGCAGTTGTCCGGCCGGTACCTCTATACCGAAGACGCTCCTGATCATCATCTTCTCGGCACCCTGGGGATACTTGACCTTGAGAGGCACAACGCGCACCGGATCGCCGGGCTGAATATTATTGCGGACTGCCTCGATCGCGTCGGGCTTGTTGGCTTCGATGCCGATCACCGTTTCCTCGGCACCGAGTTTTTGCCGCATAATCTCGGCCCCTTCAAGCAGGGCCTCCGGTCTCTCGAGCATCAGCCGGTGATCGGTCGTCAGGTAGGGCTCGCACTCGGCGCCGTTAATCAGGAGGTGCTTGATCCGGACGCCGTCGGGCACGGAGAGTTTTACGTGCGCCGGAAAGGCCGCGCCGCCCATGCCGACGATGCCAGCCATCTGCACGGCTTCAATGAATTCTTCGAGCGATAAGGACTGCCAATCGGGGCCCGCGCTGGCATCGACCTGCTGTGTGGCGAAGGCGTCGGCCTCGATCGCAATGGCAGCCGCAAAGCGACCGTCGACACCACGAAAATCACCGACCTCACTGATTGTCCCTGTTACCGGGCTGTGGAGGCCGGTGGAGACGAATCCACCTGGTTCAGCGATCAGCTGGCCGCGCTGAACGCGTTCGCCGGCCGTGACAATGGCCTTGGCCGGAACGCCAATGTGCTGTCCAAGAGGCATGACGTAGTCTTTGCCAAAGGGCACGCGCTGAATAGCCAGGTTTTCGGTCTGCTGCTTGTGATGAGCAGGGTGGACCCCGTGCTCAAAGCTGCGGCGTAGTCGGCGAAAGACACTCATCACGTCAATCCCGCTTCTGCGCTGCCAGTTGCAGCAGGCGGCTGCGAATCTTGCTGGCGATCTCGGCCTGGGTCTTTTCCTGGATCTGTTTCAGCTCGGCCTCGAAGGTCTCCTTCTGCGCGTCGAGATCGGCCTGGTGCTCGGCCGTCAGGTTCGCGCGGATTTCCTGCTCGAGTCGTTCCGTAAACGGCGTGACGACGCCGGCAAGTTCCTGCAGGGTTTGCCAGTTGGCCCGGCACTCGTCAGCCGCCGCCGCAAGTGCCGGAGATACAGCGAGCCGCCGCTCTTCATCCTCATCGGTCGTCGTGATGAATGGGGTCTTTGCTTTACGCGCCTTTGCGTCGAGTTGCAGCCACTCGTGCAGAGGCGTCGGCGCGGTCGCATCGGCCGCCAGTGATTCGAAGTTGGCCGCAAAGCGCTCCTGTCCCAGCGCCCAGTCAGCAAGGGTCAAGCCGTCCTCGCCGTCTTCTGCATTGTCGCCCAATGTAATGCGCGTCCCGAACACTCCTTTGGCGTGAGGATCGTAGTGCAGCAAGGGTAGCGCGTGACATTTGGTGGCGAGTTCTGCCTGCTCGAGTGTTTGCCGTGGCGCAAACCCATGACGCTCGGGACTGGGCGCATATACCTGGACGAGGGCAGGGCCCTCATGGGTAAGCGAGCGCAGCATGCTCATGCCAAGATGTTCAGAGTGGGCGATTGAAGTCTGGGCGACGTACGCCTTGCGCTGCGCCAGGGCGAGCATCCCGAGATTCCCCCTCGGGTTATTAGGCTCGGTGAGCCCGAAATCGAGCGCACTCAGTACCAGCACCTTAACCGGCAGCCCGGAGTTCAGTAGCCAGATTAACTGGCTCAGTCCCTGTCCGGCCAGCATCTCGTCGCTGCCAATCAGTATGAGCGGCGGACACAGCGCCAGTTCTTCGGCGCTCAGATCCTGCCAACGGAGGCTCGCGGTCGCCTCGCGTTTCCAGTCGGCGCCGTCGGGTTGCTCAACTTCTATCTGCGCAAGCTGCAGCAAACGAATCAGCTCCGTCGTCTCCTCGAGGTGGCCCTCGACAAGCCCGGCCGACAATTGCGCCGCGTCGCCGCTCATGTCGATGAGTACCGGCGCCTGGAACGGATTGTGCGGGAATGCGCCGGCCCACTCTGCAGTGCTGCCGCCCGCGACGGCGAGACCGTAGCGTGCGCGACCCAGGCCGTGTTCTCCCGCAATGAGCCGGTGGTGCGCAGACCTTATTCGCTCGGACAGGTCGATCAGCCTCAGGAGGTAGTCCGTATCGATCGAGTGATCGTCCGCAGCGTCCCCGATGCTGTTCGCGAGGTCCTTCAGGTCGACGCGGGGACTCGAAGTGTTCTTTAGTTTCTCGGTGATGGCGTCGAGGTTCTCGGTTGCGAGCGTCGCGGAAAGCGTCTTATCGATCAGCGACGATACGGACTCGCCAGCTTCGGCGAGCGTTTCTGCGAATCGCTGCGCGATTGGTTGCTGATGGAACTCGGTTGCAGACAGAGCGAGCCGGACGGCAATCTTCTCTCCGGATCCCGCTTCGGCCGGATCGCCACCGGGCATCGCAAACTGGCAATAGCGAGACAGGAGAATGGCCGCCATCGCGCCGATGTCCGGGTCTTCCATCACGCGTTCCAGCGTTTCGGAGGCCGTGTCGGGGGTGGTCGAGAATGTTGACCAAAGCTTGCGCGCGTTGGACAGCACTGCGGCGTCCTGCGTAACGCCGCGCAGCGCCTCGGGTTCGCAGTTGCTCACGCAGAGCCCGCAGGACTTGCAGGCTTCCGGGTTGATGGCGATCGACAGCAATTCAGCGGAGTCTTTCTTCTGTGCCTCGGCATCGTGGAAAAACGGTTTAGTCACAGCGACCGGCAATGCGCCCATTTCGTCGCGAATGTTGCCGATACCGTCCTCGATCGCCTGCTTGCGATCATCGGGCAGTGGCATCTTGTCCTTCAACCATGAATAGGATTCGTCGAGCATTTCGCCGAATGTCGCCGGCGTCTCTTCGGCTTTTCGATTGCTCGAGATGATTCGCGATGCGAGTTTACTCGATACCTGCCGTACTGCATCGGCACCACAACGGTTGATTCCGGCGTCGATCAACGCAGCCGGCCTGGAAGCAACGACACCGATCGCGCTTTCGGGGCAGTGCGTCCAGCATTTGCCGCAACCTGTGCACAGTGCAGGCTCGAACACCGGCAGCTTGCTGCGTCCGCCACTCGTGTCGTGGAAGGTGGAACTAAGAGGCGGCATTGTCCCCGTTGCGAGGAACGGGTCGGCGGTCAGGTGGTCATCCTGGTCATCGCGGTACAGGACCCCGGTCTGGTCCCAGAACCGCGGCAGGCTTGCGAAGTGATCGTCGTCGCGGGCGAGATGCCGGACGGCCGCCGGCGCTTCGCCGTCCCATGATCTTGCGGCTGGTTCTCCTTCGGTCGAATCACCGTCGACCTTCACGATCTGTTCGAGGCCCGACTGGAATGCGGCTAATACCTGGTCACGTCGGCTTGGCGTGATGCCCTCCAGTAAGGTCCTGCGCGCAGCAATAATCTGTCGCGGTTTGTGATCGATCAGCCCTGCCTTTTGCATTGCACCAAACAGTCCGCCGAGCCCGGTTTCCGATGCTTCGGTGCTGTCGGTCTCGAACGGGATTCTGAAGGTAGTCGATGCCCTGGTGAGGCGTATCTCGTTTCGCTCGGCGAACAGAGCGACATCGGCCACGAGTTCATCGCCCGGGTCCTGCAAATTGTCATCACCGTGAGTGAGCCAGTCGATACATGTGCCGGACCAGCGTTTCCAGGACAACGCCGGGCGGCTGCGGATTCGACCGTCTTCGAGTTGTTGCAGGATAGAACCCACGGTCTCCAGCATCCCTTCTTCAGCACGGCCGGTCGTCCTGTGTATCGCAATCGTCAATGCGCCGGCTTGCGGCCTGTCTGTGAGTTCTTCCGTCGATCGAATGCCGAGTTTGGCGACGTGGGGATAGGCGCGGCGGAGCGCATCAAGCATCACCTCACGCTTGGGCTGTATGGCGGATGTGTCGTCGAATGCGACGCCCAAATACACCGGCCTTTCCTGCGATGAAGCCGTTCGAGTACCAAGCTCGACGAGATCGGCAACACGTAACGGCAGTCCGCCGACGCCGTAGACGGCGGTTGCAAAGGCCGGGCGCTGTTCATTCGCCCGGTCGTCGAAGGACGAGCGGACTTCCCGGCTCAGTGGCGGTTCGCCGGACAGCGGCGAGTCCATGCGTTCGAGAACGAAAACCTGGTTGCAGCCAGAAAGCGCCTTGGCGATTGCGGTTGCGGGGAACGGCCGCAGGACGTGGATTCCCAGTACGCCGACTTTGATCTTGTGCCGGTCGCGCAGGACATCCGCAGCGACTCTCGCCGTCTCTATGGCAGAGCCCTGTGCAAGCAAGATGGTTGGTGCATTGTCCAGCCGATAACGAGAGACAGCCTCGCAGCGCCGGCCGGCCACGGCTGCAAACTGCTCAAAGGACCGCTGTAGCGCTTCCTCGACGAAGTCATCGAAAAATGGCCCGCGGGCCAGGGCTCCGAGTGCAAAGCTATCCTGATCGAACAGGGCGCCGGTCAGTGCCGGTTCGTCAAGGTCGTGCCAGGCTGGTACCCGGCGCCGGGTTTCGCCGAAGAGGAGCTTCTGTGCGGCCGTTGGTGATTCGATGTGTTCGCGCGCCGAACCCAGGAATGCGTTGACCTGCGTGGGTGACAACAGCCTGGTGTTCTGAGGAGCCAGGGCCGTTTGCTCGTTATCCATTATGACCATACCCGGGACGAGCGCTTCTTCGGCGACGCGCCTTGCAATATGGGTGTAGTCCACGGCCTCCTGCACATTCGCTGCAAACAACATGAAGAAGCCGGATTCGGCGCTGAGGTGGACACTCTCATGGCCGCTACCCAAAGTGGCGCCATGCGCGGCAACTGCACGTGAGTCGAGATGGATAACGAGCGGCGCGTGCTTGCCCGCTGCAGAAACCAGGAGATCCTGGGTCGCAGCAATTTCCGTTCCGGACAGGCAGGCTGTGGCGCGACGGCCGGCTAACGCCAGGCCAGTCGCCGCCGCAACGATCCCGCGGGGACCTTCGGCGGACTGAACCTGCTGGCTGGCCATTGCGGATTCGGACAACGCAACCGCGGTATTGCCATCAAGTACGGTGTCCAGGCCTTCTTCGCGAATATCCGAGCCCGCGGGCGCTCCGAACGCCTTTCGATACCAGTGAATGGCAATATTGCGCAGGCCGGCCATCAGACAGCCCTCGTTGTTCTGGATTCCTGGTCCTGGAACTGCTCGCGTTCCAGCCAGACAATCGATCGGGTCGCGCAACGAAATACGGCGTCGGGTTTCGCCTCGGCGCCAGACGAGTAGTCAATGACAGGGAGGTTTCCTTCCATGTGGATCAGTCCCGGAGCCGCATCAGCGACACACTTGCCGCAGGCATCGCAAGCCACTTTGCAAAGTTGTGTTGCGGCATCACCGGCCAACGGAATACTGCATTGCACGTAGAGGTTCTGATTGAGCGGCACGAGTTCAAACAGGTCCCTGGGGCAGGCGGCGACGCAATCAGGACAGGCACGGCACTTCTCCGTATCTACCTGGGGAAGCCCATTCTGGTTCATGTGAATAGCATCGAACGTGCAGGCACGCTCGCAGTCGGCCAGGCCGAGGCATCCCCATGCACAGCCCTTGCCACCCCCTGATACGACGGCCGCGGCACGACAGCCTTCGAAGCCGCGATATTCGGCGATCTGGTGTGCCTGCAGACCACCGCCGCCGCAGCGTAGTCGAGCGACGAGCTTTTCGGCCCGGCCCGCATCGACTTCGAGGTACTCGGCGATTTGTTCCAGGCTCTCGTCCGTACTGACCGTGCACTGGCCTGGATCCACCTCTCCGCTGACCAGCTTTTCGGCAAACGGCAGACAGCCCGGCTGGCCGCACGCACCGCAATTGGTGCCCGGTAACAGTTCGTTGGTTGCCTCGATACGGGGATCTTCATCGACCTTCAGGAATCGCTGCGCGATCGCCAGAATCGTGCCGAAGAACAGGCCGATTCCAACCATGATGGCCGGCGCTAGCAGCAGATCGTTCATCAGTTGAAGGGTTCGGCACGGGCGATGAGTTCGTCCAAACCCGCCTCATTCGGGTCCAGTGGTTTGCCCGGGTGAATACACTTCGCGGGGCAAATTTCAGCAGCGGCGACCAGGTCGGCATACGTCCCGGCGGTGGCATCCTTGATGATCGCCTGCTTGTCCTCGTTGTACACGAACATCATTTTGTTGATGGCCATGCAGTCGTCGCAGGTGGTACACATTGCGGTGTCGAGCCAGGGCTCGTCGAAGCTCAACTCGTCCTCGTCGTCTTCGTCGACGACGGGTTGCGGTTCGGGCTCATCGACCGATGCAGGAGGTTCCTCGGGCACTGTCGCTGCCGGCATGCTGGCTATCTGGCTGCCATCCGCTACGATGCCGGAAAGATCCGCGCCCATCAGCACATCGACGAGTTGTCCCATGGCCTCACCGGCCGCCTCGGAGCGCACACTTTCCAGCTCTTCGTCGTGTTCTTTTCTGAGCTGTTCGCGCTCGGCATCGATCGCCGCCTGTTGTTCCTTGATGATCCGGTCGACCGCTTCCTCGACGTAGAAATTCTGAATTCCCGCCAGTTCCTGAAGTGTGTGCCAGTAATTCAGGCGATCGCGGCAGGCGAACACCAGGGCTCGTGATACGACGAGCCTGGTCAGCGTGCCTTCTTCATCGATACCCCAAACGAAAGGAACCAGGCGATCGACAAGATCATCGTCAGCTTGCAGGTACTCGTCTACTGTCACCATGTCCGGAGATTCGAACCCCGGTGGCACCGTGCGGAAATAGTCGTGCAGCGCCGGCATCAGCAGTGCGTAGTCGGCGAATGTGAATGCAAGATCCATCCTGGTTGTTTCGCCATCAGCACCGCGATACTCGAGCGGCTCGACGGGCCAGTCGCTGTCGGCCTGCGGATTGCCCGCAAAGCTGACACGTTCGGCGGCATGGTCGCCGCCATCCGGGTTCACAAGCAGGAATGGATGTGCGCGGCTTTCGAGTGCCGCGCTTGCGACAAACCAGGGGTCGAGAAGCGGCTTCTTCGACTTTGTCTGTGTACCGCGATTGATCAGGTGCAGGCTCGTACGATTGCAATCGAGTGCGCACAGGAAGCCTGCGAGGAGGTCCGCATGGCGGGCTGCGGACGTTTGTGCAACCACGACCTGGCGGTGGCCGACGCCAAAATAGGCCAGTTCGAAGCGGTAGGCGTCAAAGGGACCGTCGCCGGGTTTTGCTGCGGGATTGTCGTAGGCACGAACCCAGGTCAGCACGTGAACGGGCAGGCGTGATCCGAGCAGCTGCGAAAACGATGGCAGGCCGTCCCCGGCAAGATGGTTGGCTGACACCAGGGCTACCACGCGAGTCACCAGCTGCATCTCCTCGTCGGAAAAGGCTTGCCAGTCAAACCCCGCGAACCAGGAATCATGGATAGCCGGGTTGTAGTTTCCGGCGATTTCGAGCTCGGCGATTCGGGCTGCAGCAAAGAGCTGCGCAAATTCTGCGGCGTCTTCGGTGAATACGTCTGTTGCCGTGGCGCACGGTTCGTCGCTGTCGACGACGTCGAGCACTGGCAATTCAGTAAGCGAAGCATCATCCAGTTTGCCGACAAACCTGACCAGGACGGGATCGTTCGTCCAGCCCTGCAGCACCTCGAGTGCGTTTGCAATCCGCTCGCGCCGCTCCGTCGGCATTTCCACCGATCCGTGGGCGCGCTGGCCCAGCATTCCCGAAAGGGCGCCGGTATCGAGGTATTGCGACGCGGCGCTCTGGTCGCCGCCTGCCTTGTTAGTACCCGGTGTTTTCGCCTTTTCGACTTCGAGCAAGGATTGCAGACCGTGAATGAGCTTGCTGATTTGTTGACGGAATGCCTCGCGCCGTTGTGCCTGTCGATCGCGTATCGCGTGCACCAGCAGGTGCAGCGACACATGGGGGCCGTATCCCAGGAACCTGGCGCCGGCCGGAACGGCGTCTTGCAGGCGCTCCAGATCGGCTGCAAGGGCCTCGCGGCTGCTCTCGTTGAGATCCAGCTGCTCCAGCATGGCCTCGGCGGCCGATGCGAGCGCCTTGCCGCCATCAACGGGATCCGGGTTCTGCAACTGCTCCCTGACATGACGCTCGATCCAGGGAAGATTGTCTTTCAATATCTTTGCATCAGACTCGCCGGGCGCAAGGGCTTCCAGCGTATCAAGGAGGAAGTCGCTGGCCGGCCTGGCCAGTGCCACCTGCTCCTTGCCGTCGGTTGGCGCCAGGTATAGCGGGTACTGGTAGCGGATCGCGGATGCGTCCCGGTACGGATTGAGCAATGCGGGCAGAATGTCGTCCGGGGGCCTGGCTGTTGCAGCGGACGCTACAGGTTCGCCGTAGTGGAAACGACGGAGCATATCGATCACGTCTGCGCCGCCGCCGACTTCGGCTGCGTTGTCTTGCTTTCTTTCCGTTACGGAATTCATCGTGTCGGTCCGCTCGATAGCAGTTTCTGGTTACAACGCAAAGTGATCCAGCGCTTCATTCATTCCGGCGAGCTTGTCCTCGACGCTAATATCCATGCCCACCGCGGTCATCGTGTCGTACTGCGGCGCATCCGGATTGTGGTAGAGGATTCCCAACGGCAGGACGTCGGCGTTCTCCGCCAGCGCCCGCGCGGCGGCGAGGTCGGACGGGTCGTGCTCCGCGTGATTGGGGAACAGTTTCTTGACCGTGTCGTCTACCTGTACGCCTTTCTCGTGCGTTAGCAGCTGCATCCGGGCCGGCTCGTCCTGCAGCGACTTCCCGATCGACTCCACGTAAACGGGGCAGCGCTGAATGATGCGGACGAAACTGGTGCCTTTGTGTTCATGCGCCATCCTGATGACTTCGTGGCGGAGCGGGGCATTCCAGTCGACGATCTGGGCGACGAAGGAAATATTGGTGATACCGAGCGTCACGGTCAGCGGATTGAGGGGTGGCAGCAATGCGCCGGACGGATGAGTATTGGTCGGCACATCCAGCGGCGTCGTCGGGGACGTCTGCTTCTTGGTCAGTCCGTAGATGCCATTGTCGAATACCAGCAGAGTCAGATCCATGTTGTAACGCATGGCATGAATCCAGTGGCCGCCGCCGATCGAGAAGCAGTCGCCGTCGCCGGTGGCAACCCAGACATCCAGGTCCGGGCGCCGTGACTTGACGCCACAGGCGACCGGGAGGGCACGACCGTGCAGGCCATGAAAGCCGTAGGTATTCATGTAGTGCGGCAGGCGGCTTGAACAGCCGATTCCCGATACTGCTACCGTCTTTTCCGGCTTGACCTGCGAATCGCGGCAAACCCGGTGCACTGCAGCCAGGATGCCGTGGTCGCCGCAACCTGTGCACCACCGCGGTTCCGCTCCGCAGTAATCATCCAGGGTGAAATAACGATCCTTGACCTCGAGAGACCAGTCACCTTTTAAGCCGAACATGCTACTGCTCCTTGCATCTCTGCGAGTCGGGAATCTATGACCTTGCGTATGGTGCCCGGCTGTAGCGGGTGACCAGGGACCTTGGACCAACAATCGATATCCATCAGCGTATGGGCGCGTAGTAAAAACGCCAGTTGCGAGTAGCGTCGGTACTCTTCGCCTCCCGGGAGCGAAGCATTGGCGTCGTCGCTGTAATTGATCTCGACGGTCATTACTTTCTTGAAGCCCGCGAAAATTTCCTTTAGTCCGGGTTCCATCGGTGACAGGAAACGAAGGTGGATAGAGGAAACCTTCTCGCCGTCCGCCCTGGCCCGATCAACCGCCTCTTCAATCGCACCCATTGTCGAGCCCCAGCCGACGATCAGCAGGTCGCCGGTAGGGTCACCGTGAATCTCGGGCGGCTTCATGGTGGCGGACATGGCCGCAAACTTGCGGCTGCGCATGTCCATACCTTCCTGGTTGGACGCCGTGTCGTAAGCGATCTTGCTGTTCCGGTTGTGCGCGAGGCCGGTAAGAATGTACTCGCCGCCGCGCATGCCCGGAATTGGCCGCTCGGAGAGACCGGTCTCACTGTCCCAGTTGTACGGCGCGACTTCCGGATCCCAATCGGACTGGTCCACGGGCGCCGCGAACCACTCTTCGGTGACCTCCGGGCGTTCGATGGGTTGCACCCCGGTGCCCAGGTTGGCGTCCGTCAACAGGACGACCGGCGTGCGGAACGACTCCGCCAGTTTGCGGGCCATGACGACAAAGTGGAAACACTCCGAGATTGTCGCCGCGGCGATGACGATCTTCGGTGAGTCTCCCGGCACGCCGTAGAGTGTCGAGAGGAGGTCGCCCTGTTCGACCTTGGTAGGAAGGCCGGTCGACGGGCCGCCACGCTGTACGTTAATGATGACTAACGGCACTTCCGCCATAATGGCAAGACCGATCATCTCAGTCTTCAGCGCCATGCCTGGTCCCGACGTAATCGTGCAGGCTGTCTTGCCGGCGTAGGATGCGCCGATCGCAAAACCAATCGCGGCAATTTCATCTTCGGCCTGGTGCACGAATCCGCCGGTTAAATGGAAATCCTCGGCGAGATAATGGGACGCGGACGTCGCCGGCGTAATTGGATACATCGCGACCATCTCAATGCCCGAAGCCATTACACCGAGCCCGGCCGCCGTGTTGCCGTTCATGACGACTGCTGATTCGAGGCGATCCTCATCTGAAGCAGGGATCTCAAACTCGTAGTCGATGTTCTCGCGTGCGAACGCGTAGCCGGCGTCAAACAGGTCATGATTGATCTTGATGACCTTGTCGCTCTTCTTCTTGAAGATCTTGGAGATTTCGTTTTTCGCGATCTCGGTGTCGCGATGATAAATACCGCAGAGCATCCCGAGCACGAACATGTTCTTGCCCTTGCGGGGATCCTTTACCAGTTTGAGACATTCTTGCTGGATTGGCAGTTCGAGGACCACCAGTCCCTGGTCATTGAAGTCAGTGAGAGCTTCCTTGTACTGCTCACGAATTCGCGGATCAGGGTCATCGGCCCACATGTTCTCGAGCAGCACAACCGTGCCCTCTCGATAGGCGCGGTTCGAGATTCGGGAGTAGAGGACCTGTTCATTGAACGCGACGACGATATCGGCTTCGTCGCCCATGTTTGTCATGTAGCGGGATCCCATACGGACACGAATTCCGCTGGCGCCCTGGATGTCTCGAGCTGGCGGCTGAATTTCGGCCGGGATGATTTCCACCGTCCAGACACCGTTGCCCATCTTGCCGCTCACAAGTCCCAGGACCTGGCCACACTTTTGGGCACCTTCGCCGGAATCGCTGACGATTTCGACGATGTGTTGGTCGACCTGGCGAACGCCGTCCGTAACCTGCATGGTTTTCTCCGAATCTTCGATGGGTACGGCGACTGCCGCAGCGGAGTGACCAGATCGTTCGGCGCGAACCTCATCGAACCTGGCACGAAATTCCTCGATCGCTTCCCAGCGGGCCTGCCGGGCAGCCTCGATATCGTCAGTGTGCAGCGAGCGTCGCAAGTCGTAGCCGAGGACGTCGCGAAGCGGCCTCGGCACCGCGAGTTTCACCCACCACACCTTGTCGCGCTTGAACAAGTACTTGGAGTCGTCGGAAGTTTGTGTTCGTGGCATGCTTCGTCCCCACCGAATCTAAGGCCAAAAAACTGTACCTTTTTGTATTGCGGGCGTTATTGCACGGGGTCTGGGGCATGTAAATAGGTATAAACACAGGCGCATCAGGCATTTGCCCGGTGCTGCCGGAACACTATGCCGGGCCGGGGCGTGGCACCTCCCCATTGCATCCGCAGGTACAGGAAGAAACGCTTGGCGTGGCCAACAACAGCGTTTGTGAAAGGCTAGGTGATTGACGCAACGGCGGCTGTGAAAATGCCTCGAATATGCCGGCCCTTACGCTAATAACAGCGCGTGCCCCGCGTCGCAGGATTATGCTGTAGAATCGCGCCACCACACCCCATCAACCATCATTTCAGAGGCTATTGTGAGCAACGCAGAACAACTCGAGAAGATCAAAAACGCACCCGGATTTATCGCTGCACTGGACCAGAGTGGCGGCAGCACGCCAAAGGCGCTGGGCCTGTATGGTGTAACGCCAGACGCCTGGTCAAACGATGACGAGATGTTTGATGTCGTGCATGCAATGCGTACACGCATCATGACGAGCCCGTCGTTTGGCGGCAATCGCATCCTGGGCGCAATCCTGTTCGAGAACACCATGGACCGCGACGTCGAGGGACAGTCGACGGCCGGCTATCTCTGGAACGTCAAGAATGTCGTGCCGTTTCTCAAAGTCGACAAGGGGCTGGCCGACGTCGCCGATGGCGCGCAGGTCATGAAACCGATGCCCGACCTCGACGCATTGCTACAAAAGGCGGTTGCCGCGGGAATGTTCGGCACCAAGATGCGTTCGGTTATCAAGGAGGCCAATGAAGCGGGTATCAAGGCAGTGGTCGACCAGCAGTTCGAGATCGGTCGGCGGATTGTTGCTGCGGGCCTCGTACCCATCATCGAGCCGGAAGTCGATATTCACTGCCCGGACAAGGCGGCGGCCGAAGATATTCTGCATGCCCACATCAAGGCACACCTTGACAGCCTTGGCGCTGACGAGATCGTGATGCTCAAGCTGACATTGCCAGAGAAGGACAATCTGTATGCCGACTTCGTGGCGCACCCGAATGTGGCCCGCGTCGTGGCTTTGTCCGGCGGTTACTCGCGGGAAGAGGCCAACGACCGGCTGTCCCGCCAACACGGCATGGTAGCGAGCTTCTCGCGGGCGCTGTCAGAAGGCCTCAGTGCGCAACAGAGCGACGATGAATTCGACGCAACGCTGGATGCATCAATAGGCAGCATCGCTGCGGCATCGGCCACATAGCATCTGACCAGGCGCTGCATTGAGAAAAGGGGCCGCCTGGCCCCTTTTTTCGTTGCTTTTCCCGATCTCTGGCAATAGGGTAATTTCCGTATTTCCAAGTGGTCTTCCGGGGTCCATAATCCCGAAATAGTTTTGATTTTTGCGAGTGTGCTCATGACCGACCAAAAAGCAGGCCAAACAGACACTGTTGTTGACATTGACCCGGGCAAGGCTCCGGTGGAACAGAAGAAGATGCCGGTGGAGAAAAAAGCATCGCCTTCCCATGTCTTCGGCGAGATGCGCCACAGCCCGGAACAGATCAGGGACCTGTTTCGTGACGGCAAGTACCCCTACAAGACCCGGATACGCAAGAATGTCTATGAGCAGCACAAGGAAGAGCTGCAGGTCGAGTTGCTGAAGGTCCAGAGTTGGGTGAAAGAAACGGGCCAGCGCCTCATTGTGATCTTCGAAGGGCGTGACGCTGCCGGCAAGGGTGGCACGATCAAGCGTTTCATGGAGCACCTGAATCCTCGCGCGGCACGGGTCGTAGCCTTGGAAAAACCGACGGACCACGAATGCGGTCAGTGGTATTTCCAGCGATACATCAAGCAGTTGCCGACCGAAGGGGAAATGGTGTTCTTCGATCGCTCCTGGTACAACCGCGCGGGCGTCGAGCGTGTCATGGGATTCTGCGACTCCCTCGAGTACCTGGAGTTCATGCGCCAGGTGCCGGACCTCGAACGAATGCTGGTGCGATCGGGAATCCGGTTGTTCAAGTACTGGTTCTCGGTGACTCACGGTGAGCAGGAACGGCGTTTCAATGCTCGCCAGGGTGACCCCCTCAAGCAGTGGAAACTGAGTCCGATCGACCAGGAATCACAGGGCAAGTGGGACGAGTACACTGAGGCAAAAGAGGCCATGTTCTTCTACACGGACACAGCCGACGCACCCTGGACGATCGTCAAGTCTGACGACAAGAAACGCGCACGTCTTAACTGTATGCAGCATTTCCTGTCTCATCTCGATTATCCGGGCAAGAACGAGCATGTCGTACGCGGCCCGGATCCGCTTATCGTGGGATCATCAGCGCAGGTCATTGAGAAGGACCGCCACCTCTGGGGGTAGATGCCGCCGGTTGTTTCCCCGGCGACATACAGAGATAATCGCGCCCGGTCCGCGTCGGCTTTCCCGCGACGGTCAGCTGTGAACTCCGCCAGGCCCGGAAGGGAGCAACGGTAGCGGTGATACCGGGTGCCGGGAAGCGGCTGGCGCGGGCCACTTACGATACACTTATCCGTTCGGAACCAGCCCCACAGGCAGCTGATCATTTATGAGTTATCTCGTCCTGGCCCGCAAATGGCGGCCCAAAGACTTCTCGGATACTGTTGGCCAGGAGCACGTACTCCAGGCCCTGATTAATGCGCTGGATTCCGGTCGTTTGCACCATGCCTACCTGTTTACGGGCACTCGCGGTGTCGGTAAGACCACGATCGCTCGCATCCTGGCCAAGGCACTCAACTGTGAAAAGGGCGTTACGAGTGAGCCCTGCGGTGAGTGCAGCGCCTGCGTCGAGATCGATGAGGGCCGGTTCGTCGACCTGATCGAGGTTGACGCAGCATCCAAGACGAAAGTAGACGACACTCGCGACCTGCTCGATAACGTGCAGTATGCGCCAGCTCGTGGGCGCTACAAGGTCTACCTGATCGACGAGGTCCACATGCTCTCCAAGAGCTCGTTCAACGCGTTACTAAAAACGCTTGAAGAGCCGCCCCCGCATGTCAAGTTCCTGCTGGCGACGACCGATCCGCAAAAACTGCCGGTCACCGTCCTGTCGCGATGCCTGCAATTCAACCTGAAACGCATGACGCCGCGACTGATTTCGGATCGCCTGACTCATATCTGTGAAGCCGAGTCGGTCGAGGCCGAGTCGGCGGCTCTCGCAACGATCGCCCGCGCCGCAGATGGCAGTATGCGCGACGCACTGAGCCTGCTCGATCAGGCTATCGCTTACTGCGGAGGAGCGATCGAGGAAGTCCAGGTGGCCAAGATGCTGGGCACGATCGATCGTGACCACGTGGTCCGCCTGTTGCGGCTCCTCGCCGACAACGATGCCAAAGGCATCGTAGATGCGATTCGCGAGATTGATGAACAGTTCCCGAACTACTCGCGTTTGCTTGAAGACCTTGCACGCGACCTGCAGCGAATCGCCGTCTATCAGGTCGTCGGTACCTGCGACAGCGAAGATGATTTGAATGAACAGGAATACGCCGAACTGTCAGACGTATTGCCGGCCGCCGACGTTCAGCTTTTCTACCAGGCAGCCATTATTGGCCGGCGTGACCTGCACCTGGCGCCGGACCCGCGCAGCGGCGCGGAAATGGTATTGCTCAGAATGCTCGCATTTCGTCCAGCCGCGGCCGCCGATGTACCCGGCAGCGTTGGCGGAGGAGGCGAGCGCTCCACGAAGCCAACCAAAGCAGCCAAGGCTAAGTCCGCACCCGCGGCCGCCCGGGCAAAGACGCCTGAACGGCAAGATGAACAAGCGGCAAACGCCGTGGCCTGGACCGATCCCGACTGGAGTTCGCTGGTTACGCAGCTTGGCCTGCAGGGGGCTGTGCGATTACTGGCCAGCAATTGCGCGTTCCTCGATCGAGAGGGCAATACGATCCGCCTGGGTCTTGATCCGCGGTCCGAGTCGCTGCTCACCAGGCAGCGCAAAGACTCGCTGGCCGCGCGCTTGTCGACGCATTTCGGCGAGAAACTGTCGGTCGAGATTGATCTCAGTGCCGATGCCGGCGAAACGCCGGTGCAGGAAGAGACACGTATGGCGGACGAAAAGCTTGAGGCGGCCAGGCAGTCGCTGGAGGCCGACCCGAATGTGCAGACGCTGAAGAACATGTTCGGCGCGGAACTCAAGACGGATTCAATCGAGTTGATCAATCCGCCGCAGTCAGAATAGGAAGGACGGAGAACATTGATGAAAGGTGGTATTGGCCAGCTGATGAAGCAGGCACAAGAGATGCAGGCCAATATGAAGAAGGCCCAGGAAGAAATGGCATCTATGACGGTGACCGGCGAGTCCGGTGCCGGCATGGTACGCGTCACGATGACCTGCCAGCACCAGGTCCAGTCGGTCGAGATCGACGATTCGATGATTGGCGACGACAAGGAAATGCTCGAGGACCTGACGGTAGCCGCGTTCAATGACGCCGTACGCAAGGTTGAAAAAACCGTGCAGGAGAAATTCTCGGGGATGGCCTCCGGTATGAGCTTGCCGCCCGGTATGAAATTGCCGTTCTAGGTTCGAATGTCCTACTCGCCACTACTTGTTCGCCTTATCGACGGCTTGCGCTGCATGCCTGGCGTTGGCCAGAAATCGGCCCAGCGCATTGCGTTTCACCTGCTCGAACGCGACCGGGAGGGGGCAAATGCGCTCTCGGTTGCGCTTGCCGATGCGGTCGGCGGGATAGGGCACTGCAGTCGTTGTCGCATGTTCACTGAGCATGAACTGTGTTCGATCTGTTCCGCGACCGGTCGGGATACGAGCCAGTTGTGTGTCGTGGAGTCACCGGCCGACGTCATGGCGCTCGAAGATGCTACCGGATTTCGCGGCCTGTATTTCGTCCTGATGGGCCACCTGTCACCGCTCGATGGTATCGGCCCGGAAGAACTGGGTCTGGGCGAGCTTGACGACTGGTTGGCAAAGGGCGAGGTGACCGAGTTGATCATCGCGACAAACCCGACGGTCGAGGGTGATGCGACCGCGCATTACCTGGCCGACCTGGCGACACAACGTGGTGTCAAGGCGAGTAGAATCGCGCATGGTGTGCCGTTGGGCGGTGAGTTGGAATACGTCGATGGTGGGACGCTGTCACACGCGTTCTATGGCCGACGCACAGTTGATTGAGGGAGTTGAGATGTCGAGCGATTGCCTGTTCTGCAAAATCCTGGCCGGCGAGATTCCGGCCGACCTGGTGTACGAGTCGGATACCGCTGTTGCGTTTCGCGACATCAACCCGCAGGCGCCAACTCACGTGCTCATCATTCCTCGCAAGCACATTGCGACGATCAATGACATCGACCCCGAAGACCAGGCGATCGTGGGTAGCCTGTATACAGCCGCAAAGGACATTGCCGCTGAAGAAGGCATTGCGGAAGATGGCTATCGCGCTGTTATGAACTGCAATGAAGGCGCCGGTCAGACGGTTTTCCACATCCACCTGCACGTACTGGGCGGCAGGGCATTGGGCTGGCCACCGGGCTAGCCGATATTTGATACGAGACCAGCGACCGCTTTGCGTCGCCAAGAAGCCGTTCAGGCGGCGGCTATTGAGCTACACTGGGCGTCTGCTACTGACCCAAAGGCGACGCTTAGGTCTAGTGCTTGGAACGTCCGCTTTTGCACCGAGCAATAACTCAACTTGAGTGCGATAGGTACAGATCCTGCCCCTGCTACCAAATGACAAAGGGTCCCCTTAGAGGCCCTTTTTCATTTCTGCAATTGTGGGCGGTTGTTTTGGCATTGGTCGGGCCAGCAGGTAGGCTTGTTGCAAGATTGGACGCAGAGAAGCCAGCCTTTGTCTTTTTTCGACGAACTTAAGCGGCGCAAGGTATTCCGGGTAGGTATCGCCTACGTAGTTGGGGCGTGGCTGATTGCCCAGGTTGCGGCTTTGGTAGCCGACAGCTTTTTGGCGCCGGTATGGGTGATGCAGATGATCATCGCCTTATTGGTCGTGGGACTTCCAATTTCACTGATGCTCTCCTGGGCATTCGATCTGACGGCTGATGGCATTAAGTGGACTGACGACAGCGAGGTCACCGGGAGACTGCTTGTCAGCAGCAAGCTCATTTTGATTCTCGTCAGTGCGCTGTTCATCACTGTAGCTGTAACTCTCTTCCTGACGTGGCCACGAGGTGACAGGTCGATTGCCGTATTGCCCTTCGAGGACATCAGTCCGGGCGGTGATCAGGCGTACTTCGCAAACGGTATCGCAGATGAACTGCGCCTCGAGTTGCAGGGGCTGGACGGTCTCCGTGTTGCCGGTCGAACGTCCTCGATCGCGTCCGCAGATGAAGACAGCAAGACGATTGGTGAAACCCTGAGTGTCGAGTCGATTCTCGCGGGCAGCATCCGTAAAGAGGGTAATAGTGTTCGAATCACCGTTCAGCTCACTCATGTGGCGGATGGATTCACAATCTGGTCGGAGTCCTTTGATCGCGAGCTGGAGAACATATTCGAGCTGCAGGAGGAGATCGCAACCTCGGTGGCCGGGGCCCTGGGAGTGAGATTGGGGGTCGGTACAATTAACGCTTTTCGAGGTGCGGGTACGCAAAACGTAGAGGCCTACGAGGCTTATCTCCAAGCCCAGGACCGAAACCTGACTAAGCAGGAGCAGATTCGCCTGCTCGAACGAGCCATTGAGCTTGACCCCAACTATGCGGAGGCATGGTCGTTTATGGCACATCGCACGCTTGCCACGGTGTGGGATTCCAGCCCGGATCAGGCATCGGAAATTATGGATCGGGCCTACCAGCTCGCACTCCACGGTGCGCAGCTCAATCCTGAATCGGCCGCCGTTCAGCGCAGCCTGGCAATGATTCGCGGTTCCCAGCTCGACTGGACCGGCGCGGAGCAAGGTTTTAAGCGGGCAATAGAGTTACTCGCGGACCGTCCAATTGTGTCCACCTATGCCAGCACTCTGCTCCGCAACGGCCGTACGGCTGACGCGCAAAAGCAATATGCTATTGCCGTTTCCCTGGAGCCACTGGGCGGGCGCCCCGTCCGTATGTCCTGGCACGCGAGCCTGGCTCAAGGACGGTTTGCCGAAGCTAAAGAGATCTCCGACTGGCCGGGTGTAGCTAACCGTCTCGAAAATTACCTGGATATAGCGTTGAATGAACGCGACCCGGAAGCGCTCAAGGCGGCTATTCAGGCACTGCCGAAAACGAATGTCGCTACTATCGTGCTTTATGCCCCGGTGCTGGCCGAGTTTGAGTCGCCCGAGCGAATCCTGTCCTTGCTGCGGGACGTTTACCGGGATGAGAATCTGCAATGGCCAAGAAAGCTTCACGATATTGCAATGGTGGCGGCGTATTTCGGCGATCCGCAATTCGCACTGAAAGTCAAAGGCCAGGAAGTTCGCGCC
The DNA here is from genome assembly GCA_964557165.1 of uncultured Woeseiaceae bacterium. Taxonomy (GTDB): domain Bacteria; phylum Pseudomonadota; class Gammaproteobacteria; order Steroidobacterales; family Woeseiaceae; genus UBA1847. The sequence goes on from CAZKZE010000033.1 coordinate 26,045, forward strand.
GCCGTAGTTCGTTCGGCCGCGCTCTGGTATCCCGTCATGTCTGAAGTCAGGCAATTGCCGGAATTTAAAGAACTCGTCACTGATTTGAACCTGGTCGAGTATTGGCGTGCCTATGGCTGGGCGGATGCCTGCAGGCCGTTGGGCGACACGGATTTCACCTGCATGTAAAGCGTCTCAATGGCTTTCGCGCGAAAATTGCCGATATAATCAAGAGGTTCTACCGACTTAGGCGGGGACCAAAAACAATCAATAAGAACCCACTAACAGCGTGGTGTGCGCTGACGGCGAGCATGTTTGTCGGCGCCGCGCTGGCACCCTCTAATGCGATCGCGCAGCAGGAAGTGGTCAAGACGCTCGATGAAATCGTAGTTGTTGGCACTCGACGCAAGGATCGGTCGGCCGTCGAAACGGCCGTACCCGTCGACGTGTTCAACCGGCAGGACCTTGACAGCATTTCCTCCGACGACATGCTCGATACGATCGAGAAGCTCGTGCCCTCATTCATCGTGCCGGTAGATGGTGCCGATGGCGCCAGTTTTATTCGCCCGCCACAGCTTCGCGGGCTCAGTGGCGACAAGACACTGGTACTCGTTAACGGCAAGCGCCGTCATCGTTCTGCACTGGTGAGACTGAGTGCAGACGGTGCACATGGTGCGGATCTCGCAACGATCCCGAGTATTGCCGTGAAATCCATTGAAGTCCTGCGCGACGGTGCATCGGCAATGTATGGATCCGACGCAATCGCGGGCGTGATCAATTTCAACCTCAAGGATGCAGCAGATGGCGGCGAGCTGCGAGTACAGGCCGGCGCATACACAGAAGCCAATGAAAGCGGTCATCTGATAGCGTTCAATCAGGGTTTCAGTTTTGCTGGAAATGGCTTCATCAGCATCAGTGCCGAACTTTCAGATAACGAGCCGACGAGTCGCGGGAGCATTTACTCGCGAGGCGGATTTGTCCCGGCAGAAGTCGCGCAGGAGTCCGGGTTTTACGATCATGACGGGAACCCTGCGACGCCGGATCAGGAGCGCTTCGGTCCGGATGCTCTTACGGAGGTCTACGATCAGCTGTCCGGCGAATTGGTAACGATCGCCCGCGGCAGCGACGATATCCCGGACGACACCGACACGCGTTACGGGGACAACCTGCGGTTTGCCGAAATCAGCGACAGCGACCTCGTGATGATCTGGGGTGAGCCCGACCGGGAAGCCATTCGCACATTTGTTAATGCGGGTTTCGAATTCGACAATGGTGTACAGCTTTACAGCTGGGCGAACTATTCAAATAGTGATTCGAACGTCGACTTCTTTTATCGAGAACCGACCAGTTCGGTTCTCGCGCCATTGCGGGCAGAGACTGGCGAGATTTATGACCCTCGCACCTTGTATCCGGCGAGTTTTACGCCACGCTTCGCGGGTAATGTCATAGACGCCAGTTTCACCGGAGGCATTCGTGGCGACTTCAGCAATGGACTGTCGTACGATTTCGGTGGCCGCTGGGGCGAGAACAAAATCGAGTACACGCTTATCAACACGATAAACCCGTCGCTCGGACCGGCGACTCCGACGTCATTTCGCCCGGGTGATCTTGCCTCGGACGAGTATGCATTCAACGCGGACTTCGTAAAGCCAGTCGAGGTAGGCCTTGCCAGTGACCTTAATATTGCGTTCGGCCTTGAGTATCGCAACGAAGGATACGAACTTTTCGAGGGTGATCGGCTATCGTATGAGATTGGTCCGTACGCAAGCCCGGACCCCTGGAATTTCGAGATCGATGCCGACGAAGCCGCTGCCGGTCAGAATGGCGGCAGTGTTGGCTGTTTCATTCCCGGCCCGCAGTTTGACCCGGCCAGCCTTTGCCATCCGGGCGATCCAATTCACAACGTCGTTGCGGTCGGCTCAAACGGTTTCCCCGGCTATGGACCGGCTACAGCATCGACTTACGAACGGGACAGCTGGGCGGCCTATCTCGATCTGGAGGCGGACATAACGGATCGATTTATGGCGTCGATTGCGGGCCGCTACGAAGACTATTCGGACTTTGGCAGCAATTTCAGTTTCCGTCTTGCCGCCCGTCTGCAGGCTAACGATGCATTGTCGTTGCGTGCATCCGCCGGTACGGGATTTCGTGCACCGACCGCGGGACAGATCTCAAGTACAAGTGTGCGAACTGGCATTGTCGACGGTGCTCCAGTGGCAAGGGGCATTTTCACGGCGGCGCATCCCGTATCGCAATTTTACGGGGCGATGCCACTGCATGATG
>CAZKZE010000034.1:0-27674 GCA_964557165.1 uncultured Woeseiaceae bacterium
AAGGAAATAGCCGTCTCTGTTCGACGACATTTGACAATAAAGTGTGCGGTGGCTCGCAGTTTGGAAAAATTATCCGTGGGCAGCAGACCGGGCGATCCGCCGACGCGCAAGCAAACGCACCAGCCCAATTGCCAACAGAAACAGCAGACTCGTTGAGCCGGGGCCCCCGCTGCCCGAATCCACATACAGCGGCGGCGGTCGTCTATTGGTTGCCGTGTTGAGCGGTGGATCCAGGCCGGCCGCACTGTCGACAGTGCTGTCAGTGACGATGACCGCAGTGATGATGACCAGGTTATCCTCATCAATCACTGCGCCGTTGAGCAGGTCGTCGTCCGTATAGTCACGCAATGGAGCGCTGTTAACTGGATCGCCGAGATCAAACACGGGCAATGCAGCAATCGCGTCCACGACGTCCATACCATCATCCACGACCTCACCGAACACCGTGTAGCCGCCTCTCGGCCAATCAAGACTGTCGCTATTGTCGTCAAGGTTGAAGAACCACTGGCTGGTTGCACTATTGGGCCTGTTATTAAGCCTTGCCATACCAATCGTGCCACGCACGTTGGCCAGCTCCGGCTCATTCCGTACCGATGGGTTCCTGGGGATTTCCTCGAGCGGTAGCTCGAGGTCGAAGGTGTATCCACCACCCTGGATGACGAAGCCCGGGTCCGAGCGGTGAATGACCGAATTCGTGTAAGCACCGTTGTTGACGTACTCGAGGAAATTCTCGACGGTGCCTGGCGTGATGTTGTCGTAAAGATTTACCCTGAAATTGCCGAGAACGGTCTGGAACTCGACCTCGGTGGCCGCCGCATCGCGCACGGTAAACGGCAATACAGCCAGCGCGGTGATCATTACGAGACCGACCCTGGATTTGCTGGCTGCCATATCGATTCCTCTTCGGGAACTGCTAGATAAAAAATAGCACAGGAAAAGTACAGATTGCGTCACAAATTGTAACAATACCAGCGACAATACCCCATCCCGATAAACCAAGTATTAAGTTAAGCAAAGGGCCATTTCTGTCAAATCGGCGTATAAATGGCTCAGCACCAGACAAAAACAAATTACCTAGAAACGGGGCGATCATGCGAAATTCATACCTTGTATTTGCGGCATTCATGGCAATGGCCCATTCCGTTGCCGCCCAGGAACTCGTAATCAGTGGCGTGGTCGACGGACCACTGACGGGCGGCGTTCCAAAGGCCATAGAAATTTACGTCGTCAGTAACGTAGCGGACCTGAGTGATTTCGGGGTCGGCGGCGCCAATAATGGCGGCGGTAGCGATGGCGAGGAGTTCACCTTCCCGGCTGTCGCGGCAAATGCCGGCGATTTCATCTACGTCGCATCCGAGTCGACGGGTTTCAACACGTTCTTCGGATTCGCACCCGATTACACGTCGTCTGCCGCAAGTATCAATGGTGACGACGCGATCGAGCTGTTCAAGGACGGCGCGGTCATCGACGTATTTGGCGACATCAACACCGACGGGTCCGGACAGCCCTGGGAATACCAGGATGGTTGGGCGTACCGGGTCAGCGGTACCGGGCCGGATGGGAGTTCATTCGCTCTGGCAAACTGGACCTTCAGTAGTCCAAATGCATTGGACGGGGAAACGAGTAACGACTCTGCCGACGCACCTTTCCCACTCGCTACGTTTTCCACCACGCCCCCCGAGCCTGAGTTGCTCATCAATGAAGTGGATGCGGATCAATCGGGTACCGACTCTGCCGAGTTCGTAGAACTTTACGATGGCGGATTTGGCAATACCGCCCTGGACGACTACGTACTCGTGCTGTTTAACGGCAGTGACGACGCGTCGTACCGTTCTTACGATCTCGACGGTCTGTCCACCAACGGATCAGGCTATTTCGTGCTTTGTGGCAATGCTGCCAACACGGACAACTGCGATCTCGACGTCTCGCCCGACACGAACCTGATTCAAAACGGCGCGGATGCAGTAGCACTTCTCGTCGGCGATGCGGACGATTTTCCAAATGACACGCCGGTCACAACGACCAACCTGGTCGATGCGATCGTTTATGACACGGACGACGGTGACGATGCCGGCCTGTTAGTGCTCATCAATGCAGGCCAGCCGCAGGTCAACGAGCGCGATGGTGGCGACGGAACCGGACACTCGAATCAACGCTGCCCGAACGGTTCCGGCGGCGCACGCAACACAAGCAGCTACGCGCAGTATGCCCCCACCCCCGGTGAGGAAAACCTGTGCGAGGACCCGGTTGAAATAACCTTGTTCAAAATCCATGAGATCCAGGGCACTGGCCCCGCGAGTCCTGAAGTTGGTAATCTCGTGGCGATCGAAGGCATCGTGGTCGGCGACTTCCAGAACGGCGCCGCCGGTGCCAATGGTGACCTGAACGGCTTTTTCGTCCAGGAAGAAGACGCGGATGCCGACGCGGACCCGAATACATCTGAAGGTATTTTCATCTTCGACGGCTTCAGTTCCTCTTCACCCGCAGTCGATATCGCTATCGGCGATGCCGTGCATGTCGAAGGTACGGTCGGCGAATTTAGAGGCATGACGCAGATTACGTCCTTCACTGGCGTAACTGTGCAAAGCAGCGGCAACGAGCTGCCGGCAAATACGGCAGTCTCCCTGCCGGTTACCGCCGCAGACGATTTCGAAGATGTCGAGGGCATGCGGGTTACGTTCCCGCAGTCGCTGGTTATCTCGGAGTACTCCGACTTCGATCGGTTCAACGAAATCCTGCTAACCTCTGAACGGCACCTGCAGCCAACCGCCGAGTTCGAGCCCGGCCCGGATGCGATACAGGCCGCGCAGGACTTCCTGCTTGACCGGATCACACTGGACGACGGACGCACCAGCCGATACCCGGACCCGACATTCCATCCAAACGGCCTCGAGTTCACGCTGGACAACCTGTTCCGTGGTGGCGACACGGTGTCCGACGTCACCGGTGTTATGCATTACGCATTCGGTCAGTACCGTGTTCAGCCGACGCAGGGCGCCAACTACATGCCCAATAATCTGCGGACCGCAGAACCGGAGCCAGTTGGCGGCACTTTGAAAGTCGCGTCCTTTAATGTGCTGAATTACTTCACGACACTGGATGATGGCTCAAACATCTGTGGACCGTCGGAGGCCCTGGGATGCCGCGGTGCCGACGATGCCGAGGAATTCACCCGTCAGCGCGACAAGATCATCGCGGCATTGACAGCGATCGATGCGGATGTGGTCGGTTTGATCGAGATCGAGAACAACGTCTCTGATGCTGCTGTGATTGATCTCGTCGACGGCCTGAATGCGGCCAATGGCGCAGGAACCTACGACTTCGTGTCAACCGGCACCATCGGCACGGACGCGATCAAGGTGGCCCTTGTTTACAAGCCGGCCTCTGCTTCGCTGGTTGATGGTCACGCCATTCTCGATTCGTCAGTCGATCCTCGATTCATCGACACCAAGAATCGTCCGGCGCTGGCGCAGACGTTCATCGACAATACGCAGGGCGGCCTGATCACAGTTGCTGTGAATCACTTCAAGTCCAAAGGGTCCCCTTGCGATGATGTCGCCGACCCCAACCTGAACGACGGTTCGGGCAACTGCAACGGAACGCGCACAATGGCGGCCGAAGCGCTGGTTGACTGGTTGGCGACTGACCCGACCGGCAGCGGGAGCGAGAATGCCCTGATCATTGGTGACCTGAATGCCTATGACAAGGAAGATCCGATCGATGCGATCGCAGCAGGCGGCTATACCGACCTGATCTTCGAGTTCGGTGGCGAGGACGCCTACTCCTACGTCTTCAGCGGTCAAACAGGCTACCTGGACTATGCATTGTCCAGCGACAGCTTATCGCCTGACGTTACGGGTGTGACGGAGTGGCACATCAACGCGGACGAAGCTGACCTGATCGACTACGACACGTCGGCCAAGGGCCCGAACCAGCAAGTGGTCTACGCGCCGGATGCGTATCGTTCCTCGGATCACGACCCTGTCATCGTCGGTCTGGACGTCTGCGATGCTATCCCCCCCACCTTCGACACGCTCTCGGTAACGCCGAATCTGCTGTGGCCGGCGAATCACAAGTATGTTGATGTCGAGGCAACGGTATCGGTTAGTGACAACTTCGATACCGATCCGACAATCCTGCTGACATCGGTCACCTCGAACGAACCCGATAACGGCAAGGGCGACGGCAATACGACAAACGATATCGTCATCGTGGACGATTTCAGTTTCAGGTTGCGTGCCGAGCGATCCGGCTCCGGTGGTGGAAGGGTTTATACGATCGAGTACCTGGCAGTGGACGATTGCGGAAACTCAACGACCGCGAGCACGGAAGTCACCGTCCCTCATAGTCAGAAACGCAAGAAGTAGCGGAAGTAAAACGTCCGCAAGAAGAGGCCCGCCATTGGCGGGTCTTTTCTTGCCTGCTCAAGAGGCGGGGAGTCGCACTATTCGATCCTAAGTCCACCCCACCACTGCAATGCTCGCGATGAACACGGCGGGCATCGCCACAACGATCGTAACGACATGCGCCAGGTACAAGATGGGTTGCGTCCGGAAAGCCCACAACGAATACACCATCGACAAGCCGCCAAGTAATAAGAATACAACTATAGGAAGTTGCACGATCGGGCTGGGTTGGCCCGTCTTCAACACGTCGACCGCCAGGCCATAAGGCACCATCAGCCCGACCAGCAATGCGTGGGCGGATGCCGCCAGGCGTTGCCGCGGTGGCAGCTCGCCTCCCCGTCGATAGAAGAGGACAGAGATGAGCGGGAGTACGACGACGGTAGCGATCAGGATTACGATATACATGCTTGTTTATCAGCGCTGGAAGTTAATCCGCCAGGCCTCGAGGCCTTCCTTGTTGTTCCCCGCGATAAGGTCTGCTGTGGATGGTTTCACGTAAATACTGATCACCACGCTATCGCCCGGCTCCTTCGCGAACACGTACTCGATCAGGTCTTTGTAATGGGCCGCGTCAAACGCCTCCGGCGCTTTGAGGCGCAGGCCCTTCCAGCGATCGGCGAAAATCTCGTTGACACCCCGACCGTCAATCGCAGTGATCGTCATGCTGCTCGTAAAACCCATCTCATGCAGGTACGGGCCGACGCCTGTGAATACAATTGCATCTGGTCCGGGATTCTCCCCATAACCGGACAGCGCCGCCGCGGCAAATCCGCCCGGCCCGTTTCCAGCCGTATAGGGTTTGCTTTTGATTTGGGCCAACTCGGCGGGAGTTACATCGATCGTTTTCGATACGTCCTGGCCGCCCAACCCACAGGCCGCGAGAAACGTGAGGGCGATTGTGAGGAAGATTGGCCAGCGAATGCGCATGTGTCTCTCCTTCGACTATGCCCACATCATACTGCAATCGTGTGACCGACCGCATGGCAGCCCGTCACAAGCAACGCTAGACTTTCTCGAATGATCTTGTCGCGCGTCATATTCCTTGCCCAGCTGGTACTCATGTTACCGGTGTTCGCGTTGTTGCTCGTCACTCCCGCCAACCTGGGCACCGTCGCAATCTATTTCTACCTGGTGCCAGTCGGCATCGCAGTGACACTGTTTGCGTTGTGGCGCTTCATTAAACATCCGACCGAACGGCGGTTGGCTGTTGCCACTATCGCAACGCCAGCTGCCTGTCTTGGTACGCCGGTTCTTGTGTATTCGCTCAATAGCGGACCGGTTGAGCCCGCCTTGCTTATCGTGGCGGTGCTAGCCCTGCTCGTGATTGCCGCGCTGATACTGCTAGGCAAGACTGATCAGTTTCGCGGCGCAGGCTTATTCGCAAACAGACGTTTCAATGTCAGTTGCCTCGTTGCGCTTGGCACACTGCTCTTGCTGCTCTGGTTCCCGATCTTTATCGGGCTCGCAGCCAACCAGTCCATTTCGCTTCCTGCTGACATTGCAGAGCGTGACAAGATCATTACGGTTGCCGCGCTGTATCTCATTGCTGTTGCGATACCTGCAGCGTGCCTCTCAATATTCACTCTGCTTTACGCGCCAGTCGGCCTGATTCGCAATCACGGTGGGCGCGCGCTTCACCTGGGCCAGTTAATTACCGCTTTACTGTTGGTCGCGACACTAACGGCCGTTGCGTTTGTCGTTTCCATTCTCATGGTCAATCCGGGCTAGTCGCCCAAGTCGAAGACGATATTCCAGTACTCGACTTCCGGCTCATAACTGCCGATCGCTTTTTCGTTGCCGGGCACATTCAGGTACATCTTCACCGCAACCTCATCACCTGGCTCTACATCGAACAGGTAGCGGATCAGGTCTTCGTAGTGATCTTTGTGAAAACCCGCTGGGCGCCGAATGCTCTTCTTCTCCCAGCGTTCTTCAAAAATATCATGTGCACCTTCGCCATCGATCTCCACCAGCATTTGTCGTTTGCCAAAGCCAAGGCCCTCAAGGTAGGGACCGTACTCCATGAACAAGATACCCTCGGGCCAGGGATCTCTGTCGAGCCCCGCGAGCCGGGCCGCAGGTCCGCCGCCACTCTTGTAACGCTTGACGTACGGTTTGCTTTGAATCTCGGCAAGCCTCTCAGGCGTGACATGCAGTGTGCGATTGAACTCATAATCTGTAGATGACGAGCACGCGGTTACCAATACGAGGATAGCGATAAATCCGATCTTCATAGGTTCTCCGGCAAACAATACTAACGAGCGGCCCCCTTTCCAGGGGGCCGTTTTGTCTTGACTACTTACTACGCACCAGCTTTCTCTGCCTGCAACGCCGCCACCCAGGCTGCGTCCAGCAGCGCTTGCGTTCTTTCCGTGGCCGTTATCCACTGATCCCGCAGTGAGGCTTCCGCTGCAGCGGCGGCCATGTCCTCGAACATCAGCGCCGCGCCGGGTTTTTCCGACGGGATATTGATTTCGTCGGAAGTTCCACTGCCCCAGCCACCCTTGCGGTACAGGAAGTCTGCCGAGCCGTCACGATTCTGACTGAGGAAGTTGTCGATATTAATGACGCCCCCCGTTCCCGTGATGCGCAGGTCCATGACAACTGCACCGGAATCAAAACCGCAGTTCCATGTCGAGGTGGAGCCGTCCGAGAAATCGAGGACACCCGAACCGCCGATCGCAGCCCCGGTTTCACTGTCGCGCCGCAGGTGTGCGCTTGCGGTTTTCAGGACAGCGCCGGGTGGCAGGTATTCGACCGCGGCGCGCATATTGTACCAACCGGCATCCCCAATGGCCCCCATCGGCTCGAGGTCCGTGTTGAAACGGATGTTGCCGCGGTCCGGGAGGTTGAACTGGAATGCCGACGCAACTGACCAGACAGAGCCAAGCAATTCTTCGTGGCGCTGCTTGATGTCGAGCGTACGCGGATGATGGACGAAGTGGGTGCCGTCCATGAAGGCCACGTCGTTGTCGCGGCATGCTGCCACAATGCGTCTTACCGACGGCAGGCTGGCGAAGGGTTTTTCACCGAGCACGTGTTTGCCGCCGTTCGCGGCAGCAATGCAGATCTCCTCGCGGACGCTCGTCGGCGTCGCAACGTAGATAGCATCGACGACGTCCGAGTCGATCATTTCCTGCCAGGAATCGAACGCGTTGGATACCTCGTGTGTCGCCGCAAATTCGTTTGCTGTCTCCATACGGCGGCTTGAGACGGCGCTCAGCTCGGCGGCATCCGCCATCTTGATCATGCGGGCCATTGAGTTCGCGATACCACCCGTGCCAACAACACCCCAGCGAAGGGTTTTCACGGATTGAGCTGCCGCGATTCCGGAGCTTCCAAGCACGATGCCGCCGGACACGCTGGCCAGCGTGGAGGCCCCGGCGGCCTGGAGGATCTGTCGTCGTGTGCGGTTGAATGAGGTCATGATTTCTTCCCGGTCATTTTAGTTATGACAATACTAGCGTCGTTCTCACCGGTACGGCACATCCGCTGGATCTTTCGCGCGGTACAAGCTTGCCGGCCGATGCCGGCCGTCGCGGCGCTTCCCGCCTGTCGACTCGACAAGGTCGAGCGCCAGCATCTTCTTACGGAAGTTTCGTTTGTCGAGCGAGATGCCAAGGATGCGTTCATGCACCCGCTGCAACTCTGTCAGCGTGAACTCCGCCGGCACAAGCTGCAGGGCGATGACCGGGTCGTCAATCTTCTCTTGCACGCGTTCGAGCGCGCGTCTCAGGATCTTGGGATGATCGGTGGCCAGCTCCGGCAGATCGTTCATGCTAAAGAGCCGTGCGTCCTGGGCATCCGAGTCGGCCTTGATCTCGAGGCGCTCTGCCGGAATCAGCGCGTAGTAGGCAATCGTGATGATCCGCTCCCGCGGATCGCGGTCCGGGTGCCCAAACGCGCCGAACTGCTCGAGGAATGCCGCATTCACGCCTGTCTCTTCCTTGAGTTCCCGCCAGGCGGCACGTCGCAGGCTCTCATCGATCTCAACAAAACCGCCGGGCAAAGCCCACTTGCCCTTGAATGGCTCATTTCCGCGTTGAATCAGCAAGATCTTCAGGTCATCATCCTCGATCGTGAAGATCACGATATCGACAGTGACGGCCGGATGCGGATAGTCGTAGGTGTAGGGCAAAGTGTTATCTTCGTGTTAATCTGACACTTACTGTCGTGTATGTATCACACTAAGTCAAGCACGAGACCGGCGACAGCCGGACCCTGGAGAAATAGAATGCCAGCCGTTGAATCACAAATGCTCGAACTGGGCACGTCCGCCCCGCAGTTTTCGCTGCCCGACCCGGACCGGAATATGCACTCGCTTGCAGACGGCGAGGACGCCTACCTCGTCATGTTCATCTGCAATCACTGCCCGTTCGTTCATCACGTGCGCGAGGAGCTTGCCCGGATTGGCAAAGAGTACGGTGAACGCGGCGTCGCGATCTACGCGATCAACAGCAACGACGTTGAACGCTACCCCGGCGACAGCCCGGAGCAGATGAAGAGCGAAGCGGCGACCTGGGGCTACACGTTTCCGTACCTGCACGATGAGACGCAGGAAGTGACCAAGGAGTACCTGGCCGCCTGCACGCCGGACTTCTACGTGTTCGACGCCGGGCAGAAGCTCGTGTACCGGGGCCAGCTCGATGACAGCCGTCCCGGGAATAACAAGCCGGTCGACGGACGCGACCTGCGCGCCGCGCTCGACGCCGTGCTGGCCGGCACCGCGGTCGACGACCGCCAGGTACCAAGCATCGGCTGCAGCATCAAGTGGAAACCCGGTAACGAGCCAAGCTACGGTTGAGCCATGCAATTCGTCCACTACAGCCTCAGCGACAAGGTCGCCACCATTCGCATCGACGATGGCAAGCGCAATGCGCTGGCACCCGAGGTGTTGCGCGAGATTTACCAGGCGTTTGATAAAGCCGAAGCCGATGGCGCGGCTGTCATCCTGACCGGGCGCGAAGGCGTATTCTCCGCGGGTTTCGATCTCAAGGTCATGAGTCGCGGCGGCATCAAGGCCCTGCGCATGCTGCGCCTCGGATACTCCCTGACGGCGCGCGTCATGAGTTACCCGCATCCGGTCATCGTGGCGTGCACCGGGCACTCGCTCGCAATGGGGGTCTTCCTGATGCTCTCAGCCGACTACGTGATCGGCAGTCGCGGCGATTTCAAGATCGCGGCCAATGAGGTCGCTATCGGCATGACCATGCCGCGTGTTGCCGCCGCCACCCTGCGCAACCGGCTCACCCCGGCCGCCTTCCAGCGTGCCGTGACGCTCTCGGAGTACTTCGATCCGGAATCAGCCTTGGCGGCTGGTTTCTTCGATGAACTCGATTACCCAGCCGATGTGCTGGCTCGCGCGGAGGCTCTTGCAACCGCCTCTCTTGAACTGGATGCGCAAGCGCACAGGGTGTCGAAGCGCAGGATTCGCAAGAAGCTCATTCGGCGGATTCGCTTCAGTGTCCCGCTGGATCTGATCGACGCGGCGCTCGTCGGCTTGCGGCGTAAGCGATCGTAACGGCCATGACCTCATCCAGACTCGCCTTCTCGATCCTGCTGCTCCTGGGTTCGATAGTACTGGCGGACGAACAACCCGACCGAAAATTCGACTTCTCCGGCGATTTCAGGCTGCGACTGGAACAGGATTGGGACTCGCTGCAAGGCGATGGTGCCGAGCGCGACGATCGCTTGAGGTTGCGTTTCAGGCTACGCGGCGGTTTTGATTATCATTTCAACGATCAGTGGACTGCACGGCTGCAGGTGCGAAGCGGCCCCAAGGATTCACAGCAATCGCCGCACATCACGATTCACGATTTTGATGGCGGCTCGAGCGGTCCCTACGAATTCAATTTCGACTACTGGTTCATGCGATTTGAATCGGATGGTTTCGAAGCCTGGGCCGGCCGCAACGAACTTTCATTCTGGCGCCAGGACGATCTGTTTGTCTTCAGCAACGTAACGTACGCCGGCGTTGGCGGCAGCTATCGTCGCAAACTGGGCCCGGGTGTCCTCACCTTCAATCTCAACTATGTTGCACTACCCGTGGGGATGCGGGACGTCTCGGGAACCGGACTCATTGGGCAGGTCGTCTACGATAGAGATGTCGGGGATTCCGGATTCACAATCGCCGGTGGATTCTATGTCACCAACGCCGACGCCGACGATCCTGTCGCCGCCAATCTTCTGACAGAAAATGGTTCGCGTGACTACTCGATGTTCGACCTGCAGCTCCAGTATCGCTCGAAAATTGCGGATCTACCCTATGCCGTAGGGTTGGATGTCACCCACAACGCGAAGAACTATGACGATGAACCCGTTGACAGCTTCAGCGAGTTCCACAAGGACCATGTCGATGGACATGTCGTCCATGTCACGCTCGGAGAAAAATCGGAAGCGGGTGACTGGCAGTTCGGCTACTACTACGCGCACCTGGAAGCGCTTACGACGCACAGCTCATACGTCCAGGACGACTGGGTCCGATGGGGCACTGCCGTCCAGGCTCGTACGACGAACATGAAGGGCAGCGAATTTCGAGCACTGTACACGATACGCCCTGGGTTCAATATTTTCGCCCGGTTGTTCTTTGTTGACGCTATCGACCTGCTACAGCCGGGCGATACGACGTTAGAGACCGGCAATCGTTTCCGCATCGAGGCGAACTACTCGTTTTGACCTGATCCGGATTAGGGATCAAACTACCTGACCGCGAGTCTTGCTGGACACCACAATGAAAAGAAACTCAGCACTTCTAATGTGTACGTCAGTGGTTTTGCTCGCCGCCTGTGGCGGAGAGGCAGAGCCGCCGACGCCGCCTCCTCCTGCTGTCGAGTATCACGAAGTCGGCCGGGAGGCGGTCGCATTTACGTTTGAGTTCGTGGCGCGTACACGCGCCAGCGAAGACACAGCCATCCAGGCGCGTGTCACCGGCAATATCATCGAGCGCAATTTCGATGAGGGACAGGAGATCGAAGCCGGCGCCCTGATGTACCGCATCGACCCGCGCCCGTACCAGGCGGCACTGGCGTCTGCCAAAGCCGAACTCTCGAACGCGAAAGCGGTTCTCGACAATGCCGATCGTAATCTCAAACGAGGTTTGGAATTAGAGCCTGACGGCTATATCAGTGTAGCCGAGATGGACAAACTGCGAGCCGAGTTCGATCGCGCGACGGCCGCCAGGGAAGTCGCACTCGCTGCGATCGACAACGCGCAGATCAACCTCGACTTTACGGAGCTTCGGGCTCCGTTTACCGGCATCGCTGGCCGGTCAAACTTCAGCACGGGCGACCTCGTCGGTCCGCAAGCCGGCGCGCTGGTCACGCTCGTCCAGCGTGACCCGATGCTTGTCGATTTCGACGTCGATGAACAGGCGCTGGCCCAGAGCATGAAAGCCAACCAGGCACGCACCGAAGCGGGCGAGGCGCCTATCGTGTACGTCCCTAAACTCATGCTCGTCACCGGCGACATCTATCCGCAGGTTGGCGAGATCGACTACGCGAGCAATCGAGTTAATCCCACCACGGGCACGATTACGATTACCGCACGCTTCCCGAACGCCAATGACCGACTGATTCCGGGCCAGTTTGCCCGCGTCCTCTTGCAGCGCGGCGAGGCGGAGATGCAGTTGCTGGTCCCGCAGCCCAGTGTGCTCGAGGATATGCAGGGCCGTTACGTCTACACCGTCAATAGCGAGAATCGCGTCGTTCGCAAGAACGTAAAACTGGGACAACGTGATGGTGTGAACTGGGTGGTCGAGTCCGGGCTCGACGACGGTGACCGGGTCATCGTTAACGGCGTGCAGAAAGTGCGCCCGAACATGCCCGTGAACCCGACCCCCGTCGAGGCAATGCCCTACGACACAACGACCCCCGCCAACTAGGCCCGCCTGATGATCAGCAAGACATTCATCGAGCGGCCGAAGCTCGCGATGGTCGTGTCCATCATTATCGTCCTCGCAGGATTGATCTCGATCCCGCTTCTGCCCATCTCCGAATTCCCGGACATCACGCCGCCGCAGGTCAGCGTTTCGACCAGTTATCCCGGCGCCAATGCGAAGACACTCGTCGACTCGGTCGCCGGTCCCATCGAGCAGCGGGTGAACGGCGTCGAAGGCATGATCTACATGCAATCGACGAGTGCGAACGACGGCAGTTACTCGCTGAATGTGTCCTTCGACTTCGGTACCGACCCGGACATGGCGCAGGTTCGCGTACAAAACCTCGTCGCCCAGGCCGAGCCCCTGTTGCCCGAAGAGGTCAAGCGCCAGGGCATTACGGTACGCAAGCAGTCGACTGACATGCTCATGGTCGTCAATGTTCATGCGCCCGAGGTCGACATGTCGGCCGAGCTCATTTCGAACTACGCGACGATCAACGTGGCTGATGTCATCGCGCGCGTCGAAGGCGTCGCCGAGGCGCGCAACATGGGCGCGCTCGACTACGGTATGCGCGTCTGGCTGGATCCGGACCGCATGGCCGCGATTGGCCTGACGACAGACGACGTTGTCGCCGCAATTCGCGAACAGAACGTGCAGGTCGCCGTCGGGCAGATTGGCGGTGCGCCAATTCCCGAAGGACAGCAGTTCCAGTACACACTGACCGCGCAGGGCCGCTTGCGCACCGCCGAGGAATTCGAACGCATCGTCGTGCGTGCCGGTGGCGACGCACAGGTGGTTTATCTTCGTGACGTCGCTCGCATCGAGCTGGGCTCACAGAACTACGCATGGCGCGGCGAACTGGACGGCAGGCCGTCGGCCGTAATCGCCGTCTACAAGCTCCCAACCGCCAATGCGCTCGAGGTTGCGGACAATATCTACGAACTCATGGAGGAGCTCCAGCCGACTTTCCCGGACGGCCTCGCGTACTCGATTCTTTACGACACGACGCGTTACATCGAGATTTCGATCAAGGAAATCGCGACCACGCTGTTCCAGGCAGTCGCGCTCGTCGTCCTCGTCGTCTTCCTGTTCCTCGGCAACTGGCGCGCAACGATTATCCCGGCCGTCACGATCCCGGTATCGTTGATCGGCGCGTTTGCTTTCATGCTCGCGACCGGCATGAGTATCAACACCGTATCGTTGTTCGGTTTGATTCTCGCGATTGGCGTCGTCGTCGATGATGCCATCGTCGTTATCGAGAATACCGAACGGCATGTCGGCTCCGGCATGAGCGGCCGCGAGGCTGCGCTGCAAACGATGCGCGAGGTAACGGGGCCTGTCGTTGCAACGACGCTCGTGTTACTCGCGGTGTTTGTGCCCGTAACGCTGATGCCGGGTATCAGTGGCTCACTGTATCGCCAGTTCGCCATGACGATCACGGTTGCGGTTGTTATCTCTTCGATTAACGCCCTGACGCTGAGTCCTGCGCTCGCGGCAATACTCGTCGGCGAGAAGACCGAGCCGAAAGGACTGCTCGGCCGGTTCTCAAACATGCTGGACAGTGCGACCGAGAAGTACCGCGGCATTGTCGGCGCGAGTGTGCGGCGTCTGCCGATAACGATTGGTGTCTACCTCGTGCTGGCCGCGATCATCGGCCTGTTACTTGCGAACCTGCCAGGCGCATTTGTGCCTGATGAGGACAAGGGTGCGTTCTTTGTCGACATGCAATTGCCCGACGGCGCCTCGCTGGAGCGTACCGAGGCGGTCGCCCGGCAGGTTAACGAGATCATTCTCGCCGATCCCGACGTGGAGCACGTGGTTACGGTCTACGGCTATTCGATCCTCAAGGGTGTCGCCAGCGGTAACGGCGCGTTTTCGATCGCCATACTCAAGCCATGGGGCGAGCGGCCGAAACGGGCACAACACCAGATGGCGATCGTCCGGCGTCTGCAAGGTCAACTTTTCGCGATTCCAAGCGCGATGGTTATGGCTTTCTCACCGCCCCCGATTCCCGGCGTCGGTAACGTCTCGGGAATCGACTACCGCATGCTCGACCTTCTCGGTCGACCCGCCGACGAACTCGCCGGCGTTGCGCGGTCGGTTGTCATCGCTGCGAACGACGCGCCGGAAATCGCACAGGCATTTACGAGTTTCCGCGCGGCCATACCGTTGATCGACGTCGACGTCGATCGCGTCAAAGCCAAGGACCAGGGGATTCCCCTGTCGAGCGTATACGGTTCGTTGCAGTCGATGCTTGGCTCGTTGTACGTCAACGATTTCAATCTGTTTGGCCGCACCTTCCGCGTCATGGTCCAGGCCGAAGGCGAATACCGCAGCAAGGAATCCGACATCGGCCGCATCTTCGTACGCAATTCAAAAGGCGAGATGGTGCCGATATCGACGCTCGTGACTACGACGCCCGACCTCGGCCCCGAGATGCTGACGCGTTACAACCTGTTCAACTCGGTCACAATCAACGCGATCCCGGCGGCCGGATACAGTGAAGGCCAGGCGATAAACGCCATGCGGGAAATCTCACAGTCGCAACTGCCAGCAGGATTCACCTACGACTGGTCGGGTGTGACCTACCAGTCGCTGGCCGCCGGCAACCTCGCACCGATCATCTTCTCGCTTGCGCTTGTATTCGTGTACCTGTTCCTCGTGGCGCAGTACGAGTCCTGGCTGATCCCCGCCGCCATTCTGCTGTCAGTACCGCTCGCTCTAATTGGTGCGTTCAGCGGACTCACGGCGCTCGGCATTCCGCTGAACCTGTACGCGCAGATCGGTCTCGTCCTGCTCATCGGTATATCGGCGAAGACGGCGATCCTGATCGTCGAGTTCGCGAAAGAGCTGCGTGAAAAAGAGGGCCTGTCTATCCTTGATGCGACCGTGAAAGGCGCTTCGCTGCGATTCCGTGCGGTTCTGATGACGGCGATCTCGTTCGTACTCGGCGTGCTGCCGCTGGTGCTCGCATCGGGTGCGGGCGCAGCATCGCGCGTCTCGCTGGGCGCGGCCGTGTTCTTTGGCATGCTGGCATCGGCCATTCTCGGAACCCTGATGGTGCCCGCTGCGTTCGCCGCCGTGCAGACCTTCCGCGAGTGGGTAAAGGGTAAATCGGGCGCCTGATCGGGTAATCTCTTCCCCCATGGCCCTATTCGAAGAACTCAAGCGCCGTAACGTCCTCCGCGTAGCCGCGGCGTACATTGCTGTGAGCTGGTTGCTGATCCAGGTCGTCGGGACCCTGTTCCCGGCGTTTGGCGTCAGCGATTCGGCCATACGAGCCGTCGTTATCGTACTGGCACTCGGGTTCATCCCCGCCGTCGCCTTCGCGTGGGCTTTCGAGATCACACCGGAAGGTGTGGTGCGCGACGATGGCACCGACGATTCCTCCAGGCGCGCCAAACGGTCGCGCCGGCGGCTTGATCTTCTTGCCCTCGTCGCCCTGCTCCTGGCCGTCGGCTATTTCGCCCTCGACAAGTTCATACTGGACCCGGTGCGCGACGAGACCAGGGACCTCGAGGGCGCCAGGGGCGCTTTGGCTGACTTTCCTGGCGACCGCGAGCCAGGCTATTTTGGTGTCACAGACGGAATGTCGGCCGAACTGACCACGTATTTCCTGATATGAAGAAATTCTCCAAGCTCTACGAGCGTGCCGCAACCCGCAAGGGTGGCGAGGCGGCGCTGGAAGCCCTGATCACAGAACCGAAGTCGGGGGCGGCGCTTGCCCGAATACCCGACGATCGCTGGCTGTCAGCCATGGCCAAGAGCGTCTTCCGTGCCGGCTTCAACTGGAAGGTCGTCGAGAACAAGTGGCCCGACATTGAAGCGGCCTACGATGGCTTCGATCCGCACATGGTCGCGTTCCAGTCTGATGACGACCTCGACGTGCTCGTCAAGGATCCCCGGGTGATTCGCCAGTGGCGCAAGCTGAAGGCGATACGTGCCAACGCCCAGTACGTTGTGGACCTGGCCGCCGAGCATGGTTCCGCCGCCGAGTACTTCGCCGCCTACCCGGCAAGCGATTACATCGGCCTGCTCGATGACATGAAGAAGCGTGGCAGCTACCTTGGGGGAACGTCGGCGCAGTACTTCCTGCGTGAGATCGGCAAGGATTCGTTCATCTTGTCACGCGATGTTACAGCTGCCCTCAAGCGGGAGAAGGTGTTCGACGGCACGCCGACCTCGAAGTCGTCATTGCGACAAATCCAGGACGCCTTCAACGCCTGGGTCGACGATGGCGGCCAGTCGCTGACGCGCGTGAGCCGGGTACTGGCCTTTACCGTCGGGTAACCACCCGGCTAACGCGCCCTGGCCACTCGAAGGCTAGTCCGATGTCGGTGCGTCGTCGTTCAGGCTCGGATTGGCGCTATACAGGTCGTACAAGGCCTTCGCCCTGACTCCACCACCATCGGTCCACAGGTAGCCGTTTGAGTTGACACCACCGTCCGTCCACAAGTAGCCAGTGGCGTTTACGCCGTCGGTCCACAGGTAGCCGAACGCGGCGACGCCGCCGTCAGTCCAGAGGTAACCGTTGGCCCAGATTCCACCATCGGTCCACAGATAGCCGCTCGCGTTGACGCCGCCATCGGTCCAGAGGTAACCGTTGGAGCTTACGCCTCCGCCGTCTGTCCACAGATAACCGGCGCCCCATAGATCATTGCCCCAGAGCGAGGCTGTATCCTGTACGAGCGTACCGCCGGTCGCACTGTCAAAGCTCATGAGCGGCGATAGCGCCTGGCCCGAGACAACGCCGGTTTCATTCATCGCGGCATCTATGTCGAGCAAACCTGCACCCGCGACAATCGGGGATTCATCGAGCTTGCGAGCCGAGCGCATGAGGCGCGCCTTGACAGTTGCCGGCGAGAGCCAGGGCTCTTTGTCCAGCATCATCGCGGCGGCCGCGGCGACGACACCGGTCGCCATGCTGGTACCGGACAGCTCTAGGTATTTGTCGTTGCAGCCGCTACTGGATGACCATAGGTAGTTCGATGTCGATAACGATGTCGATGTCGATGTACAAGCGACGACATTGTCCGGCAGGAGCTTGGCGAGAAGCGATGTCCTGGGCGCCGTGGCTATCAGGCGATTGCCCGGTGCCACGAGGTCAGGCTTGACGACATGGTCTTCGGCCGTCGGTCCACGCGACGAATACGTCGAAACATAGTCGTCGTCGAAGTTCGACCCCGTGCCATTGTCGGTTAGAGACCCAACCGTGATGACCTTGCGCGAGTTACCCGGGCTGGTGGTCGAGAAATAGCCTTCGCGCCCATAGTTGCCCGCGGCAACGACAACCACGATGCCACTGTCCCAGACCGCTTCGACGGCAGCCACGAGCGGGTCCGTTGCGTTCGATTCGGTAATCGGCTTACCGAACGACAGGTTCGCAACTCCAACATCGAAATACTGTCCGTACTGCAACAACCAGTCGAGCGCGGCCATGACATCGGACATCTGTCCCTCGCCGTTACCATCCAGGACCTGTAATGACAGGATGTCCGCCCGTCGTGCCGGCCCCTCGTAATCCCCTGAGGAATTGTGGCCGCTGCCCGCGACGATGCCGGCGACGTGTGTGCCATGACCGAATTCGTCGACCTGCGACGAAGAGTTGTACTTCTCTATCTCAGCCTCGTCGTCCTCCTCGCCGTCGATTACGGGCGTGGGGTATTTGCCATCCAGGAAGCTGTATTGCCTTATCTTGCCGTAGAGATCTCCGTGCGATGCGACGCCCGTATCCAGGATGGCAACCGTCTGGTCGTCCCCTTTATACGACACATTGCTGGACTCACTCGTCGGAACGTTGGCGACGGTCTTGAGTATCGTCGAACTCGTGACTACTGTTTCATCGAGCGAAACGCGCTTAACGTCGTCTTCGATGGCCAATTCGATCAGGGATTCGGCCGGAATTCGAATCGCCAACAGGTCAAGAACTTCGTAGTGGCGCAGTACCTCGCCACCCAGTTCTTCGACGCGGCCATCCTCGAAGAGCTCAGGATGGTCATGATAGCTGACAACGATATCCGCCGGTTCGGGGCCACCCGCCATCGCCAAGGCGGCAACAGGTCCACTCATCTTGGCGCGTGCAATGCGCTGCAACTTGGCAGCCTTGTCGGTCTCAGCCTTGCGCGCCTCCCGTGCAGCTGGCTGTGCGAATCCTGTCTCGACAGAAGCGTCGTTGCCGGTTGCCACGTCGTCGTAAGCGAATGGTGCCAATTCCGGACCGACCATCTCAAAGTCTGCCGGCGCGACAGCATCCGCGCTCGCCGTGACCGGCTCGACCGCCGTAGCAATATTCAAACTTGCATCATGTGCGGCATCAACTGAAGTCAGGGAGCTATCGTGTGAATGCAAAGCAAACACGCCGGCGCCTATGACTGCTATGAAACCTGCTTTCTTAGTAAAGTTCTTCATGACTGGTTCCGCCCCGATGCGAAGTTCTGTGCGGATGCTTCTTCCGCGTCTGAGTAGTGTGTGAGGAGCTTGCCCGCGCGCTTCGCACGGAACAGCAGGGATGTCGGTTCCAGTTCACCGTCTTCGATGACAAAACTGGTGCACGCTTCGGTCGGCGTAAACATCCCGGCCCAGGCGTCGCGTTTCTTCTTGGCTTCGTACATAAGTCCGTCGGCAAGGCTGATAATCTGGTCGAGACCCGATTCGTCGAGTTGCGCGCGGAATAACGGGTACGCGGCAAAGCCGATCGAGCAGGTGGTTCTTACAATCTGCCCGTCGCTCAGAGTGAAATTTGTTCCCGCCACGGTCTTGCGAATACGCTCCGCCAACGCTTCAGATTCTTCCGGCCGGGTTTGTTTCGCGATCACGAGGAACTCATCGCCGCCCCAGCGAATTACGAAGTCCGAACGACGACAGGTGCTCAACAGTGCGTCACGGACCTGGAGCAGCATCTCATCGCCGGCCGCATGTCCGTACGTGTCGTTGATGGGCTTGAAGTTGTCGAGGTCGATCATCATGAACATGAGGTCAACCGACTTACTCTGATCATGGCCCTGGTGTTCGTCGTCTATTCTGCGGCGTACAACCTCCAGGTCACGCGATACCTCTTCAAAAACGAAGCGGCGGTTGCGCAAACCCGTCAGGGGATCACTCAGACTGCTTTCCTGCAGTGCCTGGTTGAGTAACCTGAGTTGCTCGTTACGATCGCTAAGCTGTTCCGTGCGTGTCTCGACTTCCTGTTCGAGCCGGCGGCTATATTCTTCTTCCCGCTGAATCTTGCGTTTGTGCGCAAACCAGAAAAACAGCGTAGCCTGCGCAGCCATGCCGAGATAGGCAAGGTATGCCCACCACGTTGCCCAGGGCGGTGCCGCAACGCGCACCGGCATGGCAAAGCCCGTGTCGTTCCATACGCCTGCGCTGTTTGCAGCCCTGACGCGCAGCAAGTAGTTGCCCGCGTCAAGATCTGTGTATGAAACCCGGCGTTCGTTCCCCAGGGTAATCCAGTCCTTGTCGAAGCCTTCCAGCTTGTACGCAAACTGGTTCATGGAAGGTGCGGCGAAATCCATCGCCGCGAATTCGAAGGCGACGTTGTCGTCACGATAGTCAAGGTCGATGCCTTCGCTTTCATCGTCGGGCAGACCCGATTTAGTCGGGTCACTCATGTTATGAAAGGCCGTCAACATGATCGCTGGTACAGCGGCACTCAGCTGCAGATCCTCGGGCGCGAACGCGTTGTAGCCATTATTGCCGCCGAAGAAAAGTTCGCCGGATTCACTTCGATAGTGGGCGCCGAAATTGAATTCTTCGGACTGGAGGCCGTCATTGCGGTGCAGGTTGCTGAACTCGCCGTTCTCCGGGTTATAGCGGCTGATACCGTAGTTCGTGCTCATCCATAACCGGCCTGCAGCATCGATCTGGATACCGTAGACCACGTCATTGGCCAGGCCGTCCGCAACGGAAATGCTTTCAAACTGGATTGAACCGGGCCTGGTGGCGTCGCCGACGACGCGGTTCAAGCCGCCGCCCCGGGTACCAATCCAGACTGTGCCGCTCTCATCAACTTTCAGCGAGTAGACGGTGTCATCAGCAAGCGTCTTCGGGTCGTTCGCGTCGTGGCGGAAATGAGTGAATTCTCCGCTTTCAACGTCAAGCAGGTTCAGGCCGCCGGCATCGGTGCCGATCCACATGCGTCCACTCGCGTCCTCCGCGAAACTCGTGACCCGGTTGCTGCTCAGGCTGCTGGTTGTCTCCGGATCATGGGCAAAGCGTTTGAACGAGCGCGACGCCTCATCAAACAGGCTGATGCCCCCACCGAATGTGCCTACCCAGACCTGACCCGTAGAGTCCTCGTACATGGTCATGATGCCATTGGCACCCAGGCTCGTCGGGTCTTCCGCGTTGAAACGGAATCTCTCGATCTCGCCGGTTTCGGGATTCAGGAGATCGATTCCGCTTGTCATGGTTCCTATCCATAGATTGCCTCCGCTGTCCCGCATCATGCTCATGACACGGTTGTCGCTGATTGAATTGCTGTCAGCCGGGTCGTGGCGATAATGGCTAACCTCACCGGTCTCGCGATTGACAGCGTTAACGCCCTCTCCAAACGTACCTACCCAGAGTTGGCCCTGGTGGTCTTCAACGAACGATGTAACAACCGGCTTCGTATCCGGTTTGGTTGTAATCTCCGTGCCCGGTTCAAAACCGTATGCCCATGTCCGCGAATTCCATTTGCTGATGCCCTGCGTCTTGGTTCCTAACCAGAGCACACCGCCGCGGTCTTCGTAGATGGCGGTGATTGAATTATCGGTAAGGCTGGAGACGTCGGAGTTGTCCCTGAGATAACGAACAAACTCGTCGCTGGAACGATCAAACAGGTTCAGGCCAGCCGTGGTGCCTACCCAAAAGCGGCCATCACGGTCCTCGAAGATCGCCGTGACCTCGTTGCCCGAGATCGACTGGTTGTTCTCGGCGTCGTTAACGAAACTCGTGAATGTCTCAGTCTTGGCATCGAAACGATGCAATCCGCCGCCATACGTGCCCGCCCATAACTGGCCGCCGTGATCCTCGAAGATGGCGCGCACGCTGTGAGGGCTAACAGCGAAAGTCGTGGTTTCGCCTGAGCGGACATCGATACGACTCAAACCGTGGTCGCCGCCGGCCCAGATTGCGCCACTCGAATCCTGCAGCAAGGAGTAGATATCGTCGGGTCCCGCGTCGCTCGCGAACCGATAGTGCGAGAACTTGCCTGTAGCAATATCAAGCCGGCTGAGACCGCCGTGGCGAGTGCCCGCCCAGACGGCACCGTCGCTATCCACCAGTACTCGACGCACCACGTTGCTGCCGATCGTGCTGGCGTCCTCGGCATCGTGCCGATAGCTCGTGAAGTTGCCGCTCCTGGTATCGCGATGCGCCAGACCGCCACCGTTGGTAGCGAGCCAAAGATCACCCTGGGCATCTTCGACAACATCGAATACAAAGTCGCTGCTCAGCGAATTCGCGTTACCGCGTTCGCGATAGTAAGTACGGAACTCGTAACCGTTGAAGGCGTTCAGACCGTTCTCCGTCCCGAACCACATTTGTCCGCGTGAGTCCTGCAGGATGCTCAGGACGTTGCTCTGCGACAGACCATCTTCAAGCGTGAGGTGCTCGAAGCGCATCGGGTGCGCATCGAAGCTGCTGTCGCCCATGGCCGGCGCTGCCGATGCCAGGAGCACAAATGCCAGAAGCCCGCAGAATATCCCAGTGTTGTTGACCGACGAAATTGCCACCGTCGTCCCTCCCTATGCTTATGAGAGGTATTTGGCCTGATAACGAGCAATAAGGCCTTGACGACCTTCCGCCGGCCTGCGGCAAAAGTGTGACCTGGTTCACGTAACGATAGTGTTAAATTGCCGGGATTCGGCCTATCTCAGGTTTTCTTGAGCAGGGTGACGAACGAGTCACTCGGTACCGGTTGGGATATGAGATAGCCCTGGAACGCGTCGCAGTTCAGCGCCTCCAGAGCGGCCAGCTGCTCACGCGTCTCCACGCCCTCGGCGATAACCTTGAGACTCAGGCGCTGTCCGAGTGCGATCATGGCGGACACGAGGGCCGCGTCCTTTTCATTGTCTGCCAGGCCCGCAACATAAGAACGGTCGATCTTGAGCACGTCAACCGGCAGCTCGCGCAGATAGGAAATCGCAGAATCACCGGTTCCGAAATCATCGATAGACAGGCGGATGCCGAGAGACTTGAGTTCCTGCAGCTGCTCTACAACATCATGATTACCCGACAAGACACCGCGTTCGCTGAGCTCCAGCTCTATCGCACCCGGCTCGACTTCATGTTTGCTCAGGACACGCTTGACGGTAGGAACGAACTCGCCGCTCATCAACTGAACCCTCGCAACATTGACGCACATGTGCGGTAATCGAATACCTTCTGCATGCCAGCTCTTGAGCTGAACACAAGCCTGCTCCAGCACAAACTCACCGATGCGATTCATGAGTCCGCATTCTTCAGCGATTGGGACGAACTCGTCGGGAGATATAAAACTGTCATCCGGTTGGCGCCAGCGCAGCAGCGCTTCCGCCGCAATCACACGGCCACGACCGACTTCCGTTATGGGCTGGTACACCAGCGAGAGTTCATCTCGATCGAGGGCCTCGTGCAGCATATGCTCGATCTTGAGTTTGCGCGCAGCAGCCGCGTCGGTCTCAGCACAGTAGTACTTGAACCCGCCGCCACGACTTTGCGCATCCCGCATCGCGTTGTCAGCGCGTTGCAACAGGCTGTCAACGTCATCCGCGTCATTCGGATAGATTGCAACACCCTGGCAGGACGACAGGGAGACCGTCTGGCCGGCGATCTGGATCGGGAGCGCGAGTCGATTGAGCAACAACTGCTGCAAGCGCCCAAGGTCTTCTTTCTTCCTCGAGGTCGTCACCATAATCGCAAAACGCGAGTGATCGATACTGCCGACAACGGCGGTTCGTAATCGCTGTGTATCTACTGCAGCCGGCTCCAGCTCGCCCATGCAGTCTGTCAGTGCTTTGCCCAGCTCGGTGAGGATCATATCGGCGCTTTCCTGCCCCATCGCCTCGACTACCAGGCGAAAACGGTTGAAACCGATAACGATAACCGCCAGCGCGTCGCCAGTGCCATCGACAGCGCGCATACTGCGCTCGACAAGCTCAGAGAACTTCTTTTTGTTCGGAAGTCCGGTGACGGCCGAGAACGACTCTCCACGGCGCAGACGCTGGCGAGCAGCGTCTGCCAGCACAAGCGCATCCCGCAACGAAACCTGCGCATTTTCAAGTTGTGTACGCAGCTCACGCATGTTGACGGCGAGTCTGACCCGGCGGCTAATCAGTGCCCACTCAAAAGGTTTGCGGATAATGTCATGCGGTTTCCACTCGAGTGCGACCGTTGCCTCCCTGGCGCTGGAACACATCACGAAGACGGGCATCGTCAGGTCCTGCGCATCCATCAGTTCCTGGTACAACGCCTTACCCGATGTGGTCGACATACCAGCATCGACAATAAGGGCGTCGGGTTGCGAGCTGCGAACCCTGCTCAACGCATGGTCCGCATCTTCTACGACTATCGTCCTGACGTTGTGGTGTTTCAGCCAGCGCGGTGCCCACTTGATTGCATCCGCGTTACTACTGAAGAGCAACGCGGTGCCGCCCAACTCCTGCAGCTCGTCGACGCTGTTGCTCACGGGCATCGACAATTTCTTAATCGTGCGCGTCAGATCAAGACCATCATCTGCCATCAGCGATTTAGCACCAAGGTCGCTCATGACTCATCGCTCCCCTTCGTCGATGCGAAGAAATCATGCAAGTCCGATGCTGCTAGCGGCCTCGAAAAGTAGAAACCCTGCAGGTAGTCAGCTCCTTGCTGTCTTAACTTCCGCGCCTGCCCTTCTGTTTCGACACCTTCGGCTGCGACCGTAAGGCCCAGTGCATGGGCGCTCGCGATAGCGGCGGCGCATGCGGCAAAATCCTGCTCACAATTTTCGATATCGCTAACCAGCGTGTTGTCGATCTTGATTCCATCGACCGGGCTGTGTGCGAACTTCGCCAGGGAACACTCGCCAGTGCCGAAATCGTCAACAACAACGCGTATTCCCAGCGCTTTGAGCGCGTCTACTGCTCGATAACCCGCGATCGCGTCACGGTTGAGCATCTTCTCCGTAATCTCGAGATCGATCGAAGATGGCTGCACGCCAACCTGCAACATCAGGCCTGCCATCCGCGTGGCGATTTCCTCGCGGGAGAACTCCTGCATCGACAGGTTAACAGCGAGCCTCAGGTCTTCGTGGCCGGCGTCCTGCCAGAACTTTAATTGATCAAAGCTCTCCCGCAACACCCACTCGCCTATCGGGACTATCAGGCCCGTGCGCTCAGCCAGACCAATCACCTTGCTGGTCGAGTGCGTCCCCAGGATTGACTCCGGCCAACGCAGCAACGCTTCTATAGCAAGCACGTCACCGGTGGCCGCGTCAACGATGGGCAGGTAGTTCAATGTGAATGCGCCGCGATCCAGCGCCGACTGCAATTCAGCTTCGAGATCCTGCCGCTGCAGCGTGCGCAGCTTGACGGTACCACTATGAAATACAATGTCGCCGGCGATCCCGGATCTCGCGTCTTCTGTCGCCGCGTTGGCGTTCTTGAGCAGCGTCTCCGCATCCGCTCCGTCCTGCGGAAACAAACTGATTCCGCCGTAAGCCCGAATGTTGTATGCCTTGCCATCAATGGCCACGGGCTCCTGCAAAGCCAACGATAGTCTCTCGGCAACAGATTCAGCATCGCTGCCCGTTTCTACGGCAGGCAAGACAATTCCAAAGCGCTGAAAATCGACCCGGGCCACGATAGACCGGCGCTCATAGTCATCCACGTCGACCGAGTTTGCACCGCGCAGTTCGCGAACAAGCCGGGCACCTTGCTCATGCAGGATCGCATCGCGGCGCGAGGCTCCGATGCCACCGTGCCCAACGTCGAATTCATCGATTTGGCAACAGATTACGGCGGCTCGACCTTCGCGCAGACCCTGGTGCTCCACGATCTTCTGTAATTCGCCAAGGAGGTACTCCCTGTTTGGCAGGGCCGTAGCCTCGTCCACGAACGCAAGATGACGCAGACGCGTCAACGCCTCCCGGTGCTTTGACGTGTCCCTCGCGACCAGCAGCACGCGGTCGCGGCCCTGGGTGATATAGGTGAATTCGATGCTGCTGCCCGATTCCTCCAGTTCCTCACTAAAGAACTGTTTGGTCCGGACAGCACGTTGCAGGTTGCTGCGGATGCGCTCGCAGAATTTGTCCGGCCAGAGGGCTTGGATCGAATCGTTGGGTGCGACGTCAGACGATGAGTGCAGGACGCTGCAGATCGCGCCGTCCGCGGATAAGACCAGCGCCATGTCTCTTTCTGTGAGACCCGGGTCTTCGGCCGGTGCCGGCCGGTTTGAGGCGGTGAGCTTTGTCATCCTTGACCTGGAATCTGCGATCCGATCCTTCTTGTCCAATCGGTTAGTTTCGGCAAGTATTATGTGCCTATCCATAGCCTCACGTCATAAGCAAAGCGCTAAACTGCGACAGAGTTCAAAAAAAACGCCTAGTTTTACCGCACTGGAACATATGTGGCGCCGTTCTTCGCCGGCAGCGGTCCGGTATTAGTGTCCCAGGCTGTTACTCGCTGACTGAGACTGGATGCGCCGGTCGAGTATGCGCAGGAGCCACGGTGCAAAGCGCGACAGAAAGTGAATGAGGCGAGCGTAGTTGTCGGGGAATACGTTGAGCCGATTGTGCCGAACGCCAGCAACAATCCGCGCAACGACCCTGGCAGGGTCCGAGATCAGGAACTCGGGTGCTGAGCGTTGTTCATCGAAGCCGTATTGCGGTGAGTCGAGGATCGGCGTCCGGCTGAAGCACGGATAGACATTAGTCACCTCGACGCCAGTGCCGTCCAGGTCAGCAGCCAGCGACATGCCAAAGCCGCGCAGGCCGAACTTCGTGGCGCAGTATGCGGACAAGCCTTCCGCGCCGACCCAGCCGGCGATGGACGATATATTCACGATGTGACCGCTACCGCGCTCGATCATCCCGGGAAGAAACCGGTTGGTGAGCCGCATTGGCGCCAGCAGGTTGAGCTGCATCAACATCTCCCAGCGTTCTGGCGGAACATGGTCCAGCCGCCCGGCGACAGCCAGGCCTGCATTGTTCACGAGAATATCCGGCACCACGCCGAGAGGCATGCATGTTTCGACCAGCGCATCGCAGCCCTCCTCCGTGGAGAGATCCGCGACAACCGAAGTGACGAGGTCGTCACCGGCATCATCAATAGCGTCGCGCAGTAACTGCTCATTGATGTCCGTGAGAATCAGCTTCGCGCCCGCGGCATGAAACTGGAGCACCATTTGCCGGCCGAAGCCGCCGCCGGCACCGGTGATCAGGATTGTCTTGTTCGCTAAGTCGGTCATGGCAATGCGTGTGCAATCTTACTGTATCGCGTCGCGACCAGCGCGCGATTATGGGATGCTTTGAATCATGAGCGCAGAGTACTTCGATGTCGTCATTGTCGGTGCCGGGTTGTCCGGCATCGGCTCTGCCTGGCACCTGCAGGACAAGTGTCCGGACAGGAGTTACCTGATCCTCGAAGAACGGGAAGCGATGGGCGGCACCTGGGATCTCTTTCGCTACCCGGGGATTCGCTCGGATAGCGACATGTACACGCTCGGCTACAACTTCAAACCGTGGACGGAAGGCAAAGCCATTGCCGACGGTCCGTCGATCCTCAGGTACATCCGGGAAACCGCGTCCGAGAACGATATTGACCGGAACATTCGCTACCAGCACGCCGTGACGTCGGCGAGCTGGTCGAGTGACGATGCCGCGTGGACGATTGAGGTCAGTAAACCGGGAACTGACGAAACCGTCGCGATTCGTTGCGGCTTTCTTCTCATGTGCGCGGGCTACTACAACTACGAGCAGGGTTACCTGCCCGAGTTCAATGGTTACGACCGCTTTGAGGGTGAGATCGTGCATCCGCAACACTGGCCCGAGGACCTCGACTACAGCGGCAAGCAAGTGGTCGTCATCGGCTCGGGTGCGACCGCGGTAACGCTGGTTCCGGAGGTGGCCAAAGAGGCCGCGCATGTCGTGATGTTGCAGCGCTCGCCGACCTACATGGGCTCGGCGCCGGATACCGACTGGAAGGCGAAGCTGCTGCGATGGATGCTGCCGGAGAAGACCGCGTATGCGATCACCCGGTGGAAGAACATTCAATACCAGCGCTGGATCTACTGGCAGTCCCAGGCGGCACCGACGTTCATGCGGAACAAACTCCTGAAGATGGCGCGCAAGGAACTTGGGGAGGGCGTCGACTTCCACAAACACTTCGTGCCCCGCTACAGCGTGTGGGATCAACGTCTTTGCCTGGTTCCCAACGGCGATTTCTTCCATGCTG
>CAZKZE010000035.1:0-14135 GCA_964557165.1 uncultured Woeseiaceae bacterium
CGCGTCATGAACAGCTGCGGACCGCGCGGCTCGGAGCGAACCTCGGTCAGCAGTGCTTTGATTCGATCCTGAGGACGAACCGGCTCGCGCGGCACCATCTGGTCGCGCGGCACGAAGCCTTCGGCGTTGCCGCCCAGATCAATGTACACACCGTTGCGATCGACCCGCTTGACCAGGCCGGAGAGCATTTCGCCTTCGCGTTCCTGGTACTCTTCGACAACCTGCTCGCGCTCGGCTTCACGGACCTTCTGTACGATGACCTGCTTGGCCGTCTGGGCAGCGATTCGGCCAAACTCGACCGACTCCATGGGTACTTCCACGTAGCCGCCAGGCTCCGCGTTCTCATCAACGTCGACCGCATCGATCATACGCAGCTCACGATCGGGAACCTCGAGCTCCGTCGACTCATCCTCGAACACCAGCCAGCGGCGCCACGTGTCATAGTCGCCCGTCTCGCGATCAATCGCGACTCGAACGTCGATGTCCTCACCGTGCTTCCTGCGGGTCGCAGATGCCAGTGCGGCCTCAATTGCCTCGAATATGATGTCTTTCTCGACGCCCTTCTCGTTAGAGACTGCGTCGACAACCATCAAGATTTCTTTGCTCATTTCGTCAAAACTCCACTATCCCCGAGGGATCACTCCACAACGGGCACCAGCCGGGCGGTATCGATCGTCTTTAGCGGCAAGCTATGCGACTCCCCATCCACCTCGACCACAATATTCTCGTCATCCGTCGACACCAATGTGCCGCGGAAACGCCGGCGTCCCTCAATCGGGAAACGCATCTGCACTTTCACGGTTTCTCCTGCAAACCGTTGAAAATGCTCAACTTTCGTTAACTTCCTGTCCAACCCCGGCGACGACACCTCGAGGCTGTAGTTACCTGGCACAGGGTCCTCGACATCGAGGAGCGCACTGACCGCCAGGCTGACCTTTTCGCAATCGTCGAGGTCGATTCCTTCCGGCTTGTCGATGAAGACCCGAATCAGACCGCCTTTACCCCCGAGTCGAACCTCAAGGTCCGCCAGTTCGTAGCCCAGTCTTTCGACCGCCGGCTCGAGCAGTTTGAGCAATTCGTCGCCCGTCATCTTCTAACCATATGTTTCAAAAACAAAAAATGGGCCAATGGCCCATTCTTACTCTGCGCTCTGTCGTTGTCCTCAGACAACAAAAAACCCCTGAGCGGGGCCTTTATCTACCAGGGTCCTGGTAGCGATGGGTCCTAACTGCTGCCCCACTGGTGCGCGGGCGGGATTATACGGCAATCCCGAGCGCAGGTGCAATGCCCTTAGGGGCATTGCATCAGACACACTTTTTCACAAGATTGCGCTGGACGGCCTTGGGCTTATTGATGATCTTGTAGAAGCCATCGACGTAATCGATCAAGGATTTTCGCGTGTAATCGGTCAGCCCTTCCTGGTCATTGATCAAGACGTAAATCTGCCGGCGCCGGTCATTTAATCGTTGCAGCGAGCCTTCCAGGTATTGATTGTTGACGCACCGTCCCCGGTACAAGCGCTGCCGGACACTTGTTATTGATCTGAACTCGGGAGCTGGAACTGCATAAGGGGCATTGACCAGGCCCGACTGGTCGAAATCATAAGGTATGGCAAATATCGGGTCGTCGTCTTCCTTTCCAAGCAAGACGTAGTTGTGACAACACTTGTCGCCCGGTGGTCCGGCAATCGGGGAAAAGTCGGTGTTGCCGATCAGGTACGCGAATACCGACGTGAGATTGAGCCGGTCCGGGACAATATCCTTGATCGAGGCTCGTTCGACCTTCCATTCCTTCATCCCGTAGCGTTCACCAAGACGCTTCTTGTGCTCGATCAGGAACGCGTACCGAACGACTGGCTCTTTGTTCTTCTGGGTGTTTTCAAAGCTAACCTGCAGCAATCGCACACGAAAACTCATGTCTGTGAGGATATTCAGTATCCGGTACGCGAGATATTCCCGGAGAACGATCTGCTCGTATTGCGAGGAATACTTGCAGGGAATGACGAGTTTCAGCTTGTTCTGACCTTCGAAAATGGTTCCTTTGGTCTGTTTCTTCTTGAAATTCAAAAGCACCGGCGGATAGTCACAGTTCTGGTGACGATTATGACCGCGCGTTCGGATCTCGACGTCCAGGGGCACCGATGCGCCGTCGTTATCCGTGTAGCTGATAACGCCAGGCAGGTAGTCCTCTTTCGACCGCTCCTCGATGAGCGTTGTGAACGGCCCGGACATGACCACGCGAATTGGCGTATTGCTCTGAAAAAGCGGGTCCGGTGTAGCGCTGACCTGGCCGTACGCGAAATTGACCAGCAGTAAAAAAATTGCGGCTGTAACGAATTGACGCATCGAGATCATTATGGTGTCCTGCATCCGGATATACGGAGTTTCTGCTCGTGTCATCCTGCCGACTCTAAATATCGTTCAAGACTATACAAAAACGCCTGCCAAATAGCTCCAAAGGAGAACTCCAATGATCGGTAAGCACAAAAGAATTCCATCACTTCATCGCAGCCTGATGGTGATACTGGCCGCGACGATTGTGGCAAGCGGCCCGGCACTGGCTTCCAAGAAGGAAGCGCCGCCGCAGACAACCCCCGAAGGTCTCAAACTCGCCGAAAGCACAAAAACCACTCTTGTCTACCTGGCCGACGATGTCGATTTTGGCATTTACAACAAGGTATATATCGTCGACTGTGCGGTCGCCTTTGCCAAGAACTGGCAACGTAACTACAACCGCGATGAGCGCGAGCTGAGCAGAAAGGTCCAGGACAAGGACGTACAACGGATGAAGGACGACCTTTCAGCCGAATTCAAGAAAGTATTCACGCAGACGATGATCGATAACGGCCTCGATGTCGTGACCGAACTTGGTCCTGGTGTAATAGTCCTGCGCCCTGCGATTCTCAACCTCGTCGTTAACGCGCCGGATATTCAGTCGGCATCGATGGCGCGCACCTACACGGCCGATGCAGGGCAAATGACGCTGTACCTGGAACTTTACGACGGCGTGAGCAATGCAATGCTGGCCGAGGTTATGGACGCTCAGTCCGCTGGTCGAGTGGCGCCGACGATGACCTATGCGAATCGTACGACCAATATTCAGGCAGCCGACCGCATCCTGAAGAAATGGGCCAATGAGCTCGCGAGTCACTTTGGCACCGCTACGGGCGGCGAATTCGCTGACGATGATGCCGCAGACGATAAGACTGAGGCCAAAGACTGATTGGGAATTGAACGCCGCCCTCTTTGATTGAGGGCGGCGTGTCACCTGCGCATACGCGTCTGCAGCACGTGAATGCGATCAATTAGCTCGAGCGCCAATGCAGCTCCGGCCAGATTGACGCCGAGATCTCGTTGCATGCGGACGACTGTACGAGTTCGCCGAACGCTGCTGTATGGCAGCACCGTTGGTTCCGAGACGTTGCCGACAGGCTCGAGAATACCCTCGGCAACCAATTCCCCGACAAGTTCTTCGTCGACGCAACAAATACGACAGAGTTCTACGACGGTAATCTCGTTGTCCTCGTCATACAGCTTACCCGTCAGCGTTTCCTGTGTTCTTGCAGTCATAGCCTCATCTCACTGACGCTCTGGGGTCGAAAGCCATTTCTTTCGACATCTTTTCATACAGCGCCTTCGCTGCCTCGCTGTCTGCCGGCGGCAGGACAACATCGAGGACGACGTAGAAATCGCCCGGCTGTTTACTCGGGATACCCTTCCCTTTCAGTCGCAGCTTGCGTCCCTGGTTCGAATTTGCGGGAATCTTGAGATCGATATTGCCGGACGGCACGGGCACGGTGACCCGGGCACCAAGCGCCGCCTCCCACGGGGCTACAGGCAAGTCCATGTAGACATCGCAACCGTCGACCCTGAATCGATTGTCCTGCCGTATATCGATCTCGAGATGTAGATCCCCGGACTGCCCGCCACTGGACACGCCTTGTCCCGCAAGCCGGATGGTCTGCCCACTCTTGATTCCCTTGGGGATCTTCACATTGAGTGTTCGGCTCCGGGTGGTGACATGCCCGTCCGCCGTGACTTCAGGATCGCTCAGCGAAATGGCCCGTGTCGCGCCGTTATAGGTGTCACTTAAGTCGATGGTAATGCGTGCATGCGTATCGCGGCTTTGACCGAAGCCCTCGGCGCCGCGCCCAAAACCCGGCCCTGCCTGGGCCTTACCGAATAAGGATTCAAAGAAATCACTGTATGCGCCGTCGCCAAAACCGGCCGCACCGCCGAAGCCCCCGCCGGCACCGGCGCCTGAGAACTCAAAGCCCTCATCCCAGCCCGGCGGTGGCTGGAAATCCTGCCCGGCCTGCCAGTTGGCACCCAACTGGTCGTAGGCCGCACGTTTCTCAGGGTCTTTCAGTACAGCGTAAGCCTCACCCACTTCCTTGAAACGCTTCTCGCCTTTGGGGTCGTCAGTGACATCAGGGTGGTATTTCCGTGCCAACTTGCGGTACGCGCGCTTGATCTCGTCCTGAGTCGCGTCCCGTTCCACGCCCATGGTTTTGTAGTAGTCGTGATAATCCATGTTGATAACCTGCGGCCCAAAGTGCACATTAGTCTCTGCTACCTTGCCCCCAAATAATGGATACTACCTATGCCCAACAAACTCCGCGGCCGGACGTTTAGGAAGGCAGCTCTAATTCTAATTACCGGAGTCGCTATCGTGTCTATTCTCTCGTATCTCACAGGCCTGCCCGATAACAATAGTAGAACCCGATCCGAGACAATTACCGATACAAACGATACCCGCCTGGGCCGTTTGTTCGACGGGCGAACAAGCGACAACAATAGCAACAACGAGAATGGGATCATCGAATTGTCCCACGGCCGCGACGCGTTCGCCGCCAGGGTGGTCCTCGCGAGAATCGCCGAGCAGAGCATCGATACCCAGTACTACATGTGGCACCAGGACACGGCGGGGCGTCTCCTGGTCCATGAGCTAATCAAGGCCGCAGATCGGGGCGTGCGGGTACGCATACTTGTGGATGACATGTATGGCAGCGATGGTCAGGACACCTGGCTGGCCATGGACGCGCACCCGAATATTGAGGTTCGGCTGTTCGCGCCGTATTCCCGTACACAGCCGAAGTACCTCCAGTTCCTGACACGATTCAAAGATGTCAACGCTCGCATGCACACGAAGACATTCACGGCCGACAACCAGGCCACGATCATCGGCGGTCGCAACATTGGCAGCGAATATTTTGACGCGGATCCCAAGTTGGCGTTCGCCGACAATGACGTCCTCGCCGTGGGGCCTGTCGTTCCGCAGGTGTCCAGTGAGTTCAACGACTACTGGAACGGCGACTACGCCTATCCGGTTGCTACCCTCTTGAAGCCCGGCACAGGAACCGACTTAGCGAGACTCACGGAGGGCGCGCCGGAGTTCTATGCCGAGACCACCACCAAGACCTATACCGATGCGGTCAAGGACGGTTCATTCGCCAAGAGCCTGCGCGATGGCACCGCCAGGTTTGAGTGGGGCTCCGGCACGATTATCCATGATTCCTGGCGAAAGAGAGACCAGTCTTATGAAGGCTGGAAGGACGACCTGCTGATCTCTCAACTAACACCTCACATCACCGACGCTATGGAGGAGGTCATTATGATCTCTCCGTATTTCGTTCCCGGGAAAGACGACGTTGATAGGTTTTGCCAGCTTTCTCAGAGAGGTGTAACAGTCAGAATTCTTACAAACTCACTCGCATCAAATGACGTTGCGGCGGTGCATGCCGGATACACCAGGCACCGGAAGAAATTGCTGCGCTGCGGCGTCGAACTCTATGAACTGGACGAACATCTACGGACAGATGAACGACGCGCCTTTACCTGGCTTCCTGGCCTGGAAAAATCAAGCCTGCATGCGAAGACGATGGTCTTTGATAAGAAGAAGATGTTTGTTGGCTCGTTTAACTATGACCAGCGCTCACTGTACCTGAACACCGAGATTGGCATTGTATTCGAGCAGCCCGATATTGCCGGACGAGTTGCGGAAAGATTTGCCGGAAACATCGAGCAGGTGGCTTTCAAGGTAGATCTCGTTACTGCGGAAAACGGCAAAGAGAGCTTACGCTGGCACAGCATCGAAGACGGCAAGCCCGTCACCTACGACAAAGAACCAAATGTCGGCAACGGTACCAAACTCGCAGTCTGGTTCATGCGTCTCCTGCCGATTGACTGGCTGCTATGAGTTTGTAGAACTTGCGCTCTGAATAAAGACCTTGCGGTCGCGCTGGCCGTGCCCATGCATCCCATAGATCAGAACTGCTTCGTGGTTCTTTCCCCCTTCCAGGGATTCGTGGCCGGGGGCTGAGGTAGCGCCAGCGCTACATTTGGTCGGAATCTACTTATTCGAGTGCCTCCCTGACCGGGGTATATTTAGCAATGCTCAGTCACTCCTTATACAAGGATGCGTTTAGGTAGCTGCGGGCACGAGATCGCCCGTGGGGTGATGCAATGATCGAAATCCGAATTCATGGTCGCGGCGGCCAGGGTGGTGTGACCCTCGCCAAGCTGATCGCTACATCCCGTTTTCTGCAAGGCCTGTCGGTGCAGGCTTTCGGGCTGTACGCTGCTGAACGCTCTGGCGCGCCGATCCAGGCATTTTGCCGTTACGCCGAAGAGACCATCACCAATCGCAACCTGATCTACGAGCCGGATCACATCATCGTGTTGGACCCGACGTTGGTCGGGCCGCCGATCGTGGCCGGGCTAAAGGCTGGCGGCTGGATCCTGATCAATGCACCGCAAGGGCCGGACGACTTTGTTGAGCAGTTCCCCACCAATCGCATCGCAACCGTGGATGCGACCACCATTGCCCGCGACAACGACCTCGGCACGAGGAGCGTACCCATCGTCAATACCGCGCTCGCCGGAGCCGTGGGCAAGATGCTTGGCTTCCCGCTTGACGAAATTCTTGCCGCCCTGGAGCACCTTGGCTTCAAGGGCGGAAACCTCGTCGCTGCCACACGGGCCTATGAGGAAGTAGAGCGACTGGATTCCCCGCGTGAAGCTCCAACAGCTGCGGAACACGTTGCACCGCCCGACACAGGCCGTGGCCCGAGCCTCCTGAAAGGGGCCGGTGCTGCGCCCCCGGTGATTAAGACCGGCCAATGGGCGAGTGAACAGCCGCACCGCCAGCAAATGATCCCTCCCTGCAATCATATTTGCCCGGCAGGCAACGACGTGCAGGGATTTCTCAATGCCCTGGCCCACGAGGAAACCGACAGGGCGCTGGAGATCCTGCTCCGCAGCACACCTTTCCCGTCTATCTGCGGACGCGCCTGCCCTGCACCGTGCATGGAGTCCTGCAACCGCATCGAAATCGATGGCGCGGTCAATGTGCGCCAGATGGAGCGCTATGCCGGTGATCATGGCCAAGTGACCTTGCATCCCGATGCGGAGCTTGATCAGCGGGTAGCAATCGTCGGATCGGGACCGGCCGGACTGACGGCCGCCTATCACCTCGCGCGCTTCGGCTATCGCGTCAAGATCTTCGAATCGGGACCCGAGATCGGCGGCCTCTTGCGAACCGGCATTCCCGAGTTCCGGTTGCCCGAAGAAACTGTTGCGCACGAGATAGATCGTATTCTCGCGCTTGGGGTTGACGTCGAAACCGACCATCGGATCGACCGGCAGACATTGCTCGACCTGGCCGGCGACCATGATGCGGTGCTGGTAGCCACCGGCCTTCAGGAACTACGTGATCTGCAGCTCGGACTGGACGGCACCGAGGCCGTGGTCCAGGGCATCGACTTTCTCGACCATGTGCATCGCGAAGATGTCCGCGTTGATGGTGAGGACGTCGTAGTCATCGGTGGCGGTAACACGGCTATGGATGCCGCCCGCTCTGCCCTGCGCCTGGGGGCCGAAAGCGTGCGCGTCGTGTATCGACGAACGCGGCGGGAAATGCCTGCCATTGCCGAAGAGATTGACGAAGCCATTGAGGAAGGCGTGGCTATAGACTTCCTGACCCAGCCCATCGCGCTGCACGAAGATCGTGGCAACGGGATGTGGCGGCATTATCGACTCGGTTGCCGGCGCATGGAACTGGGCGAACCCGACGAGTCCGGACGCCGGAGTCCGGTGGAAATCCCGGACTCCGATTTCGAACTGGCCTGCCACCGTGTCATTCTCGCGCTTGGCCAGTCACCGGATGTATCAGTATTTCCAGAGGGGACAGAAGTCAGGGAAGACACCCGACTCCTGGG
This sequence comes from uncultured Woeseiaceae bacterium, assembly GCA_964557165.1. GTDB lineage: Bacteria > Pseudomonadota > Gammaproteobacteria > Steroidobacterales > Woeseiaceae > UBA1847. Next base: position 8,219 of record CAZKZE010000035.1, read on the forward strand.
CCTGCTCGAGACACCGGTCTTCGCTATCGGCGATCTCGCGACAGGTGACGGGACTGTCGCCGGTGCGATTGGCAGCGGCCGGCGGTCAGCGGTGCACATCCACAATGTGCTGAGCGGCGAACATGTAGAAATTACCAAGCACGCCGAGGTGCAACGCGATGTTGACGCCATGCGTGATGAAGTTATTCGGGCCGATGCAATGAAGCTGCATCTCTTCGAACGGCAGCCAGTATCCGAGGGCGAGTCGCTTGAAGCCACCGAACGTACCTCGACGTTCGACGAGGTGCATATGGGGCTCGAGGACACGGCCGAGGCCACTCGCTGCCTGTCCTGCGGTGTATGTAACGAATGCGATTTTTGCACCACCTACTGTCCGGAAGGCGTGTTGAAGCGCGTGGGCCACCGCCTCGAATTCGACTACTCATATTGCAAGGGCTGCGGCGTGTGCGTCGCTGAATGCCCACGCAACGTCATCTTCATGAGTCACCTTTAGCAGGGGACGGAGACGAACAATGCCTGTACAGGTCATTACTGGAAACCACGCCGCCGGCTATGCCTTGAGCTCTGCGGGCGAGGCAAATCGAACGGCCCGGGGCGTCGCGTGCGGAATCTACCCGATTACGCCGCAAACTGAGATCGTGGAGTTTGTCGCGGGTTTCCCGTTCAGCAAAGGGCGTGTCGTGCCGGTAGAAAGCGAGCACAGCGCGATGGCCGTATCGATAGGCGCTTCAGCCAATGGCGCCCGGGCGTTCACGGCAAGTTCGGCAAATGGCCTGGCCTACATGGCCGAGAACATCATGGTAGCCGGCTACTATCGGCTGCCAATCGTAATGGTCGCGGTCAACCGTACATTGGGCCCGCCGTGGAATATCTGGGCCGACCAGGGCGACACGCTGATGCTCAGGGACTTCGCCTGGCTGCAGTTCTACTGTGAGACCAACCAGGACATTCTCGATACCACCCTGCTCGCCTTCAAACTTGCAGAGGACCGCCGCGTCCTGTTGCCGGTAATGACTTGCATGGACGCATTCATCGTCTCGCACACGCAAGCGGAAACCGATATTCCCGAGCAGGACCAGGTAGACCGTTTCCTTCCGGACCTCGACCTGCCGCATCGCATGCATCCGGATGAGGCGAGAACACTCGGGGGCCTGACCTGGCCCCACGAGGATCTGTCCATGCGGCTGGAGATCGATGAGGCGATGAAACGCGTGCCCGAGGTCTACCAGGAATGCAGGAAAAGCTTCACAGAGGTATTTGGCCGGGATCCGGGGGACGTTATTGAGGCGTTTGCTACCGACGATGCGGAGACCGTAATCGTAGCCAGCGGCACAATGGCCACGACATGCCGGGATGTCGTGCGGCGCCGGCGCGCGGCTGGTGAGAAGGTCGGACTTGTGAAGGTAAAAATGTACCGACCGTATCCCGAGGCTGCGCTGCGAGAAACCTGCCGGTCGGCAAGAAAACTGGCAGTCCTCGATCGCAACTATGCGGCCGGTTCGGGTGGCGTTTTCTGGCAGGACACGCGAGCCGCTTTCCAGGGGCATCGTGATGACCTTCTTATCCAGAACTACCTTACCGGATTATGCGGTGGCGACGTCACGCCGGCTGTTATCGACGAAATACTGGCCGACATCACTGCACGCTCCGCGGCCGGTGAACCCGTATGGATGGGTATCGAGACTGGCGAGGAGACACTGCAATGAGCGCTACCATGCCGACAACTCCAAAACGCGATACCTGCCTGCTCCGGCCTGGCAACACCAATTGCGGCGGCTGCGGCATGAGCGTTGGCCTGACTATGCTGGATCGAGCCCTCGCCGAGGCTGGCGAGACCTGCTCACTCGTGATCCCGGCGTGCTGCGGGATTGTTACGGCTGGGGCCTTTCCGACGACGAGCTACGGGGTGCCGACGATCGCGACGACGTTTGCATCCTCGCCCGCGGTTGCCTCGGGCGTCGCATCGATTCGTGATCTCAATGAGGAGCCCGGACAGGTCATTTGCTGGGCCGGTGACGGCGGAACCTACGACATCGGCCTGGGGACGCTGTCGGCGGCGGCAGAGCGCAACGAGAACATCATTTACATCTGCTACGACAATGAGATCTACGGCAATACCGGCGGGCAGCGCTCGTCGGCCACGCCTTTCGGCGCCCGCACATCGACGACGCCGGGTGGGAAGACCGAAGGCAAGAAAGACATCATGTCGATTATGGCCGCCCACCGCGTTCCGTACGCGGCAACACTGTCCATCGCGCATCCGCAGGACTTTGCCAAGAAGATGGCAACCGCGTTCGCGCTCAAGGGCACCCGTTTCCTGCTGCTACATTCACCCTGCCCCACAGGCTGGAAGTCCGAGGCGGAGGATTCCATACACCTTATTCGGCTTGCCGTGGCGAGCGGCCTGTTCCCGCTCTACGAAGTGTTCGACGGCTCCACCTATCGGATCAACATCGAGCCCGACGGCACCGATCCGGCCGAGTATTTCCAGCGACAGCGCCGCTTCAGAGATGAGGAAATCGACCTTGATGAAACGCGCCGCGCGTCTGCCGATCGAATGCAACGCCTCCGGGCGCTCGCCGAGCAGTACTCAGCCGATTAAGCCGATCTCGATCAACATAGTGCCGGCCACTGGCCGGATTCTCGGCGTCGTCTATCAACTGTGGTAGTTTCGGTCTCGCGATTACTCCAATAAGAATCAAGAAAGAGAAACGCCATGATCTATATCGCCGTTGTAACCCTGTACGTATTGATGCTGCTCGGCATCAGCGTCTACAAGAGTCGCACCGTCAAGACCGATGAAGACTTTATGGTCGCCGGTCGCGGCGTGCCTGTGTACATGCTCGTAGCGACCCTGGTTTGCACGTGGATTGGTTCCGGTAGTTTGTTCGGGACTGCCGGCCTTACCTTCAGGACCGGCATCTCCGAGCTCTGGTTTTCGGCTGGCGCATGGGCCGGCATTCTCGTCGTTTACACGATTGCCGCTCGCGTACGAAAGATCGCGCAATATACGCTCACCGATCTTCTGGAGAAGCGCTACTCGCAAGTCGCGAAAGTCCTGGGCACGATCACAATCATCATTGCTTACATGGTGATCGCCGGGTACCAGTTCAAAGGCGGTGGTCGCTTTATCGCGATTCTCTCGGAAGGGTCAATCACACCTGAGACGGGCATGATCATCGCTGCCGCGTTGATCATCGGTTTCACCGTTCTCGCGGGCATGGTTTCGATCGTTTCGATCGACATTTTTAATGGCAGCATCATGCTGCTCGCAATGATCGTCACCCTGCCCTTTGCCATCATGGGACACGGGGGTGTTGACGCCGTTATTACAACCATTCAGACACACCAGCCAAGCCATCTATCAGCGATGGGCGGACACGATCTCGTCTGGGTTGTTGGCATCGCGCTGCCGACCTTCCTGCTCCTGATGAGCGAGTCGAGCATGTACCAGAAATTCTCGTCCGCCGACAACGCGCGTAATGCCAAACGTGCCGTCATGGGCATGTTCATCGGCGTCGTGCTGGTCGAAACCCTGATGATGCTCATCGCTCTTGTCGGTTTCGCTATCTACGCCGATGACCCACGCTTCTTCCTCGCGGATGGCAGCATCGACCGGGCCATGGCCGAGGAAATCATCCTGCGCATCGGCTTCGAGCAGTTACCCACGATAATCGGGTCGTTACTGTTGGCCGCCGGTGCCGCAATCGTGATTTCCACGGGTAATACATTCCTGATGGTTACATCGACAAATGTCACACGCGATATCTTCCAGGCGTTCTTTTTCAAGAATGCAACTTCGTCACAGGTCGTATGGATACAGCGTGCCTGCATCATCGGTATCGGCGTCCTCGCCTACCTGATGATGAGCCAGTTCGAGACGATCCTCGAAATGGCCCTTGTGTCGTACACGATGATCGGCGCCTCGCTCGCACCGGCGTTATTGGCCGCGTTCTTCTGGAAACGCGTGACCCGGATCGCCGGCGTCATGTCGATTGCGGCCGGCATGCTGACCGTGATTACAATCACCGTGTTGAACTCGGTATTCCGCGACAGCGGAGTAACAATCCTGGGCTTCGACTTCCCGATGGACACGGACTACATCGCCATTCCGGCTGTGATCATCTCGGTGACTACGCTGATCGTCGTGAGCCTGCTTACGCCTAAACCGCAGGAGGCGGATTGGCGCGAGTTTGCCGGCGAGTGAAGACCCGCAGGGCTCGATCGCATCGGCGGCGAGGCACATGCGACCGGACGAGTATGACTACGGATTGACTGTGCGCCAACGGAGTATCATTCTCCTGACACTGAGACGTGGGGCTTGGGCATGGGTTACAGCAGAGTCAGCATACTAGCGCTTGCGCTGCTTTGTGGAAGCGCATTCGCACAAGTGCCGTCTGACAAGTGGGAATACGAGGCACCCTATCTCGACCAGATGCTGTACCTCCACTCGCTGATCAACTATTCCCATGATCTGCAGTGGCAATACGATTGGGAGCGCCGGCAACTCGCCGACAATGCGTTTCGCATCAAGACAGGTAGTGTCACCTCGAAAGAGCTGCTGACGGACATCGATCTCAATATCAACCAGCCGCTGAACGACAAGTGGCGCTTCATGGGGAGCTTCCGGCGTACCGGCCTGCGACAGCGGCCCAATGTCGAAGAACGATTGATGCTCGGATTCGAGTACTCGGTTTTCGATTCCTCCGCGATCTACCTGACTATCAATCCTGAATACAGCAAGGAGTTCCTGGACATTGCGGCAGGGTACACGCTTTACCGGGATGACCGGGAGCAATATGTACGCGTGGGTGTGTTGTTCGAGGACGTGAACTATCAAACCAAAACGGATAATGGCGGCATTTCGGACCAGGATCCCGTCTCTCTCCAATGGCTCGTCAGGCTCGCACTGCCGAATGAGTGGTACTTGTACAGCCAAGGCGAGGTAGGCAGCGGATTCGAGCGCGCATACCCCGATGAAACCCTGTCCCTGGACTTGTCGCGCCACGACCAGCAGCGGAACACGGCGTTGCTACGCGTTTCTCGAGCGACACAGGATGGCACCGCCTGGTCAGCCTGGCTCGAGTGGTACGAGTTCAATGAGCTCAAGGAATTCCGCCAGCCAGGATTCGACTACGACTACGAGAACTCGCAGTTGATAGTCGCCGTTGAGCATGCACGGGTACTACGCGAGCGACACCGCCTTCGCTTTCTCGCCCATTACGTTGACCAGTTAGCCGACTCGGTGGGCTTCAATGAGCATACCTACGACCGGTCGGACGTGCTTGGCGGCGCCTTCTACGAATACCTGTGGCCGAATAGCAGCGCGACCTTCGGCTACGGTTTTGGTCAGCCGGATATCGCCTATCGGGCCCCCGATCCGACGGATAACTACGACATCGATAAGTATCGGGACAAGATCATGGTCGGGTGGCGCTACGCGTTCTCAGACGACGCGCAGATCTACATTTCCGTTGCCCACGAAGTCAGTGCCAAGGGCTTCGGCGGGGGCGCCATACGTTACCAGATGTTTTTCTGATCGACCCAAAGTTGCCTATGGCGATCCAGACGCTGGAACTGTCAGCACCTCTTCAGGCTCTTTTATCGTGATCTCGTACTTCGCGACGAGATTCTCGACGAACTGCTCGCCGAGCTCCTCGACTTTTTCGGCTGTCCAGCTTTCCCTCACCTGCTCCGCAAACTCGGTGTAGTCTGGCACCGGCGCGCGCGTCACTTCGGTGACGTAGACGAGGTGAGTTCCGTAACCCGAGAGAATCGGACCATGCCAGAGACCTGGCTCGAGCTCGACGACCTGCTCCACGAACCCGGACCCGAAAGACTTGCGAAGATCCAGCTCTGTTTGGTCCACGTAGTAGTTCCGCGACATCAGACGGTCGCCGTAGCTGGCGATATCAGC
>CAZKZE010000035.1:14235-21662 GCA_964557165.1 uncultured Woeseiaceae bacterium
CCCAAATACAACCCATAGATGCCTGCGCTCGCCAGGAGGAAATGGACAAGCGGTTCACGGAGGAGCTTCTTGAGCTTATCGATCATCTTAATAATTCTGCGTCGGCATGTCCCTTGGCGGTACGACCTCATCATCGGAAACATTAAAAATCACGCGGTCGATCAACCCGGTATACAGGAACGGGTCGTCGTACATATCCGACACCTGCGTCCCGGTGTCTCTCCCAACATCAAAGGTCTCGGCGAGCGAGTAGGTACTGATGTGCATTTGCGGCATCTCGACTTCGTCGACCTTCTCGCCATTGATGTAAAGTTCGCCGGTACCACCAAACGGATGCGTCAAGATAAAATTGAACTTCAGGTCCGTCGGACCTGACGGCAGTGGTGGTGACTCCAGTACGTAGTGGACACCATCGAGGAAGTTGTAGTCGTAGTACAACTTGTTGTCCTTGATGAACATCGTATACCCGCCGGTCATACCGCCCACCGCGACGATCACGCCCTCCTCTTCTCCGGTCAGCTCAAGCTTCGTCTCGATCGTGTGGGCACGATTCTTGACGGGTGCGGACGACTTTTCGGCGATGCGGACCGCACCAGGTGCGTAGTAAATGAATTCAGTCTGGTCGCCGAAGAGGCGATCCTGCTGGGCGCCGAGACGTGCGATCATGTCGTCGTAGAGCGGGTAGACGTTGTACTTCCAGGCCTCCTCGTCGAATATCTCGATTAACTCGGCGAGCTTCTCCGGGTTCTCCGCGGCCACGTTAGTGCTCTCGGAAAAGTCCTCCGCGACGTGGTAAAGCTCCCATTCGTCATCTTCAAATGGCAGGACGACATTGACGTCCCACGGCATGCGGTTCGCGTGCAGAGTTACAGCCTTCCAGCCGTCTACCCAGATCGCGCGGTTGCCGAACATCTCGAAATACTGGCGCTCCTTTCGATTCGACGCATCGGCATCGTCGAACGCATAGATCATCGAGACGCCATCCATCGGCTGTTGCTCAACGCCGTGGTATTCCTCCGGCACTGTGACGCCGGCCGCCTGCATGATGGTCGGCGCAATGTCGCTGATATGGTGATACTGGCTACGCACCTCGCCTTGTGCCTGAATACCATTTGGCCAGTGCACGACCAGGGCGTCGTGCTGCCCGCCACGGTGTTCGCTTTGTTTGAAATACCTGAATGGCGTGTTGCCGGCCATTGCCCAGCCCGCGTGGTAATGGGGATACGTATTCTCACGGCCCCAGTCTTCCTGCGCGCGGAAGTTGGCCTCTAGCGGTGTTTGCAAGCCATTGAGGACGTAAGTCTCGTTGAACGTCCCGGCCAAACCACCTTCGCCCGACGCGCCATTGTCGGCTGTGACGAAGATCAGCGTGTTGTCCAGTTCCCCAATTCGTTCGAGCTCATCGACGACCCGGCCAATCTGGAGGTCCACCCACTCCATCTGGGCGGCGAACACTTCCATTTGCCGTGCGTAAAGGCTTTGCTCTTCTACCGACAGCGAATCCCACGCTGGGATCTCATCGATGCGCTCGGTCAGTTGCGTGCCTTCGGGAACGACGCCCGCCTCGATTTGCTGCTGGAGAATCTGTTCACGCGCAACATCCCAGCCCATATCAAACTTGCCCTTGTATTTGTCAATGTGACTATCGGGGGCATGATGTGGCGAATGCATGGAACCGGACGCCCACAACATCATGAACGGGAGGTCTGGCTTGATGGACTTGTGCCCGGTAATCCATTCGATAGCTCGATTCGCCAGGTCCTGGTCCAGGTGGATAGACTTGCGGTACGGCTCCGGCATATGGTCATTCCACATGACGGGCACGAACTGGTGCACATCAGCCGCCATGAACGTGTAGGCGTGATGGAAGCCCTCCCCGCTCGGCCAGCGATCGAATGGACCCACCTGGGATACCTCGTACAGCGGCGTGTGGTCCCACTTGCCGAGCGCGTAGTTCACGTAGCCGGCTTCTTCCAGGTAGTTCGCAACCGATTTTGCCGACTCCGGCATGACCGCGTTGTAGCCCGGGAAGCCCATGGCGGTCAGTGCGTGACTACCGAGTCCAATCGAGTGCGGATTACGGCCTGCCATCAGGGACGCCCGTGACGGCGAACAAAGCGCCGTCGTATGAAAATTATTGAAACGCAGGCCGTTCGATGCGAGTGCATCGATGTTAGGCGTTTCGATCAGTCCGCCGAAGCTGCCAACCTGCGCAAACCCGACATCGTCGAGCAGGAAGATGATGACGTTAGGCGCGTCCTTATTCGGTTCCTCGTAAGGCGGCCACCACTCCTCGGAGTCGTCGTAGCGCTCGGAGATTATGCCGCCGAAGCCCTCGATGCGTTTCTTCTTTTTGCCATCGACCATGACGATGCCCGTCTCGTCGGCGGACTCTGATGCCGTTTGACTTTCACCACCGGATGGTGAATCAGTGCACCCAGCAAGAAGAAAGACACCCATAAGGGCAGCCCATAAGCTGACCGTTCGCTTCATTTTTACACCTCTGGAGTGTTAATTATTTGTTGTCCGGAAAGTATGTACGACAATCTGGCGTGATGCGAATTGTACGAGACTGGTGTTATTGTTCCTTCCGATCAATCTTCCTGGGGGCGAAGCCATCAAAAAACGTTACAAGATAATCGGTGGAATCGTGCTGGTAATCGCACTGCTCGCTGGCGCGCTCTTCCAGTACTCCACCCACTCCGCACTGGTGCTCGCCGAGGCCCTGCAATTCAGGCGCATGCAGGTGGCCGAACAAGATGACGGTACGTTTCGTTTCTTCTTCGTAACCAATCGTGAAGTCGCGGAAGAGGATGCCCCGCTCGATGAGCGCTTCCACAATACCCGCGGCACGTCCATGAGTTTCGGACTGTTCGATACCAGCATTGAACCCTCTCTCGGCCTTGGCATGCTAATCGACCCAACGGACTGGTTTCGGAACGAAGAGATCCAACTCGACCGCGTCGAAACGCTGGACGAGGGCGCGATGATCGCTGAGATCCGTAGCCAGGTCGAAGCATCGCCACAACGGTCTCTGCTGCTCAATATCAACGGTTTTCGTGAGCGCTTTCCCTCTGCCCTGCGCAAGACGGCATTCATGGCCCATGTTCTCGACATCGACACACCGTTGCTCGTCTTCGACTGGCCTGGCGACCAGGGCTCGTCACCGCGAGGCTACCTGCGAGCACAGGGAATTGCCGGTCAGTCGGGTATCGATCTTGCCAGGTTGATCGAAAAGATCGAGAGTGAGATTCAACCGGATAACTTCTGGATTCTTGCCAACAGTATGGGCGGCGAAGTCGTCGTGTCGGCCTTTGCCGAGCTCTACAAGAACGCGGCAATGGCCGATGTAGAGACCGAGGTTGAGCACGTTATTCTCACGGCCCCGGACGTCAGCCACGCAGAGTTCGGCAGTCGCTTCAAGGATAAGATCCTCGCTCTTTCTGAAGACGTCACGGTCTACGTGTCATCCAATGATCGCGCACTGCTGATGAGCCGCGTCATCAATCGCGGCAGGCGACTCGGCGAAAGCACCGTCGATCCGTCCAACCCGGATCAGTGGGATGAGGCGGCGGCGGCATTTGAATTGGTGACACCGGGCAATGATCGAGTGACCCTCGTGGATATAACGCCGGTCAATCGCACCCGGAATTTCCACAATTTCAGCCTCGAGACGCCCGAGTTCTTCGACGATCTCTACTTGCGTATCAGCAATGATGAGACACCGCGCAGCCGCTTGCAGTACAAGGTCACGACCGCGAACGGAGCCGAGTACTGGGTGCTCACACAGGGGCGCTAATGAGTATGAACCGTCTAACTTCTATCGTATTACTCACGGTAACATTCGGCGCACTATCAAGCTGCGGCGGTCAACAACTCAGCCCATGGCATACCGAAAGGCTCAATGAGGAATTCGTTGCAGGCGATGAGGATGTGCAGTCATTTGCCGACTACCTGGCAACCGAAGAGCGGGTTTTCGCCGAACTGCAGGATGAAGTGTATTCGCAAGTCCCCACAGGGTCGGAATACGGACTGGTGCGTTACAGCTCCGGTAGCATGGCCGATCCACAAGGATACGACACCAACTGGAACAGGACTTTCGAATTCTCCAGCAAGAATCCTCGGGGCGGCGTCCTGCTGCTGCACGGCATGTCTGATTCACCTTACAGCCTGCACACCATTGGTGAAACGCTCGCCGAGCAAGGCTATTGGGTCGTTGGGTTACGCGCGCCGGGCCACGGCACAGCGCCATCGGGCCTCAAGTATGTGAAGCCCGAGGACTTGATTGCGGCAACGCGACTTGCCATGGCGCACCTGTCGGAAGCTGTCGGCGAACAACCCGTGCACATTATCGGCTACTCCACCGGCGCCTCGCTGGCGCTGGGTTTTGCCCTGGATGCGGCGGAAGGCGTTGCATCCCCGATGCCGGCCAGCCTGGTCCTGGTCTCGCCCGCCATCCGGGTTAGCGCGGCGGCTTCGCTGGCCAGCTTCAAACGTGGCGCATCGTCGGTTCCGGGGCTCAGCGGAATGGCGTGGTTGTCAGTTATGCCGGAATTCGACCCGTACAAGTACAATTCGTTTGCAACCAACGCCGCCGATGTCGTCCACCAGCTCACCCGGGGGGTCGACAGGCGCATAGCGGCCCGCAGCGACAACGATCCACCGCTACCGCCAATTCTTGCGCTCAAGTCGACCGTCGATGCAACAGTCACAACTGCGGCGATTGTCGACAACCTGTTGTCATTGCTGACGCCGAAGCGCCACGAACTCGTATTGTTCGATATCAACCGCTATGCAGCGAAGGCGAGTCTGTTGACCGAGAATCCGGCGCCGCTGACGGATCGCCTGCTTGGTGACGAGTCCTTGCCATTCGCGTTGACTGTCATCACAAATCGGGACAACCAGACGCGCGACGTAGTGGCACGTCGCAAGGAAGCCTATTCGGGTGACGCGATGGACCATGAGTTGCCCGGCCTCGCCTGGCCGAACGATGTGTTCTCACTGTCGCACGTCGCGTTGCCGTTCGCACCAGATAACCCGTTGTACGGCAGCGAGCCGCCGGCTGGCGACGCTACTCTGCATCTCGGCGATATTCCGCTGCGCGGCGAGCGCGACATGAACAGGATCTCGGGCGAATGGCTGCTGCGCATGCGCTACAACCCGTTCTACGACGTACTTGAATCGCGGGTGCTTGGCTGGTTCGAGGAAGCTAACTAGAAGTCGTAGGCAAGGCTGATCAGCAGCCGGAAATCATCCTGCTCCGGAATCGTCGCATCTTCCAACGCTGGCGGATCTTCCGTGCGATCCCAGACAAACGAAACATCGATATCGAAATTCCCGCTCAGGTCGCTCGATAAAGTCGATTCCAGGTGATGCTGATAGGTGCCCGATTCTTCGTCCAGGAAAGACGCGCTGAATGAGAACTCGAAGTCCATCCACGAAGTCAGCTCAGTCTCAAATTCTGTACCCACTGACAGCGAGGGCGAAGTACTGTTCGTCGGCTGGCCCTCCTCGACGGAAACGCGCTCAACGTAGTTGAAACCTACCGCTGCAAAGAAGTCCCACTCCGTGCGCGAGCTATCTATCATCTCGTAACCCAAACCCGTTACCAGCGTCCCCTGGTGTTCGATATTCTGGAACGGGTCACGGAAGTACTGGGCTATCAGAGGTCGCCAGAAGAGACGCGAACCAGTAAAGCGATCCACCGAGGCACTTACGCGATGATTGTTGGCAACCTGGACCTCTTCGGTCTCGTTGAAGTTACCAAGATAGTCGATCGTCGTGCGCGACCGCGCTGTGCGTCGTTCAATGCCGGCCGACATGTTGTATTCGATAAACTCGGTGTTTCCCGAGCGTGCATTGAAACCCAGGCTGAGGTCACCCGACCAGCGATCGCGTTCACGCGTTGCGGAGGCGGTGATCGCCGCAACGTCTTCAAGAGGATACACCAGGGTCTCCTCCCCCGATCGCACGGTTATGGTCTTTCCATCCACCTCGACGCGACCGATGACGACGTCGTCGCGATCGCGAACACTCACGCCGAAGATCCGCTTACTGAAGAACTGGTCCACGTCCTCCGCATCGATAACGAGTTCTTCGAGAACATCGCTGTCAAACTCGACCTTGTCGCCGAATGCGCCGATCAGTTCGCCGCGCAGCCATTCGCCGGAGACCAGCCGCAGCCAGTCGTACCCATCGTCTGGTGGTACGAATTCAGTATCGTCCTGCGCAGCAGAATTGGCAGCCGGCAGTATGACAAGCATCCAGCAAAGAACTACGCGAATGAAGAGGCTGTTAGTTTTCATAGATAGAGAGACGGCCCCAAGAGGGGCCGTCATCAATTATAGCCATGTTACGCCAGATTACTCACCGCTCATCTGGATCGAATCATCGGCAACGGCGTACGGATTGAGATCAACCTTGCCGGCAGGACCAGCCGTGCCAGGCAGGATCTCGAAGCCGATCTGGAAGGTTGTCAGCGTCCCGGCAATCTTGGCCAGGATATCAACATCGCCTTCAGCCATGGCCGTACCGTCCTCGATCGCCATCGCGAAGCTCTTCCGGCCCATCATGATGGTCTCAAGATCCACCCGATCGATTGTGATCGAAAGATCCGGATCGTCGTGCAGAAAACCTTCAACGTTGGTGAAGGTCGCATTCGACAATTCAATCGCAATTGCTCAAGCTGTTCGGGCGCCTGTCCGATGGACTCCAGGAACGGCATCCAGCGCGGATCATCGTGCAGCTTGTAGAACAACGGGTGGCGTCCCAATCCGCCGAGAAGGGGGAGGTTTCGCTCGACGCTCTCTTCAAGAAAATGAAACGTGTTGTCTGCATCGCCGATCCAAGCATAGGCGCGCGCAAGTCCGAACGGCCAGGGCTCGGCCGATCCTTCGACCAAGGCATCGAACAGTACCTGCGACTCGTCGAAACGACCGAGGTCGTGGTACGCCAGCGCAAGGCCATGCGTTCTGGCCTCCTCTTCAGGTTCCAGCTCGAATTCGGCCCTGGCGCGTTCTGGTTCTCCATTGATAAGAAACGCGAGGCCATGTTTCCAGCGTGCGTTACCTGCTTGCGTGTTGAGTTCCAGCGCGCGCTCATAGCTGCGCAGTCCATCTTCGATTTGGTCCGCGTGCGTGTAATAGTCGGCGAGATTCAGATGCGCCCAGAAGAACAAAGGGTCGCGAGCAACCAGGTACTCGTAGATCTCAATCGCCAACTCGAGCTGGCCGATTCTCTGTGCAATGCGGGCACCATTAAACAGCACCATGTAGTTTGTCGGGTCCGTCTCCGCCGCCTCATTCAGTAACGCTACAGCCATGCCCATGTCATCTTGCCCTACAGCGGCAAAGGCCTTCAGCGACGCATTTTGCGGATCCAGCTCAAGCACCTTTTGAGTCAATGCAGCCTGCCGAACCGGATCATCG
>CAZKZE010000035.1:21762-27200 GCA_964557165.1 uncultured Woeseiaceae bacterium
GGATCATCGCATCGACATAGTCCGGTTCGATCGCCAGGGCTGCCTCCAACAGCTTAGCCGCAGCCGAATATTGCGACCGATTCGAAAGGCCGGCGATACTGCGAGCCTGGAGATATTTTTCGTACGCAAGTGGGTCGACCTGTTTCGTCCTGGGCACGTCCGCGAGTAGCCGGATCTCCAACTGGTCGACGACGTGTTCCGCGACATCATCCTGGATAGCAAAAATATCGTCGAGCGTGCGTTCGTAGGTCTCTGACCACAAGTGCCGATCCGAGTCCGTCTGGATAAGCTGCACAGTGATACGGATACTATTTCCCGATTTTCGCACTGAGCCTTCGAGTACATGGGTGACATTCAACGCCCGCGCGATTTCCGGGATGTGGATGTCCTTGCCTTTGAATGCAAACGCTGACGTCCGTGAAATAACCCGCAACTCGGGTATGCGGGCCAGCAGGTTGAGCAGCTCTTCAGAAATTCCGTCCGCGAAATAGTCCTGTTCAGGATCGGAGCTCATGTTCACAAACGGCAGCACCGCGATCGATCGGTCGCTGTGAGAACTCGATGCACTCTGTGTCTCGATGAGCAGTTCGTCGACAACGAAGTAAGTCAGCGCGACCGCCAGCGCGGCAATGACGATCCGATCGAGGCGCTTAGCCGATGCCTGTGCCGTCGGGGAGCCGGATTCGACGGCGCTGTCACGTTTGAGGCCTTCAGGCGTCCACTCGAATGCCCACGACAGGACGAGTACCGGGATGAAACCGATCGCCAGAGCTACGACAACGATCCTCGCCGTGGCATCGCTGACGCCGAACATCGGGAACAGGGTCTCGACAATCTGTACGACGAGCCAGGCAAGCGCAAGATACGCCGCCGCTACGCGGATGACATTGCGACGCCTGAGTTCCTGAAAGAACGACATGATCTGTTAATGATAACCGGTTATGGAGCCCTGTTGCCGTTTACGTCTTCGGACGACGCTCGTATAGTAGGCACTAACCACATTCACTGAATTACGGAACCCTCTCACATGGTTGTGACAAAAGTCTTACTTCGTTGCCTGCTACTACTGGCTGTTTTCATTGGGCCGCTCGCACAGGCGGATGCACTGGACGACGTCCTCAAGCGCGGCACTTTGCGCATCGGCGTCGCCGAATTTGTCCCCTGGGCCATGCCGACAGAAAGTGGCGGACATATTGGTTACGACGTCGACCTTGGCAACCGGATCGCCAAGGACATGGGCGTGAGTGCAGAATTCAAGGTGTACGAATGGAAGGACATCATTCCGGCGCTGGAGGCTGGTGATGTCGACATAATTTCGGGCGGCGTCGTAGTTACGCCACAGCGCGCAATGCGCATTAGCTTTACCCAGCCTGTCGCAATGTCGGGTGCCGGGATGGCAACCAATACCGAGATGACCAGGGACATAGAGACCCTGGAACAACTCAATGATCCGGATATCGTGATTGCTACGGTCACCGATACGTTTTCGGAGGGCGTGGCCCGCTCAATATTCAACAAGGCGGAAGTTCACTCGCACGCCAACAAGAATGACGCGGAAAAGGAGATCCTGGAAGGACGCGCGCACGTGTACATTTCCAGCATGCCCGCGGTGCAATTCCTCGTTACGAATAACAGCGACGTTATAGACCTGCCATTGAGCGACCCGATCGTCGGTTGGGCCGAGGCACTGGCGGTGCAGAAGGGCGAGCAGGAATTACTCAACTTCCTCAATGCCTGGGTGACGGCGCACACGGCCGACCTATGGATCAATGCCACGCGCGAGTACTGGTTCGAATCGCGCGACTGGATCCAGGACGTGAAACGCTAGTGCGCTACTTCCGCGTCATTACCGGAGTGACCGTCGCAGCTGCCTTGTCATGGGCGGCGTTCGCTAATGCTCAGGTGAGCAACACGGAAGATAACGCGGAATCCGACGATTCCCGGACACCGGCCGCTACCGACGCAGAAGTGCCGACCGAAATCCCTGAGGAGCTGTTCAGAGACCCCATCATGGATGAAATTGTGGTCGTTGCCGGGCCCCAGGGCCAAACTCCATTTGAGCTTGAAATGGAGCGAGAGGAACTCATGAGGCAGCGCATTTTCGCTGAAGCGCGCCTGCGGGAACGCGAGCAGGAAGAACTGGCCTGGCGCCAGGCCGACCCCGACCTCGAGAATCCGAATTCACGCATTCGATGGGGCTACAACCCGCAGGCCGAGGTACGCATGCGTCGCCAAAACGATTTCATGTTCGACATGCCAGCCGGTAACGTCGAGCCGGCGACCTTAATCCGCGTCGAGTTCTGAAGCCGCGTCGGCAATAAACGCCACGTTGTAGACCACCCAATCCTGTACGTCCGGATGATCCGGGATCATCTTGTGATTGATGATCTCGCTGTAGCGCCCGTGCACCCGAACCTCGAACGGCGCAAGACGGCGATCGCCTTGTTGGTTGGTTCCTGACAACCTGATGCGCAACAATCCCGGACCGGGCGCTTTTTGAACGCGCGCACGCAAATGCAGGACACGCGGATTGGAGTAATAGGACAGCGTCCCACGAAAGCAGAAGGCCTCGTCGTTGACGCAGATACGTTCGTCCTGGAACAGGTCTTCGCGCGGTCCTGCAAGAGACACGCTAAGAAGAAGAAGCGCGGACGCGCCAAACAGTAATGACAGACTTTTCTTCATGTACGACAAGAATAACCGGCAATTCGTTTGCGTGCTAATCTAGCTAACAGTCGAAAAGGGGCGCTGCCCCATGCGGAATGACAGGGAATCGCAATGAGAATCTTCACTAAGAAAAGTCTGGCAACGGTGGTCGCGGTGGCGTGTTTTGCGGCACTCGCTAATGGTTGCGCGAGCGACAGCTACGCCGCCAAGGGAGCCGCAAAAGGCGGCACGACCGGGGCAGTGGCCGGTGCCGCTGGCGGCATGGTCACGGCGCTGATATTCGGAGGTAACGTCGGCGAAGCCGCAGCACGTGGCGCTGTCTATGGCGGAACCACCGGGGCGGTCGTCGGTGGCATGTCGGGTGCAGAGGCTGACCGGGCAGCGGAACAACAGCGGCAGGCGCAACGCCAGGCCGATATTCAAAAATTCCGCGACGAAATTGGCGATGACGCATTCAATGGCATTAGCGCTCTGGCCGACTGCAAGTACACGGTCGCGATCGCAAACGCTGAGGTCGCGCAACAGTCGCGCAACCGGGACTTTGCGCTTGCCGGTTTTTGGGTCGAAGCGCTGACGGAGGCCGATGGCGGGAACCTGGATGCTGCCCGCGCGTTGCTGCCCGAAATCGTCTCTCGTGACCGAGACCTCCAGACCGACGCCGACGCCGAGCAACTTCTCGGTGAAGCACTTCAATCGCTGGCCGATATTCGTACCGAGTTCGACCTGCCCGCCAAGTGCAACTAGGATGTAACCGGGTTGGCCGGTCGAGCGCCCTGCTCCGCAGAGACATAAAAGTCGGCCGCGGGGAGTCGGTCCCAATCCACTTCGATTCCGAGACCGGCCCCGTCCGGCGCCACTGCGCTGCCCCGATCCAGGGAGATTCCGTTCTTCATCCCGAACTCGAAGGCCTCAAGGGGGGTCGGTGCTTCAAAGTAGCGGGTCAACGGATTGGCAAGCGCCAGGTGAAGATTGACCGCCTGTGACAGCGAGTGCCCCCAACTCTGGATCTCCATCGCCAGACCCGCATCATTAGCAATCAACAGGAGTTCCAGGGCCTCCGTGACGCCACCCACCTTGGTGGCGTCGAATCTGCCTCCGTCCCAGGAATCGCACTCGATTCCTTGTCTTAGGAACTCGCGAGAATAGCAACGGCATCCGTCGGAGATGATCTGTGTCCCCACCTTGCTTCTGAGCTCCGCGTATTGCTCGAGATGCTCATCTTCGACCGGCCCTTCCAGCCAGACAAATAGCGCCTCATCCATCTGACCGGCGAAGCGAAGTGCGTCCTCAAAGTCGTACTTCTCCTCGAGGTCGATCATGAATCGATAGTGCGAGTCGGCAAATGTCCGCTTGAGCAACTCCACGAGCCGCAGGTCTTCGTCGATCGAGCCCCAGACGTGAAACTTGAAGGTCGTGTAACCAAGCTTTGCGTGCTTCTCCACCGCGTCCACGTACTCGGGCAGCGATTCGTAGAAAGGAAAACTCGCGTAGGGCTCTATCGTCGTGCGCTGCGCTCCCAGCAGTTCGTACAACGGACAATCTGCCCGCCGCGCCGCGAGGTCCCAGAGCGCGATATCGATGCCGGAGCGAGCCGCATCGCTCAAACCAGGCTGCGATTGCCAAAGCATCTTCCCGACTTCGACCGGATCCAGTGACTCGAGTGCGATAAGGGTTGCGGCGACACCCTGCAACTCCACCGCATGCTCGTCACTAAACCCATCATCGTAGAAAGTATCCACTCCGGAGACGCCCTCGAAACCGTCGGCGGTCGTAATGCGCAGGATGTTATTGACCTCGTACTTCTCCACCTCCTTGGCGGAGTATCGAACCGTTGTGTCCTCAGACCCAAAAGCATGGACCTCGATACTAACGATTCGGCTCTCCTCCGAGTATTCAAAGAACGGCGCGTATCGAATCGCGTCTTCAACGCGAAACGCCGTCAGCAGCTCAACAGCGGTCATGGATACTCATGCCAATTCGTTCACAGCGCGGTACGCCTGGTCGATCGCGACGTCTAGCAAGGAGCTCGACCCGGCATCGGAGTTTGCGATGGTGATGCGGCCGAAGGGCTTGCGGCCCTGGACAAAGGGATAGCGTTCGTCCTCTCTATCCTCGTAGATTTCGTCATAGAGCGGATTTGCCCGGTTGATGTACGCATGCGCCCAGCGGTTAACGGTAATAGCCTCGATGTCCTGGGCGGGATCGAATCCTCCCTCGGACAGGCTGCCGGCCAGCTGGTAGCGAATATTGCGTTCGATGGTCTCGTACTCAGTAGTGAACAACTCGAGGCGACCAATGCGCTTTTGTTCGCTCGGGGTCAGTCCTTCGCCCGACCGATGAGGAAACCGCACCATGTGAACGACAATTGGTTCGTCGGGGTCGCGGGGATAGTCCTGCCCACCGAAATCTACGGGGTACTCGAGATGGGCCACCACGTGATAGCTCCCCGGATTTAATAGTGCGCCGACCCCCAGTTTCTTCCACGCCTGCCAGTTACGCAGGGCGACATTGGAATAGAGAATAGGCGACTTCACCATCGTCATGAGCGCCTCTTGCTGCGCATCGGGCAACTCCGGACACAGGTGCGGAATAATCTGGTTGTAGCAGGCAAGGACGCAATTTCGCGCCCGGACTCTGTTCGCTTTTCCATCGCGCACATAGGTGACCCCTACGCCGCTCGACGACTGAGGGGAACCGTCGTGCTCGACGCGAACGGCCGTACTCAGGAGACGAATGCGAACGTCGGAGTCCGCACGATCGAGCTGCGAATA
>CAZKZE010000036.1:0-27155 GCA_964557165.1 uncultured Woeseiaceae bacterium
TACCAGATCGGTGACGTGTACGCCCGCTCCTGCGTCATCATCGGAATCTCTTCCGGCATCTCGATACCAAACCGCATCGCTTCGTAAGCAGTCCAGCGAGGTGTCGGAATCTCGATAACTCTCGCGTAGTACACGGCCGGGACATCCGGATCGAAGTCCGGGTCCGTCCACGCGGCGAGCAGTTCCGGGCTGCCGATCGTATTGGCCCACGTCGCGCTCGCGACATCGACCGTGTTACCGACAGCCGGAAGCTTACCGTCTGCACCCGGTTGCCTGTCACCCGACCAGACGACGTCGTAGACCTTCTCCTGCCGCCGGCCGCGGTCATCAAGCCAGCCCTTGACGATCTGGATACGATCGAGATTTCCGGAGAACGGGTCACGCAAAGCAGCTACGAGGAACGACGGCGCTTTGCCCTCGGGTCCTGCCGGCAGATCACCGCCCATCGGCACGCCTTTCAGGTAGCCGGCGTCGGCCGGCAAGCGACTCCTTGCATCTGCATCGGTGAAATCCCACCCACCGAAGAAACGCACGAGCATGCGCGGACCGGTGGTGGCGTAGGTCTCCTTGCGCATCATGGCATCGAACAGGGCCTCGCGCGTGTTCTGGGTGGCCCACACGCCCTGGTAGCCCGAGGCGACCATCGACCAGCCCGTGTACTCGCGCACTCCGTCCGGTGTTTCGACGCGAGCCATTGGATGGTGTACGCGCTGGGCGTTGGGTTCCGCCCCTGAGTGCTTGCCGAAGAAGTTCTCCTCTTCAGCAGTGGATAGACCCGTGTGACTGTCGGTAGCACCGACCAGGCCGAACTTGTACGGATTGACGCCGAGCTTCTTGCCGAGCTCCAGGCCGATCTGCAAACCGGAACGCGCATACTCGCCGGGCAACATATCATCGGTTTTCAGGTCCGTGAGATCGAGGTTGCCCTGGTCCCAGGTTTCGTAGTCCGCGAACTCGTCGGTTGGCGACAGGATCGGGTGGGCCTCTCCGTCACCCTTGATCTGTGTCGCCTCGTAGAGAGGCTCCCAACGCGCGCGGGTCTCCGCGTACTCTTTGTTCACGCGGGCATTAAAGTAGGTCCGCGACTCCGGGAACATGTGGCCATTCGACATGTTGCCGTTATGAGCGATCGCCAGCATGCGGCCACCCGTTTTGTCTTCGTACTCCGCCATCCACTTCCACAGGTCACGAGGATCCGGGCTGCCAAATGGAGAGAGCGTGGTGTAAGGCTCCATCATGCTGGCCTTCGTCGCGTCGTCGCGATACACGACAACACGGTGCAGGTTGAAACCCTTGTCCGTAGACGTCCACTCATAACCGATAAATGCGGTGAAGCTCCCCGGATCATAGGCATCTTCCGCGGCCTCGATGGTCTCCGACCACGCGGCCGCATAGGCCTCGGTTCCAGGCAGGGAAGCTAGCGCTTCCGGAAAACTGTTACCCGTTATCGCCTGAATGATTTCGACGGCCACAGCCACTGCATCCTGCCCACCTTTCTGGATGTCGTCGTACCAGCGACGCCCGGTCGGGTCAGCGAGCATGGATGGTTCACCGGCGCGCAGGCGCGGAAAGAACCCCATGTTGTCCGAGTGGTCGGCTACGACAAGGAAATCGAGCGGCCGCGACAGCTTGGCGCGCTGCCCGGTGGACGATACAACCGTCTCGCCCTTGGCGAAGCGATAGGCGTCCGCCGGCGTCAGCCGCGCGCCGAATGCGCCCGCATCCATCGACATACCCGTGTGGAGGTGAGTGTCACCCCAGTACACCTGGGTCGGGAAATTGCGGCCCGGGTATGGCGAGTAATTGACCTGTTCAGGGAAAGCGTCCTTCAGGCCTTCTTCCGACGGCATTGGATCCTGTGCGAAGGACTGGCCTATTGCGAGAAAGACGGCCGCGATAGCGGCCATGTGTTTGATCATTTGTTTCATTATTTTTTTTCTCCGGGCAGAGAGCCCTGCTGGAGCTGAGTCTAGCAATAATTCGCGTTCGGCGAACAACCCCGGGGACGCCCATTAGTGGTTAAACCGTCCCAATAGTGAAATTACCTCCTCCGCGCCGGCGTGCCATATTCGGGATTCATAACCCACAAATGGAGAATGTCATGGAAGATATCTCGAGAAGAACACTGGTCGCCGCTTGCATCGCCTTTAGCATCATTATCGGTGCGAACTGGATGGCGGCCTCGAGGACCATCGAGGACAGCGCCGCTACGCCGCAGGTCCGGAATCAGCCGGAAGTGATCGACAGTTCAATTGATCTCAGTTCCGCGACCCGAAACGCCGACGCCGATCCGGCTGCCACAAACTCGAAGCAGGACGATGAAGTCGATATCGCACTTGGCGGTAGCTGGGGAAGCAGCGACTGCACGTACGTCCCGGTACAGATCGTCAAAGCGTCGACGGGTGAGCTCGTTGAAGCGATGGACTGCCAGCGATCGTCACCCAAGCCGATCCATGCGTACGAGTCGTATGCGAACAAAGCGCTGGAATCCCTGGCCTACTCCGACCCAATCGCAGCGCTCGTACTGGGCCGCAGATTGGCCGCGATTGAACCGGAAAAGACCTGGGACCTGATGATCCGTTCGTCGGCGCTCCTGGGCGGAGACTCACGACCGATCAAGTGGCTTGCGACCCATTCATTCAACCAGGTCAAGATCAACGGCGAGATGGCGACGGAAACCATGCAGCTTCGCTACGTTCTCGATTCGCTAACCCGGAAACTTGAGAACAGCGCGGGCCAGTCATTCGACTTCAGGGAAGACCACCTTCGCAGTTCTCTGGGTGACGCTGAGTTCGCCCGCCTGGATCGGATGGCGGAATCCCTTCTGAACAAGATGAAAGTCATCGCAGCAGAGACCACCGGCAGCGGTTCAATCGGGGAGGCAGGGTAATGAAAAACATATCTACTCCCCTGATCCTCGCTGTAGTTTTGGTCGCGCTGCTCACTGCTTCCGGCACTGTACTGGCCCAGGACCATACCCGGATTCTTTGCCCCGACTGTCGTGATCCGAATGTGCATCCGTCGGATTTCGGCAATGCTGCGTTTAACGCAGTGAGAGAACCCAACAGCGGCTACACATTCGACCAGCTAGACGTGGTTGAAGTCATCAATCCGGTCGGTCAGTGGGCCTGGGTCAACATCGATTTCGAAATGATGACGCTCGATATTGGCTTTGAAATCCCGACATTCATTATTCCCACCGGGAACGTGATTATTGAGGTGACGGACGCCAGCGCCCGGATGACTTCGTATGTAGTCGATCTCGAGATACCTAACCGCCTGTCCGTCGGTACGGGAATCGGGCCGGGATACCAGCCGGAAGGTGGCAGTGATGTTTCGGATTCAGACTACGACTACCCCACTGGTGGATGGGGAGGCGGCGAAAACTCCGGATACTATGGGGGCCCTGCAGACTACCGGGATGCCTGGGAGCACGTGCCACTGGGGCAGCAGTTTAGCTGCGCGGGCGATTTTTCCGACCCGGGGAACACGGCCATAGTCTGCTATAGGAACTAATAGTCCGCCTGGATCGATCCTGCGTACTATTACCCTACGTACTATTACTTATAAGAAAAGTCCGGCATCAGCGGAACCTTCCCGCTCGCAGCAACGTGTCTAGTTAAAAGCACAACAAGGGGAAGAGTGACATGACACCGATCTTGCGAAATTCGAAAGCGCTGCGCGTGCTTTCGCTGGCTGTTCTTTTCTTCTCGTTTGAGGCAGTGGCGTGGGAGTCCTGCCTCATCGAGTTCAACGCGACGTTCCCGGACTCCGAAACCGGAGTACGGGGCGTTTGCCAGACCTGCCATACCGGGAACGGCGGACCTTTCAACCGCTATGGCCAGGACCTGCTTGCCGGCGGTGCTGACGGTGCCGGCTTCTCCTGTGACCAGGTGAACTTCGGGCAGGCGCTTTTGAACGTCAACGGTCTCGATTCCGACGGTGAGGGCAACCTCAATGAAGTCGAGATTGCGGCCAGCACGCAGCCTGGCTGGTGCGACGTCGAACTCGACGCGACCTGTGATAACCAGGGTGCGACACCGCCAGCCGTGCCGCTCGATCCGACACCGGCCAACGAGCCACCGATTGCGGTTGCCGGCGGCCCGTACGAGGGTGAGGCCGGCACCATCGCAGTTCAATTCGATGGCTCCGCATCCAGCGACGGCGACAATGATGAATTGACGTATGCCTGGACGTTCGGTGATGGCGATACCGGCACCGGCGTAAGTCCGTTGTACATGTATAGCTCGGCGGGCAATTTCGAGGTCACGCTGGTCGTCAACGATGGTACGGTCGACAGTGAGCCGAGTTTCACGACGGCGGCAATCGCTGCGCCGGCCACCAACGAACCACCGACTGCGAACCCGGGCGGTCCTTACGAGGGACAACCCGGAATCGCCATTGTGTTTGATGGTTCGGCCTCGTCCGACCCAAACAATGATGCCTTGACCTACTTCTGGGACTTCGGCGACGGCGCGATGGGCGACGGCGTAGAAACGACACACATTTACGACGCAGAGGGCACTTACACGGTCTCATTGACGGTTAGCGACGGCGAGCTCGAGAGCCCGATCGCAACGACCACGGCAGAAATCTTCGCTCCACCTGCGAATCGCGCACCTGTTGCCGATGCCGGTGGTCCATACGACGCTCAAACCGGTGTTCCCATCACGCTCAACGGCACAGGCTCTACCGATCCCGACGAAGATGAGTTGGCGTACGTGTGGGACTTTGGCGACGGCGTAATGGGTGATGGCCCGATGCCGACGCACACTTATGAGACCTCGGGCAGGTATGTCGTGACGCTCGTCGTCAGCGATGCCGAGTTCGAAAGTGAGCCCGCTGAGACCGTGGTAGAAGTCACCGACCCGGACGAGCAAGGCGATGGGCAGGTCCTGTATGACGACCAGTGCCTGGCTTGCCACGGTGATCCCTGGGAGGGCCCTGCCGTCGATGAAGGCCTGCCGGGAATACGCCGCGTTGCAGGTTCGCGTTCGTGCAATATCTACGGTTCCATCTTCGGCACCAGCGTGTTCCCGAACGGCGTACCTGAGATGCAGCATCTACAGGGCATCACCGAAGACGAGATCCATGCGTTGGCCGAGTACCTGAACTCCGAGGAAACGTCGGGTGAAAGACGGTACGTCGCGACCTGTGCCGGCTGTCATGGCAATAATGGTTCCGGCGGACGCGTCGACGAAGACGTGCACGGCGATCCGGCGCACGAGATCTGGGAAGCCATCGAGGAAGACGACGAGATGCACTACCTGGCATGCATGCCGGAAGACGACATCGTGCTGATCGCCGATTTCCTCGCTACCCTCGACGACGACTGTGACGACGATGGTATTCACGACGACGATGACGATGACGACGATAACGACGGCATCCACGACGACGATGACGATGACGACGACAACGACGGCCGCAGCGATGAAGAGGAGCGGGATGATGGCACCGACCCGCGCGACAGCGACAGCGATGACGACGGCGTCAACGATGGCGACGAGCACGAAGACGGCACAGATCCGCTCGACGAAGATACCGACGATGATGGTCTGACCGACGGAGAGGAGCGGGACCATGGCACCGACCCGCTTGATTCGGACACCGACAATGACGGCAAGACTGACGGTGCGGAAGTGCATATGCTCGGTACGAACCCGCTGGTCGCGGACAGCGCCAACGTGACTCCGGCATCGGGCGGCGGCGGTTCACCTGCCCCGCTGGGACTCCTGGTCCTGGCCGCGTTTGCACTCAGGCGAGCGTTACGGCTTAGTCGACAGGACTAGCCAACGCCGCAAGCCACAACGGCCCCGTCAAGGGGCCGTTTTCTTTTGGCGCGTCCAACAGGGACGACTCCCTGCAATACCGTCAGCCCCTCGGGCAGAGACATTGTTAACTTTGGTTACAGACGGCTAGATGCCAGCGTTCGCAGCCTATCGTGCGCGTCTCGACAGTTTTCAATGACTTCAACACAAGAAAGGAGCACAACATGGGTTTACTGGATTTTGCACGGGACGTGGGCAGGCAGCTGTTTGATACAGATGCGGAGGCCGCGGACAACATCAAGCAGCACCTGGAGGTCAAATTGCATGGCATCAAGAATGTCGAAGTCGAGTTTGACGATGGCGTAGCAACGATCTGCGGCGACTGCGATAGCGAGGCCGTGAAAGATCGCGCGATTCTGCTTGCCGGCAACGTTCAGGGTGTCGAACGTGTAGTCGCCGACGGACTCACTGCCCCCGAGCCGAAGCCAGAAGAAGTCAGCAAGGACTCTGTGTACGAGATCAAGAGTGGCGACACGCTGGGTGCTATTGCAAAGCAGTTCTACGGCAAAGCATCACAGTACACACGCATCTTCGAAGCGAATCGAGACATCATCGACGATCCCAACAAAATATATCCAGGCCAAAAGATCCGGATTCCGATGGACTGAAGAACGATATCTTTGCACAGAGGCTAAACCTATGAATTTAATGGACCTACTCAGTTCGGCCGGAGCAAGCTCGAGTCTCGGCCAGATCGCCGGCGCCGCGGGTATCGACGGCGCGCAGGCGGAAAAGCTCGTCGGCGCCCTCGCCCCAGCACTAATGCGCGGCCTGCAAAAGCAGGCTGAATCGGGCGGCGGCCTGGAGACGCTGCAAAACGCGCTCGCCAGCGGCAATCACGAGCGCTACATCGAGCAGCCGGATTTGATGCAGTCTGCAGCAACTCGTGATGACGGCAACAAGATCCTCGGCCACCTGCTTGGCAGCAAAGACGTCAGCAGAAATATTGCTGCGCAAGCCTCAGAGGACACTGGCATCGATGCTGGCCTCATAAGGAAAGCATTGCCACTGGTCGCCGGACTCACAATGGGCGCGCTAAGCAAACGCCCGAGCACTGACGTCGGCGGCCTGCTCGCCGCCAGCGGTGGCGACGGTATCGGCGTTGATGACCTGTTAGGGCTGGCCAAGAAGTTGTTCTAAGGACGATCCCGCATCAGTTTCCGCCTGCCTATGCGGCAGGCATGCCACGCGTATAAGAAAGGAGATAACACCATGTCAGTAGCACGGGTTACGGAACTTACAGCGAGTTCCAGGAAGAGTTTTGAGGACGCCATCGAGAAGGGCGTCAATCGCGCCAATGACACCCTCGACAATATCGAGGGCGCATGGGTACAGGATCTCAAGGTGACCTGCAAGAACGGCAAAATCGATGAGTTCAGGGTCAACATGAAGGTCACGTTTGTACTGCACAAGTAAGAAGCAGCAAGCTGCGATATCGCAGAGAGCCGGGCGCCCGCCCGGCTTTTCTTTTTGTTTGTTAAGAATTGTAAACAACCGGGAATCTGGCCGTTCTGGCTCTAGACTCACTCGCAACTCGGCCGGACTGAGATCCGATCGAACAACCAAGTAATGCGTCGTAGAGGCGCACAGACAATCAGAGGAGTTAAGAAAATGGCAAAACGAATCGAAGATATCGAAGGTATTGGTCCGTCTAACGGCGCGGCACTGCGTGATGCGGGAATCAATAGCGTGGACAAGCTCTTGGAGCAGGGTTGCACCAAGAAGGGTCGCGCAGATATCGCTGGCAAGACGAAGATTTCAGAGTCGCGCATTCTGAAGTGGGTGAATCACGCCGACTTATTCCGCGTCAGTGGCGTTGCCAGCCAGTACGCCGAGCTGCTTGAGGGCGCAGGCGTGGATACAGTCAAGGAACTCCGCAATCGAAATGCGGAAAACCTCGCCGAGAAAATGGGCGACGTTAACGCCGAGAAGAAACTCGTGCGGCGCCCACCGTCGGCAAAGATTGTCGCCATCTGGGTTGCGCAGGCCAAGAAGCTTACGCCCAAAGTTACCCACTAGCTTGCTAGGCTAACCACAAGAACCAGGTGGTGCCACATGGCGCCGCCTGGTTACGGGCAAGAAACAGAATTGATCCAGGGGAGAAATAGATGAACCAAATCAACATGACCGTCTTAGCCGCAGTATTGCTGTTGACGCTTGCCGCCTGCGGCCAGAGTAACGATTCCGCTTCTGAGGCCGACGCCCCAATCGATGCGGCCGCAGACGCGGCTGGCGCCGCGGTCGACGACATGGCTGAAGCCGCGGACGACGCAATGGAAAGTTCCGAGAAGATGGCGGATAAGGCGATGGATGCCGCCGAACCAGTTATCGACGCGGCCGGTGAGCAGATCGACGAGCTAGCCGACGACGCACAGGATCTCGTGGACGAGACAATGGAGCAAGCAGAGGACCTGTCGACAGAAGAGCTTGAACAGAAAGCCAGGGACGAGCTCGGACTCAACAACTAGAGCCCTCGGCACTTAACAATAGTGCATCATAGGTAGCGGGCCCCGATTGGCCAACACTCCTGGTCTGACTAATGCCGAACATGGAAGATAATCGAGTCGTCGTAAACGACCCCTTCGCCAAGCGACTCATGGACCGCTACCTCGACAAGCGCAGAGCCGATATTCCGGCTCTGCGCTCAGCGCTTGCAGCCGAAGATTACGACAGCATCCGCGACAAAGGACATAATCTGTTCGGCTCCGGCAGCGCCTACGGCCTGGACCAGATCAGCGAAATCGGCTCCGCGCTCGAGAAAACCGCGAAGAAGCGCGATAGTGAGAAAATTGGCCAACTGATCGAAAAGCTGGATACCTTTGTTACCAATGTCCACGTCGTCTAGATGACGACGACGCTGCACCCTGTGCACCAATCAATGTAAACTGTAGGGCTGGCGCGCCCACCAAAACAATACTATATGTGGCGCGTCGTGTCGGGAGGCCTGTTTGCGTATTGCACTACTCGAAGATGATTCGGACCAATCAGAACTGGTCCGGCTCTGGTTAGAGGAGGCAGAGCATAGCGTCATTGAATTTTCGACGGGCGCCGATTTCCTGCGTGGCGTTCGCAGGGAGTCCTTCGATCTTTATTTGCTCGACTGGATGCTCCCCGACATCACCGGTCTGGATGTCCTGTGCAAACTTCGCGAAGGCAATAAGGATTCGACGCCGGTTATGCTGGCTACAGTCCGGAAAGAAGAGCGTGACATCGTAGCCGCGCTCGAAGCCGGTGCCGATGATTATCTCGTGAAGCCGATTCGACGACGCGAACTGGTTGCACGTGTCGACGCCATTTGTCGACGCTATGG
Source organism: uncultured Woeseiaceae bacterium (assembly GCA_964557165.1). Lineage (GTDB taxonomy): Bacteria > Pseudomonadota > Gammaproteobacteria > Steroidobacterales > Woeseiaceae > UBA1847. Next base: position 9,142 of record CAZKZE010000036.1, read on the forward strand.
AGTAACGGCACCGAGTACCGACTCATTCCTGGCAGACCCCTATACCATGGATTTGAAAAGCAAGACTGTCGCGTTGCGTGGCGAGGACATCCCGCTGACAAACCGCGAGTTTGAATTAGCGATGTTCCTGTTTCGCCACGCCGGGCGGGCGGTTTCGAGAGGACACATCCTCGAGACCATCTGGGATATCGATAGTCCTGAGGTGAACACGCGAACTGTGGATACGCATGTGAGCAGACTCCGCAAGAAAATGCAGCTCAATGCCGAGAACGGCTGGAAACTCGCCGCAATCTACCAACATGGATATCGTCTGGAACAGACGGGCACATAAGCACGAATCAGCGAACACACCAAGAGAAGTCCAATGAGTAAGAAACAAACATCCAAACGCGGAACAACGAAATCTGAGAACGAGGGCGCTGATGGCAATGTCGACAAAATCCGCGACATTCTGTTCGGAAGCCAAATGCGCGATTACGAGAAACGTCTCGAAGCGACGGAAAAGCGGATCATGCAGGCTATAGAAAGACTGTCGCGGGACATGGAACGCCGTGTTGATCGACTGGACAAATTTGCGCGCCGCGAGGCAGAGAAGCTATCGGAACGTATCAAGACAGAGCGTAAAGAACGCACGGCTGAAACCAAGAAGGGCTCTGGCGAGCTGGGCCGCCTGTCCGACCAGGTTGAGGCCGGCTTCGCCGAGATCGACGAACATCTGGCCGCGGAGACTCTCAGTCTGAGAAACTCGCTGCTTGATCAGGCCGAGGAGCTATCGGCACAAGTACACGAGGTCCAATCCCAGCTGCAGGAATCGCTGGAGAAGGAAACGGCCTCGCTGCAGGACGCGAAGCTGAACCGGGAAGAAATGGCAGCGCTTCTCACCGAAGTAGCGATGCGCCTCAACAAAGACTTCAAGCTGCCCAAGGCCTGACGCGGCCCGGCAGCCGACTTTAGCAATGAACGACCTTGATCAACTCAAGACCCTGCTGTTCGGTGCCGAAAAGCAGGCGCTCGACTCCATAACGGACCGGGTGCAGCGGCGCGAAACGCGAGCCGCGGATGTTGCCGATGTGCTTCCGGAGGCTGTGCACCTCAGTCATCGCCGCGGCGACGATCTCGTTGCGACCTTGCGAGAACCTGTAGGTGAATGCCTTCAGAAATCGCTTCGCGATGAGCCGGAGCGATATGCCGATGCGCTTTATCCGGTTATGGGGCCGGCAATTCGCAAGTCGATAATGAGCGCCTTGCGTGCTTTTGCGCAGCAAATCAACGAGACGATCGAGCAAAGCCTGTCCGCCAGGGGCATTAAATGGCGTTTCGAGGCCTGGCGCTCTGGCATTCCTTTTGGCGAATACGTCGTGCAGCGAACGCTACTGTACCGCATCGAACAGGCGTACTTGATCAGTCGTGAGAACGGCCTTCTAATCGGCCACGTTCACCACGAAGCTTCGAAGATCAAGGACAGTGATGCTGTCTCGGCGATGTTCACCGCGATCCAGGACTTCATCAAGGAGTCATTCTCGCCGGACCGGTCGGGCCGGCTGGAGACGGCAGACATGGGCGAGTTCACGCTTTGGGCGGTTCATGGGCCGCATGCTTTGCTTGTTTGTGTGATTCGTGGTGTGCCGCCTCGCGCCCTTCGCAGCGATCTGAGCAGCATGCTCGAGCGAATTCATTTCCGTTACGCCGATGCGATTCGTGATTACACCGGCGATACATCGACCATGGCCGGGGTCGAGGAAGAATTGGCGGGCTGTCTACGCTTCGAGGCGATGCAACAGCCGGACGACGACAAGAGGCGATCGAAACTGCCGCTGTTCATTGTCGTTATCCTACTCGCGGCACTCCTGGGGTTCCTTGGCCTCAACAACTGGAAAGTTCTGCAACAGAAGCGCGTTCTTGAGAATGTGATCGCGACAACGCCCGGCTGGTATACATCGAGTCTGGAGTATGACGATGGCGTGTATTACGTGCGTGGCCTGCGCGATCCGCTGGCCGCACCTATCAGTGAAATTGTAACGGCCGCCGGGCTAAATGATACACAACTGGTTGGCGACCTGCGCCCGTTCCAGTCGCTCGACCCGGGTATTATCATTCTCCGGGCGCGAACTTCTCTCGCGCCGCCCGTCGGTGTCTCCGTCTCGATCGACAATGACAGTATCATTCTTGTAGGCACGGCCCCATTTCGCTGGATAGCAGAAGCGGAACAAAAGGCCAATTCCGGTCTGCTGCAGGTACCGATCAACCTCGACGCGGTGACGCCAGTCGAGCGAGAGGAGCTCGTATTAGCCGTGGAAGCCAACCGTGAGGCCCGTTTTTCGTTCGTCGACGGGACCATCCTCATGGAGTCGGACGCCGCCAGGCTCGAGCAGCATGCAGTCCGAATTGGGCAACTCGCCCGAGAGGCAGCGTACATTGGTGCCAGGCTGCAAATCACAATAATCGGCCAAACGGATGGGATCGGCACACCGGAGAGAAATCGCGAACTTGCTGAGCAGCGCGTGGCAGTAGCAAGTAGCCTGTTAATCGAGCAGGGGGTCCCCGACGCCTTGTTGGAGCGATCGTACATGATAGTTGCAGCTTCGGAAGCAACGCCGGATCCAGAAAAGCGCCGCGTGGATATAACGATCGACTTGCCAACAGCTGCCGTGGCCGCGCCGACTCCGCAATGAGAGAGCTCGCTGCCAAGGTCTGCATACTGGGCGATTTCGCTGTTGGTAAGACCAGTACTGTCGAGCGGTTCGTCAATAACCACTTCTCAGACAAGTATCTGACGACGATTGGCGTCAAGGTCGATACCAGGGACATTCTTCTGTCCGGTGATATGACTCTCAAACTAGTGCTATGGGACGTGGCGGGAACCGATCGGTTCGGCGACGTTGAGTTTGCCTACTTGCGCGGGGCTTCCGGCTTCATATTCGTGGCCGACGGGACGCGTGCGGAGACCATCGAAACTGTCCGGAACCTCAAAGCGCAGAGTGACGAGCGCTACGGAGGCGCCCCCGATGTCTTACTGATTAATAAGTCCGACCTGGCTGACGATTGGGAGGTATCAAATGACCTGCAAGAGTCCATGCGGGGGCACTTCTCGGATCTGTTCGTTACCAGTGCTAAAGCTGGCAACAACGTCGACGCTGCGATAGAACGCCTTGGATCTCTAATTGCCGAGCGAGATTTCTCGCTGAAATTGTGAAGTACCCCGTAGCCATTCGCGAATACCTGGAGTCCGAGTACACCAGGCAACGGCGACCATTCTGTTTCCGTATCGACGCCAAGTTTCGGCTCATCGACTGGTGGGGCGATGCCAGCGAGCATCACTTTGATGATCTACGCGAAGGCGAAGACATGACCGCGCGCGCGCCCTACCTCGTTGGACACCTTGGCGGAGCCACGGAGAGGCTGCCTTTTGTGACCGCAAACGGGCGGACCGCCGAGGTCCATATTCTTCCTGACAAAGATCTGCACTTCGTGATCGTTATGGATGCCAGCGCGGAGCACGACTTTCGCCAGAAGCGCCAACAGGTCGCAAACGAACTACGCCTCATGCACGCTGCTCGGGAAAAGCTGATCGAACAGCAGCGCGCTCTGATCGGCGACCTCGTTGAAGCGAGGACCGAACTTGACCACCGCCGCAGCGAAGCCGAGCGCGCCAATGAGCGCAGAAGTGAGTTTTTCGCGATGATGTCGCACGAGTTTCGCACACCATTATCGTCAATCATTAACTACGCAGGGCTGGCGCTGGAAGAAGATACGAGCATTGACAATGTTCGCAAGAGTGCAGAGGCCATCTCCCGCGCCGCGCGCCACATGAACCGCCTTGTGGACACCGTCCTGGATGAAGCGCGACTGGAAGCCGGTCAAATGGTCCTGACCGAGGCGCCGTTCAATGTGCACGCATTGCTGGATGATATCGCCACAATCATGGCGCCTCTTGCCGCCGAGAAGCAACTCTCGTTTGGCGCCTTCGTCGACAACGACGTGCCGGAGATGCTGGACGCGGACGACGCCTGTTTACGCCAGATTCTTATTAACCTGCTCGGCAACGCCGTCAAGTTCACTGAGGCGGGCGGCGTGCGGCTCGATGTCGCGTGGAGTGATGGCAACCTGCATGCGACAGTTACGGACACTGGACCCGGCATAGCGGCCGCAGATCAGGAACGCGTCTTTGAGGCATTCGAACGCGCTACCACTGTGCGGAATGACAACTCCCAGGGAACTGGTCTTGGTCTCGCAATAACGCTCGGCCTCGCGCGGCTAATGCGGGGTAGCATCGATCTCGATTCTGAGCCCGGCGCCGGATGCAAGATTAGCGTGGTTGTACCCGCACCCGTCGCCGCTGAATCACGTGATGAGAAAACTGCGCTGCCGGTCCCTGATAATGAGTACCAAACCTCGCGACCAGCGACTATTCTCGTCTGCGATGACGACGAAGATCTACTGGCATTGGCGGAGTATTACCTGCTGCGCGCGGGATACGGCTTGCTTCTCGCCCGCGATGGAAAAGAAGCTGTGGAGAAGGCGCTTGCGTACGCGCCCGACCTGGTACTTATGGATATCAACACGCCGCGGTTACCTGGCTCTGTCGCCGCAGCAGAATTGCGGTCACGGGGATTTAGCGCTCCGATCATCGCGCTAACCGCCTCCGATGTACGCAAACTCGACACCGACACGTTCGCCGCCTGCCTGCGGAAACCTATCCAGATGCCCCGCCTCCTCGCGGCCATCCAGTCGCATATTGAAGATTGTTAACTATTGTTTCGTCTTGCGGAGTATCGAAATGTCACGCTATGCTGCGCGCATTGAATAATCGAGGAGACAATAATGCTTAATGAATTCAAGAAATTTGCAATGCGCGGCAATGTCGTTGACATGGCGGTAGGTATCATCATTGGTGCTGCGTTTGGCAAGGTCGTCAGCTCCATTGTCAATGACATCATCATGCCTCCAATCGGACTGATGATGGGCGGCGTAGATTTCAGCAACCTGTTTGTTGATCTCAGCGGCGTTGGCTACGCCACGCTGGCAGCTGCCGAAGCAGCAGGCGCACCAGTAATCAAATACGGCGTATTCGTAAACACGGTGCTGGATTTTGTGATCGTGGCGTTCGCAATCTTCATGGTGATCAAGGGAATGAACTCGTTAAAGCAGAAGGAGGAAGAAAAGCCAAAGGAACCGGCAAAGCCTTCTGAAGAGGTTGTCCTGTTGACTGAAATCAGGGACTCGCTAAAGAACGGCTGATACGCCTGAACTACTTCTGGCGCTTCCAATGGAGCCCCGCTATATGGCGGGGCTCTTCTTTTTTCAGGGACGTTTACCGTTTTGGGCACTACCAGATTTGGTAACAGCGTGTGCGCGGAGGAGATTCGTTGAAATTGTTGGCACGTTGGAACCTTCCTGGTTCGGCGACCGGTTCTCAGAGCATCGTCTCAGGTACAATTTCAGGCAGATAGTCATCACTGATCAACGAAGGGCCCGGGATTGGCCAAATTTCAAAGGATTGCCTGCCTGTTGTTGCTTGTATTGCCCGCTGTGGCATTCGGCGACGTCAGGTATGTCGTCAAAGGCCTCGGTGAGACGCTCGAGGCCAATGTACTGAGCTACGTCGACACGGTACAGATCGGACCGCGGGCACGATTTCGACCGAAAGACCACGACAAGGTAATTGAGAAGGCGATTGCCGGCGCGCGGGCTGCACTGCGACCCTTCGGCTACTACTTGCCCGAAATATCGGCACGCATCATCCAGGGAAACAACGGTTCGGCAATTGTGGAACTCACAATCGACCCAGGTAGTCCGGTCCGCGTAACTGGAGTCGACGTCAACATAACCGGTCCCGGATCCAAAGATCGCCAGATTCGTTCCTGGCTGAATGGCTGGCCACTGCCGAAGGGCACGGTGCTGCACCAAGCCACTTGGGAGCAGTCGAAGCAGGACGTCATCGACATCGCCCACGATCGCGGCTACCTGGGTGCCGAATTCTCGGAGCACGCACTGGAGATCGATCTTGATAGAAATGTCGCGAACCTGCGCCTGGTCTTAAACACCGGGCCGCGCTACGTGATGGGTGAAATCAATTTCGGACCGCATACGTTGAGGCCCGGCATTCTCGAACACGTCCCCCGATTCGAGATGGGGGATTTCTACACGGCGGAACTTGTCAGTCAATTCAGAACCGATCTGTGGAGAACCGGATTCTTCGACGACATTTCGGTTATCGAGACGCAACGACCGGAGCTCACCCCCCCGGCGGTTGATTTCGACGTGCAAGTGACGACCGAAACCAGGAACGAGTATGCGGGGGCGCTCGGATGGGGCGACGCGACCGGGCTGCGACTGCAGGCGAACTACACGCGAGTACCTATATCGTCGTACGGCGATCGACTGGACCTTGGCATCGGCTACCAGGAACTGGACAACCAGTACACGCTTCGAGGACGTTACCTGAAACCGCTACGAAACCGTGCACGAAAGTGGTGGGAGGCGGAGTTAATACTGCGGTACGAGGGTATCGACCTCGACATCAAGATCGACAGTGAAGATGAGGAAGCTATCAGGGTCGCCAGTGGTGACCTGCAGGAAGAGCACTATCGATTCGGGCGACTCCAACTAAGAAACTCCAAGGGAGGCGAAGCGCAGCATTTCACTACGCCGTTGGTGCAATACCTCAACAGCAATCGCACGTTCGACGCGATAGGCCCTATCGTCGGTCCTTTCATCCAGACCGACCCCGAATTCGACGAGTGGTTGCGTGGATCCGATTCTGCCCTCTCAATCGGTTACGACTACGAAGTCATCGACGTACAGGGCCGCCGCTTTCACACAGCGGGATACCGCTATCGCGCATGGGCCTTTCACTCCGACGAGGCGTTCGGCTCGACTGTCGAGTTCACTCAACTCTACCTGGCAACACGGCAAAGCTATGTCTGGACTGACAACCTGAAGTTTCTCTTTCGCGCAGAGGTCGGCTACACAGACGCAGAGGTTATTTACCTTTCCATTGATACTCCCGATGAGGCTATCACGGTTGAGCAAACCCGCTTGCCGAACTTCTACCGCTTCAAGGCAGGCGGCAGCATGAGTGTGCGTGGCTATGGTTACGAGGAACTTAGCAACAACGACGTTGGCTCCAACAACATCCTCACGGGCAGCGTCGAAGTCGAATACCGGTTTCTCCGTTCGTGGTCTGCCGCGGCTTTTTTTGACATCGGCAATGCGTTCAACGATTGGAGCGAGCCGGAGCTGAAGCGCGGTATCGGCGTCGGCCTTCGCTGGTATTCGTTCGCCGGCGAGATTCGAGTCGACCTTGCACAGGCCGTCGACTATGAAGGCAAACCGTGGCGGTGGCACCTGACGATCGGGACGCCGCTGCTATGACGCTTCGCCGCATCCTTCTCCTTTTGCTCGTCACGCCGCTACTGCTGCTTGCTGGCTCGTGGTACTGGCTCATGCACACCGAGGGTGGCGCGAACTGGGCCTGGTCTGTCGCGACATCGGCGACGGATGGTGCGCTTGAAGCAATAAGCTTGTCCGGTGATTTGAGCGCCGGGCTCACCGTACATCACCTCACATTCAACAACGATAGTGTCGACGTGTCTGTCGCTGCTGTAACAGCCGCCGTCGATATAGACCTGCGTGCCAGGAGCATCGCGATCAAGCCGGCCAGGGCTGTCGGCGTGAATATCGCCTTACATCAGGACGAAGACTCCGAAGAAACAGCGCCGCTGACGAATGTGCTGGAAAGCCTGCAACTACCTGTTGAGCTCGTCTTTCCCGAGCTTCTCGTCGACGACCTGAACGTCACGGGGCTGATCGACGCCGATCTCCTTCACATCGACTCCGTGGCGCTGGCCGGTCGATGGCAGGACGAGATTCAAGTGGACAACTTCGAGGTCCGATCGCCGCTCGCAGATGTCAGCGGCAGTGCACACATGGAGCTTGCTGCCTCCCACGGGCTTGAAGTCAACTTCGCGCTGACGGCACATCCCGAGCTGACGGGTCAGCCCGTTCCTATCGACGCTAGCGGGAGCCTGAAAAGTGATTTTCGGTCGGTGAACGTCGACGCGGACGCCAGCATTGCCGCTATCGGCGCTCGAGCCACCCTGCGATCAGCGGTTGACCTTCAGAGCAACGAGTTGTCGGGACAGCTCGGCTGGGAGGGCTTTCGGTGGCCGTTGGATGGCAGTGCCGCAGAGTTCGAGAGTCGATCTGGCAACGTGGCGCTGGCCGGTTCGATCGATGACTGGTCGGTCGATGGCACGCTGATGCTGTTATTGCCTCAAATACCCGAGAGTCGATTTACCGTTTCAGCCAGGGGCGACCGAGATGCCGTCGCGGCGACGATCATTGATGGCGATGTGCTCGGCGGGACCTTGTCCGGAAACGCCGAGTACAGCTGGCGCTCGGAACAGCGCTTTGCGGCGAACGTGGTCGCAAGCAATATTCAAACCGGCGCACTGCTACCCAAATGGCCCGCGACCTTGAGCGGCGCATTTGATGTTAGCGGCCAACGACTGCCACTCGGGATCTCAGCCAACGTCGACAATGTTCGCGGCGAGATTTTCGGCAAAACGCTGTCGGCAGGCGGGGGGCTTAATTACGGCGATGCCAATCTATCGTTCGAAGACCTGACTATTCTGCACGGCGAGACAAGCGTACTGCTCAACGGCGACCTCTACTCGGCCGACGGCCTGACATATGACGTGTCCGTCAGTGAGCTGGGGCAGTTCATTCCGGACGCGGCCGGCTCGGTTACCGCAAGCGGTGGGGTCTCCATGGCGGGCAAGATGCCGGTTCTGCGAATAGAAGGATCTGGTGAGGCCCTTAGCTACTCCGGAGTTACCGTAGGCGAGTTGACGGTAACCGATCACGCCGGGCCCGGCAGCAATCTCGACGTGGAAATCACCGCGAACAACGCGACCGTCAGCGACGAGTCTGTTGAGCAACTAAGTCTTCGTCTCTATGTCGACGCCGATAGTCAAACGGCGCGCGCCGATATCGTCACTCCCAGGCTAGCCTCCAGCCTGTCGATCGACGGTGCACTGGACAACTGGGAGGAGCCGTCAAACTGGACAGGTGAGATCACCGGGTTCGAGATCCAGTTTGACGACTATACCGCTGCCCTGGCGAGCCCGGTCGGACTACAAGTGAGTCAGGTCCGGGCAGACCTCGATCAGTTTCAGATCAGCGGCGATCACGACCTCACCTTGTCGGGCACCGCTTCGTGGACCGAGGCTGATGGCACAATCATCTCTACGACCCTGGGCGATGTGCCGCTGAATATGGTCAACATGTTCGCCGATACGGGCCTGGTATTCGACCAGACTGTGACCGGCCAGGTGAGCCTGCAAGTGAGTCCGACCGGAGAGCTGGCCGGTCGAGGCGATATGGCAATGACACCCGGCACCATCATCGGTGACGAGGGCGCGGACACCTTTTTCCCGACCGGTGAGGCAAAACTGGGATTCGACCTCGATGCCGATGGTCTCCGCGCCGGCGTGGTAAACCTGCCGTTGCCGGGACAAGGCCAGATAGCCGCTGAGTTCGAAGTCACCGACGCCGGCTTTGATCGACCCGGGCTTGTCGACGCAATGATCGATATCGACCTGGCCGATATTGGCGCGCTGGCAAAACTCTTCCCGCTGGTTGACGACGCGACTGGCAAGTTGCGAATCGATATGAAAGTCGACGGGCCCGTGGGCAACCCCGAGATTACTGGTGAATTTTCACTGCAGCGGGGATCGCTGAAGTATTTGCCAATCGGCCTGGCATTGACGGACATCGATGTGGTTTCGGAACTGCGGGACGATGGGGAACTCGAACTGACAGGCTCGTTCCGCGCCGGCGATGGCCTCGGACGTATTCACACGCGCAAGGAACAGGTTCGAGATGCCGCGGCCGGCCTGACAGTGACGCTGACCGGCGATAACTTGCTGCTGATTGACGTACCCGACGTGCGTGCCGTTGCGAACGCCGATGTTCAGCTCACGCTTGACGGCGACGCTCTGCATATCAATGGCGAACTGGCGGTACCGAGTGCCAGAATCACTCCAAGCAGCACGGGCGCAAGTAAGGTCTACGAAAGCCAAGACGTTATCATCGTGGCGGGTGAACTTCCTCGAGAACTTGAAGCAGAAGAAGACTCCGACGGTCTCCAGATATTCGGGAGTCTGAAGGCGTCGCTTGGAAACGACGTGGTCGTCAATCTCGGGCGTGCCGAAACTGATGTACGAGGCAGCGTCGATCTGACCTGGGCCGGGGACCCGATACCGATAGCCAATGGTCGATTGACTATCGATGGAGAGATCCTGGCATTCGGTCAACGGCTGGAAATCACCGAAGGACTGATTCGATTTCCCCAGGTATCGGTCGTTGAGCCGAATGTCAGGATACGCGCCGAAAGAGAGATCTACGGCAACACGGACGTGCGCCGCGCTGGCTTGCTTGTGGATGGCTCTTTGACTCGGCCGACGGTAGAGCCCTACACAACCCCCCACACTACCGCGGAGCGCGCACTGACCCTGTTGGTCACAGGCAGCGACTTCAACTATGAACAGGGTGTCGGCAGTGTCGGTTTCGGCACCTATATCGCGCCGAGGGTCTATGCCAGCTACGGCATCGGGTTGTTCGAAAACGAGAACGTCATCCGCTTGCGTTATGAACTAACGAGAGGGTTCGGTATTACCGGCACGTCCGGGCAGAAGGACACCGGGCTCGACCTGAGTTATCGCTTCGAAAACTAAAGCCCGCGTCGCAACTTCCTGACTTCCTCAGACAGATCGCTAATCTGCTGCGCCAGCGCCTCGCGCTCGTTATGCGCAAGGTTCGCCTTCTCGTGAATCTCTTCGCTTTTCTCAGCGTTCAGCGTCTGCATTGAATTGACGATGAGCGCGATGAAGAGATTCAGTACCGTGAAGCTCGTAACGATGATGAACGGCACGAAGAAGGCCCAGGCGTATGGATACACATCCATAACAGGACGCACGATACCCATCGACCAGCTCTCGAGCGTCATGATCTGGAACAGGCTGAACATGGAGGTGCCGACCGTGCCAAACCACTGGGGGAATGCACCGCCGAACAGGTTGGTCGCCATCACTGCCGCGATGTAGTACACGAGCAGCAACACGGTAAGGATCGAGCCCATCCCGGGCAGCGCACGAAACAGCGCGCCAACAACCATGCGCATGGACGGCACGATCGACACGAGCCGCAGAATTCGCATGATGCGCAGCGCTCGCAGGACAGACAGCGGACCGGCCGCCGGTATCCAGGCGATCGTTACAATCGTGAGATCGAAGACATTCCAGCCGTCCTTAAAGAAATTGCCACGGTAGACTCGCAGCTTCAGCGCCAACTCGATCGTAAAAATCCAAAGTGCCGCTGTATCGGCAACATGCAACAGTGGCCCGGCTATGGCTACGACTGCCGGGGATGTCTCCAGTCCGAGCGTGATCGCATTGACGACGATAACCGCCGTCACAAACGCGGTGAACAGGCGCGACTCGACGAACTCCTTGAGTCCGCCGCGCTTGGCAATGACTATCGTCTCGCTGCTCAAAGCATCGTCCTCTGCGCACTGGGCATAGTTGCTTGAAATCCTAGACAAAACCGGGGCCGGAGTCCGGAACGGTGTCGCAAAATAGCGTTCGGTTACTGGACAGGTCGCAATCACTCTCACGGTCCCTGCCTGCTAGAATTGGGCCATGCAGCTTCGACAGCTAATAATAGAACTAAGACGTCGGAGAGTTTTCCGGGCCGCGGCTGTCTACATCGTCGCGGCATGGGTCGCGGTGCAGGTCGCCGGAATGCTATTCCCTGCGATTGGCGTACCGGAGGAAGCACTTCTCTATGTGTGGCTGATCGTCACGTCGTTTTTTCCATTGGTCGTTATCTTCGCATGGCGTTACGACGTTACGTTTGATGGGATTTCGCGCACGCCACCGGCCAGCCCTGGAGAGAGCTTCGATCCGTCGCTGCGATCCAAGGATTTTGTGCTCCTGGCGGCTCTCGGTCTGATCGCTGTGGCAATTACACTGCGCTTCGGTGTGCGCATCGAGCCCGGGCAGGTGCGGCTCGACGAGTCAATCAGTGCATTCTCGATCGCGGTACTGCCGTTCGATGATCTTTCCGGCAATCCCGACGAACAGTATTTTGTGTCGGGCATGCAGTCCTCGCTGATCGACGGCTTGTCGCGAGTCAGGAACCTCCGCGTTACCTCGAAAGTGTCTACCCTGCCGTTTCGTGAAGCCGGTGGTTCGCTACTCGAAATCGCCTCCCGGTTGAGCGTCGCGCGAATCGTCGAGGGCACCGTCCTGCGCAACGGCAATCACGTCAGCATTGCTTTGCGCATGCATGACGCCGAGAAAGACCAGCAGGTATGGTCGGCCCGCTTCGAGGATGAACTCGAGAACATCATGTTGCTGCAGGCGAAAGCGGCGCAGGAGATTGCCAACCAGGTGCGGGTGCAGCTCGGGCCGGAGGAACAAGAGCGGTTTGCCGCAGCGAAACCCATTAATGCAGAGGCTTACCAGGCGTTTCTCAAGGGTGTGTTTCACATCGAGCGCTTTACGCCGGAAGACATGCAAATCGCAGCATCCCATTTTCAACGCGCAGTCGAAATCGACCCAGACAGCGCGCTGGGCCACTACGGCCTGGGCAAGCTCTGCATATTCCAGGCGCAAATCGAAATGTTGACACCGCAGCAAGCGCGCGAGCAGTGTTTTCCGCCGATACGTAAGGCGCTGGAACTCGACCCGTTTCTTCCCGAAGCGCATCTGGGTCTGGCCTCACTATCGACGTGGCAGTTGTTCGACTGGGAGGCCGCACGGCCTCACTTTGAACGCGCATTGGAGCTCAACCCCAGTTTCGCCGATGCGCACATTTTCTATGCGCATTTCCTCGGTATCGTCGGTGAGCTCGACAAGAGCACTGTTCATGCCGAAAGAGCGGTGCAACTGGATCCACTGAATCCTTTGATTGTCGGTCTGTACAGCATGCAGCTGGTCATACGCGATGAGTATGACGAGGCCATCGAGACCGCCGAGCAGACGTTGAGCATGGCGCCGGGATATGGATTTGCATACTCGACATTGATGGTTGCGCACGATGCACTCGGCAATCACGAAGAGGCCATAGCGGCTCGTGTCTACGTTATGGAGAGGTCGCCCGAAAAAGCCGATGCCGCAGATTTCCTGGAAGCTACATTTCGTCGCGATGGCTACGAGGCTGCGAGCCTGCAACTTGCCGAAATGCAAGTGGAGGCGTTCGCGGCCGGGACATTTCCGGCGATGGGTATATCATTTTCTTATGAAATTGGCGGGGACTACGAGTCTGCCATCGACTGGCTCGAGATCGCTGTCGATCGTTTTGAACCTGACGCACCGTATATTGGAGCTCTCATCCGGCGAACCGGGATGCGCGAGCACCCACGATTCAAGGCTTTGCTCGAGCGCATGGGCCTCGACTACTGGGTGGCCAATCCCTGAGCCGCGTCCGGCTGCGATGCTAGAATCGCGGAAAGCAACCCTTCCAACCAGAGACGACCCATTGAGAACACTATCTGTAACCCTGATATTGCTTGTCCTGTCCGCCTTGGCATTCGCGGACCAACGATTCGAGTTCGCGCCATTCGAGATTCCGGAAAGTGGGCGAATCGTCGTCCCGGTTGTCGAGGGCGAATCGTTAAGCGGCGTGGCGGAGACAGTCGACCAACGAACGAATGGCGCGCTGACGATGGCAGCGAACGAAGCCCAATTCACCGGCGAGGCTGGTGCAACATTGACGCTTCTGGGTGTACTTCCTTATTCGCGTGTCGATCTTATCGGCGTAGGCGCGGAGTCGGCTAACCGGGTCGCCGCTGAAGACTTCGGTGGAAACGCCGCAGCGCTGCTGGGAGACACGACCGGTGGAACACTGCAGATCCTCTGGTCGAATGAGGAAGCAGATACTCAAGCGACGGCTGCACGTGTCGCGTTCGGCTACCAGCTTCGCAGCTATCGTTTCGATGGACACAAGGCTGAGCCCGTCGATCGAAGCACGTTACCGGTGGTCAGGCTGCTGAGTAACGACGGTTCCAGCGAGGAGTTCGAAAACGATCTTACGCATCTCGCCGACGGCGTCTTCTTCGCGCGCAACATGAGTTCGGAACCCGCCAATATTATCTATCCGCAGTCGTTCGTGGAACGCGCCAAAGAGCAGTTTCGCGGGCTGGACAACGTCAGGATCAAAGTGCTGGATGAGAAAGACATTCAGCGGCTCAACATGGGCGCACTCTGGGGCGTTGGCAAGGGTTCGGCGCGGCCGCCGCGCTTACTGATAATCGAGTACCTGGCAGGCGGCGACGAGGAACCGATCGTCCTGGCTGGCAAGGGCATAACCTTCGATACCGGCGGCATCTCCCTGAAGAAGAACGAGAATATGTGGAGAATGAAGGGCGATCTCGGCGGCGCCGGTGTCGTGACCGGAACCGTCCTGGCCGCTGCTCGCCGTGGTGCGCCGATCAACGTCGTGGCATTGGCGGCACTCGCAGAGAATATGCCATCGGGAAGAGCGAATCACCCCGGGGATCTATTGTCGACGATGTCCGGCATCACAGTCGAAATATCCTCTACCGACGCAGAAGGACGACTCGTACTGTCCGACGCTGTCTACTACGGCCAGGTCACGTACGAGCCGAGTGTATTGATAGACGTAGCTACGCTTACCGGTTCTGTAGGCCGGGCGCTGGGTGATGACTACGCCGGCATCTTCGGACGCCACGACCCGGTTATCGAGCGCCTGTCAGCTGCGTCCGATGCCGCCGGCGAAGGCGTTTGGCGCCTGCCACTGGATGACTCTCACTTCGAACAGATCGAGGCGACATACGGTGACATTGTGAACGGTGGCGTTGGCTACCCTGGTGCCAGTGTCGGGGCCGCATTTATCGGCTCGTTTATTGACGAAGACCAGGTCTGGGCGCACATCGACATTGCCGGCGTAGACTTCATGGAGGAGGATCGTCCAACCATTCCTAAAGGTTACTCAGGCTGGGGCGTACGAACCCTTGACGAATACCTCCGCCTTCACCACCAGGATTAACGGGCGCCTGGCCTAGGAACGCGAATAGGTACCCATCAGCCGGTTCATGCCGCTCACGTACGGCTCGATCGTATCGAGCAGTTCCCACATTGAAAGGCCCGGTGGCAAATCAGGCTTGGTGTCGAGGGCAAGCAACCAGAAGAAATAGTGGTGCGTGCCGTGACCCGGTGGGGGCATTGGTCCGCCATAGCCAGGATTGCCAAAATCGTTGGTCCCCTGCACGTAATCGGCGCTGCCTTCCGGCAGTTCTGTCACGTCGCCCGGGATGCCATACAACACCCAGTGAACGAAGCCATACGTGCCGGGCTTGATGAGTGGCGCATCGGGATCATGACAGATGATCGCAAACGAGCGGGTCCCGTCGGGAGCATCACTCCACTTGAGCGCCGGCGATACGTCTTCGGCCTCGCCGGTGTATTTCGCAGGAATTGCTCCGCCCTGGTCGAACGCGGAGCTTGTCAGTGTCATGTCGGATAGGGCAAATCCCATGGTGTCTCTCCTTGCGTACGGTCGATAGATGTAGTGCACAATAACGCTACTGTGGCAACGAATTCCAGATCTAACGCCGACCGTCTCCGCCTGTTCACGGAGGAGAGCATCGCCGTCCACGAACAGTACCGTTCCGATGCGGAGTCGCTGCGGCAATTCAGGCATTTTATCAAGTGGCAGGTCGCCTACCTGATGCCTTTCTTCAGCGAGTTCGAAACACGTCCGGACACCGCGGCAGCGGTCGAATTCATCGTCTCGGACCTGATGGGCAGCGGTATCAGCGCACGCGATGCCGACGTCGCGCGCATTATCCCGATCATGGTCCGACTATTGCCGGATAACGCGCTGCAGGCGCTCGCAGCCGCGATGGAACTGAATGCCCGGACGCTGGCGATCAATCTCGCGAACTGCCGTGAACTGTCGGAGCGGATCGACATCAGCAAGGGGGTCTCCGAACGAGACTATTGCGCGGCTTTCCGCCGCACGACGACGCTCGATGAATGCCTCGACCTGATCGACCTCACGATCGTGCTCGGCCATACGCTCAAGCGGCTGGTCCGCAACCGCCTGCTCCGCATGACATTGCACGCCATGCATTACCCCGCACACGCCGCCGGTTTCGGCGCCATGCAGGATTTCCTCGAGAAGGGCTACACGACGTTTCATGCGATTGACGATGTCGACGATTTCCTGGGGGAATTCGCCGAGCGGATAACGGCCGTGTTCACTCGGATATGTGAACAGCCTCTCGCAGACCTGGATCCGATACCCGTCCGCCGGAGGGTTTAATCTGTTTCAATCTACTGAACCGACAATTCTCCCGGGCGCGAGATGGCCCACCTTGACGTAGATCAGCGCGCCCTGATCGCGCGTGTACGGCGTGTGACGGCTTTGGTCGGGGTTGCGAATCCAGCTGCCGGCCGGGTACTCGCCGTGTTCGTCGTAAAAACAGCCTTCGAGTACGAGGATCTCCTCGCCTCCCCGGTGCGTGTGTGGCTTGAACTCGGTGTTGGGCGCCCACTTGACGAGCGCCACGTGCTCGGTGCCGTATTCGTGCAGCGGCATCACCGTGAGCCCCGGCACCAGCCCGGGTAACCATTCGGCTTCGTTGGTGTCTATGTTGACGGGCTGCTGGTCGGCTTTCTCGAACTGGTGGAGCTTGACGAATATGGTGCAGCCATCGTCACCGACGCACGGCGTGTGACGCGTGCCGATCGGGTTGCGCACGTAGGTGCCGGTCGGATAGAGCCCGTGTTCGTCACCGAACTCGCCCTTCAGCACGAAGAACTCCTCGCCACCACTGTGCACGTGTGGCGAGAACGTGCTGCCCGGTTGATACCGAACGAGTGAGGTCGCCCGGGCGACTTCGTCCCCAACACGATCGAGCATCATTCGTTCGACGCCGGGCATGGGCGAAGGCACCCATGCGTAATCGTCGGGGCGAATCACTACGCGCTCGGAGAAGTTCGCGTTCAGTCGCATCGGAGAATTGTACTTGGTCACCGTTTCGCTTGATGAGCCACAAACGAAAGTAGCACCGCAATGATGCATGCCCAAATTGGGGTCTCCAGCCAGGCGGAACGACCGTTAGTGATTACCGCCTGCGCGGCCAGCAACCAGCCTACGATCAGGCCGGCATTGACGCGCACCCGGTCGAGCCGTTCTGGCCGGATGTCGCAGTAGGAGACGGGCTCGGGATTCTGTTTGACGAACAGGACAATGCCTAACGCAAGAGCGCCGAGCAGTGACCAATCCCCCGCTGTCAGATCGCCGGCTACCAGGTTTGCGTTACCAAGCAGCATCCAAATGAAAACGGGCAGACACGCCGCTGCTGCCAGGTAGTGTCGGCGCAGAGGCTCTCCGAGTGCCGCATCAAGCGCAAACGCCAAAGACGCAATCAGGAGGATCAGTGGTTGCTGCGTGCTAATGGCCGCCCAGGCGCAGAAGCCAAGAACCCCGAGGGTGTCGAGTGGCCGCCACGGCAGCCCGGTCGAGCGGTTTACCATGCGTACGAGTAGCATCGCGACAAAGAGCAGCAGGACCAATCGCGATCCGAATGCGACGTTAATGGTCCATGCAAACGCCAGCGCGACGAACGCAGCGCCGCTGAAGTCGGGCGCCAGCTCACGCGTTAGCGCCCATGCCGCGAACGCGGACAGGACTCCGCTGAGTGCTGCCGACAAGGGACCACCATTAATGTACTGAACAGATGCCAGACCTGCGCTCAGCAACCCTGCGAATGGCAGAATTATGAGTAGCGCCCGGTTTGTCAGGTAGGCCGGGTCTATTGGACGGGACAACGACGTGAAGCGATAAGCCCCTGTCAGGTTTGTTCGTGCCTCAGTCACGGGAGCCCGGCGGCCTCATGACGAGCACAGGCGTATTCAGCTTATACGCCTCGTAGTCGTCCTGACCGCCCCATCGCTCATCGGCGGCTTCCTCGAGCATGG
>CAZKZE010000037.1:0-26983 GCA_964557165.1 uncultured Woeseiaceae bacterium
GGACGCCTGTCATCTCGAATCACGCCGTTTCCGGCCGATCGGCGATACCGATTCCGAATTGGCGTTCTGCTGTCTGCTGCAACGCCTCGCGCCATTGTGGGACCCGGTCGAAGACACCGTGCCCTCGGTCGAAGCACGACTCGAGATTGTGGCCGAGGTCGCCGCGCATCTGAGGCCGCTCGGCTCGTTCAATTTCATCTATGCCGACAGCGACACCTTGTTTGTCCATTCCCATCACAGGAAATATGACGACGGCATCACCCGCTCGCCCGGGCTGAACCTGCTCGTGCGCTCTTCCAATGAGCAGGCCGTCGACCTGACCCAGTCCGGTGTCTTGATGGCCCCGGTTGCACAGGAGCTGGTGCTCGTCGCGAGTGTGCCGCTCACCGACGAACCCTGGGAACCCATACAAGAAGGTGAAGTCGTTGCCCTGACGAAAGGGATGGTCTGGGCGCGCAACAGCGAGGCGGTAGTTGCGTAACGCTGTCGCTACCGTCGCCGGACACCGCCATGGCGTTGGAAGTTCTGGTTGCGCTGCATGCCTTGCTGGCGCGCGTTGAAGTCGCGTTCCAGTTGCGGCCGCGTCGCAGACTGCGGGTAGCCGGTAGACGGTCTTTGCAGGTTGTCGCCGCCACCGGCTCCCGACCAGTCCAGGTTGCCCGGTTGCGTCCACTGGCCATTTTGCCGTTGGGTCCAGCTGCCGTTGTTGCCGCGCTGGTAGACGTTGCCGGACCGGTCGGTTAGCACATTGTTCTGCATGTTATTGGCCGGTCGGGCCTGCTGGTTGTTCGCAAGCGCCGGTCGCTCTGCGTTCCTGGCCCTGTTCTCGGGGCGATCGTAGACGTTAGGTCGGGTTGCTGGTTGCGTGCTCGGTCGGTTCTGGCCAGCGCCATAAGGAACGGGTCGTGGGTAGGGCCGGTAGCCACCGACGCCCCACCAACCGCCACCACGGTAGTAGCTGCCGCCGCCGTAGAAAGAAAAGCGAAACGGCCCATTCGTCCAGGACACGCCAAATCCCCATCCATACCAGGGGTTGTAACGGACATGGAAACCCCAGGTCGGGTAACGCGGGTAGTAGTACGGGCCATACCATGGCCGGTAATACCAGCCCGTGCCGTAGACGACCGCACCGTGATAGTAGTAACTGCCGTAGTAGCTCGGCGTGTAACCCACGTAGACCACCTCGGGCGTCACGTCATAGACCTTCACGTAGGTCACGTTGTGGTACGGGTTCGAAGCCGGGATCTTGTAGATGGCGTCCGGCACCTCAGTTGCGACCGACCATGGCCCCGTCGCGCTGTTCGCCACGTACCAGACACCGTCGTCGCACGCGTAATAGAGAGTCCCGTATTTGAATACTGCGGCCGCGGTGTTCTGTGCGTATTCGACCTGGATATCCTCGATCGGCGCGAAGTCCGGATCGCCGTCGTACTGCACACTAAAAGATGTGTCGTCCCTGTCGATCGCGGCCGTCTGTGGAATCGTGTTATCGAGTACCGCTTCGCGCGCCTGCTGCGTGCCCGCAACCTGGCTTAGCACTGCGCCGTTAACGGAATCAGGCGGAATATCGCCGAATGGCGGCGGCAGTTCATCGTTGGGCACATGCGCCCACTCGAGTTCACCCGCGATGCCTTCACCGCGGTACCACCGCCCGGACAAGAGTACGTAGTATTTTTGTGTCGACAGCTCGAGGAAGACGTTGCTTTCTGTATTCGACATGTACAGCAGGTCCATGCCCTCGACCGGCGTCCAGATTGGAGGGCCCGTGGAAACCAGCAACTCAGTCGGTTCGGTCGCGATGATGATCTTCATATCGCCAACATCGGAGGAATCGCCTTCGACCGGTTCAACGAAGTTCCTGACGTCCTCCGGGATGTCGCCCGCCATGGTCCAGGGTCCCATCACATCGTCGGCCACGTACCAGGTATTGCTGCCAACGTAGAGGTACAGGTCGAGGCCGCCTCTTACTATAAGGAATGCCGAGTTAACGACGCGCTCGTAGTACGTTTCTTCGATCGGCTGAAACACCGGGTCACCATCAATCGACACCAGCATCGCCGGCTCGGTCGACAACAGGATCTCGGGCGGCGCGTGCTTGAGGTCGGCTTGCGCCATACCGACGGCATCGAAGTCGAGGTCTGCGAGGAGCTCGTCGACGGTCATGTTCAGCGTTGTGTTTTCCAGTTCCGCTTCAATGAAGCGGGCCAGGGCGTCCTTTTGATCGTCGCTGGCATCCGCAAATCGAACGTCGCTGACCTTGATGTCGCGAAGCGCGGCGGTGCGAGTGTCGCGATTGGTATCGAGCTTTGACTTGATCCAGACAGCACCGAATACCGGGGCATCACCCGTTGACGGTGTCTTTACCGACACTGCAGCGCGGGCTTCAATATTGTTGCCCGAGAAGGTCTCTACCTGGGGCTGGTAGATGACGACGACCGCGCCTTTCTCACCGACTATTTCCTGAGGCCAGTCCATTACCTGCGATTGGGCGGCATGCGCGAAACCGATCAGAGCCACGAGCAAGAGCGTTACTTTCTTCAGGGGCATCACGCGGAATGTCCTTTTTGGCTGGCGCGGGCAGTGATTATCGGGTAAACCTACGCCGATGTCTTTATTTGAAGAACTAAAACGTCGTAACGTCATTCGCGTCGCCATTCTCTACGCGGTGTCG
Source organism: uncultured Woeseiaceae bacterium (assembly GCA_964557165.1). GTDB lineage: Bacteria > Pseudomonadota > Gammaproteobacteria > Steroidobacterales > Woeseiaceae > UBA1847. The sequence goes on from CAZKZE010000037.1 coordinate 2,672, forward strand.
TCGTGGGTGCTGTTACAGCTCACCGACGTTCTGACGTCCCTGCTCAATGTGCCGGAATCTGCGGGCTCTATCGTCGTCATGCTGCTCCTGCTCGGCTTTTTCCCCGCGCTGATCTTCGCGTGGGTGTACGAGATGACGCCCGAAGGACTCAAGCGCGAGGTCGATGTCGACCGGACCCAGTCGCAGACGCCGGAGACCGGCAAGAAGATCAACGTGGTGATCGTCGTCCTGTTGGTCATTGCCATCGGTGGTTTGGTTGCCGACCGGCTCGTACCGGAAACGACGGTTGAAGTGGACGATGTCCTCGTCGAGACGACCGATGCACCCATCGAGGATCTCTCGATCGCCGTGCTGCCGTTCGCCGATCTCAGCCCGGACAATGATCAGCAGTACTTCACCGACGGGCTCTCGGAAGAGCTCCTGAACCTGCTCGTGCGTGTCGACGATCTGCACGTCGCATCGCGAACCTCTTCCTTCGCTTATCGCGGTTCGACGTTGAGCATTCCCGAGATATCCGAAGCGCTGCGAGTTGGCCACATTCTCGAGGGCAGCGTGCGCAAAGATGGCGACCGCATTCGTATCACGGCACAGCTCATCGAGGCCGATACCGACCGTCATCTGTGGTCCGAGAACTTTGATCGCGAGCTCGTCGATATCTTCGCCATCCAGGACGAGATCGCGAACGCGATCGTGCAGGCGTTGACGGGCAGGCTCGGCGTCGGTGCCGAGCGGGCCATCTCGGTCGACGTGGCCACCGAAAACCTCGACGCGTACGAGATGTATCTCACCGCAAGAGAACTCTTCATAAAACGTACCGAGTTACCGGAGAGTATCCGGCTGCTTCGAGCAGCGATCGAACTCGATCCGTCATTTGCTCGTGCCTGGGAAGCGCTCGCCGCGGTTGAAGCGGTTAGCAATGACTGGACTCCCGACGACATTGACCACTATCCGTTGGCGAGAGAAGCGGCGGAGAAGGCGTTGTCCCTGGATCCGGACTTATCATTGCCGCTCGCAGTGCTGGGTTCCATTTCCGCAGATGCCGATCATGATCTGATCCAGGCCGTGGATTACCTGGATGCCGCCGTCGAGAAAGATCCCAAAAATACGACCGCGTGGCTGTGGAGGGGGTTACGGCAGTTCTCATTGGGCTTTTTTGATGAGGCAAAAGAGTCTCTGCGTACATGCGTCTCTCTCGATCCCGGTTACCTCAACTGCCGGCAACACCTGGCCCATGTCTATCTAACGACAGGCGACGTTGACACCGCGTTGCGGCTAAATGAAATGGCAATGGAACATTCCTTTGATTCAATCAGCGACGCTTTCGTATCCACCTACGTTCGGCGTGGTGACCGTTATCTTGCTGTGCGCGTTGCTGACAATCGAATGGGTAATGCGGGAGCGCCTGTCATAGAGTGGATTCGTGCCATCGAGAATCCGGATGGCGACAACAGTGCCGGGCTCGCTCGCTTGAAGGATTGGGAGCGACAGAATCCTTCCGGGTTTGCCCTGGGGCAGGGAATCTCGTTTCTCTATCTAAGCTTTGGCCAGTGGGATGATCTCGCCGCAGAAGCGATAAACCCGCCCTTTGTGATTTGGCACCCAGATGGCCAGGAGTTTCGTAAGTCGGATGCTTACAAGGGCGTTGTGCGCGATTGGGGCATACTCACTTACTGGCAGGCACGCGGCTTCCCGCCGCAGTGCAAACCGGTGGGCGACGATGATTTCGAGTGTTCTGAGATAAAAGCCCCGCGGCGTCGCGCCCGCAACCTGGTCAACTAGGCCCATGATCTCGCTATACTGTGCGCTTCGCGGCGCAAGAGAATGAATGGATGTCATTTTTTGGTGAACTAAAACGTCGTAACGTCATTCGCGTCGCTATTGCCTATGCGGTTATCGGCTGGGTGTTGGCGCAGATCGCCGAATTCGCGTTCGAGAACTTCGGTGCGCCGGACTGGGTGCTGAAGAGCGTCGTCGTCATCCTGTTGCTCGGCCTTCCCATTGCAATCGTATTTGCCTGGGCATTCGAGATGACGCCCGAGGGCGTCAAGCGCGAGAAGGAAGTAGACCGCAGCGAATCCATCACCCCGCAAACGGGAAAGAAGCTGGACCGCGTCATTATTGCCGTCCTGGTCGTGGCCCTGGCCTGGTTTGCCTGGGACAAGTTCGGCGGCTCGACGGAATCCGCTCCCCCTGCAACTACTGAGGCCTCTGTATCGGACAAGTCCGTGGCGGTATTGCCATTCGTCGCTATGAGTAGCGGGCCGGACGACGAGTTCTTCGCCGATGGCATGACCGAGGAGATTCTCAACTCGCTGGCGCAGCTGCCCGAATTGCTGGTCACCGCCCGGACCTCGGCGTTTTCATTTAAAGGCCAGGACATCCCGATTCAGGAAATCGCGGACGCGCTGGGCGTCCAGCATGTTGTCGAGGGTTCGGTGCGCCGCTCCGGCGACCGGCTGCGTGTGACGGCGCAGCTCATTCGTGCCAACGACGGTTTTCATCTCTGGTCGGAGACATTCGACAGCACCTCCAAAGACATGATCGAGGTGCAGGAGAACATCGCCGAAGAGATTGCTGTCGCGCTGGAAGTCGTACTCGACGAAAACAAGCGTGATGCCATGCGGCTGGCCGGGCTTCGGGACGTCGAAGCATTTACTTATTATCAGAAAGGCAGGGACCTGTTCGAACGAGCTCACGGCGAGATTCCCCAGATTGAGGGCCTGCGCCAGGCGAATGTCTATTTCGAACAGGTTATAGAACGCGTGCCGGATTACTGGCAGGTCTATGCAGACCATTCGGACCTGTACACGCATTTGCTCAACAACAATGTTGCCGGGATTCGGGAAGAAGGAATTACGGAAGCGATACTCGCCGACGCGTACGCGACAGCGATTGCTGACCTTGAAGCAGCGGCTCAGAATGCGCCAACAAACCAGATACGTTATCTCGCCGAACTCGATCTCGCGTTTCTCAGTGGAAACTGGCGAGGACTTTCAGGGCGCGTGGAAAGAGCGCTGGCGGAGCCGGGATGCCAGGAAGGAAACTGGACCCCGACTGTAGTGAACATTGTCGGCGCTGCCGGCGACTATATCGAACTCACCACGACGATCCTCGCCTGCGACCCATTGCGTTCCCTGTCCTGGTTCAATCTTTCGAGAGCAAAGCTGTGGGCAGGCGAGTCGGCTGAGGCGCTCGAGATTGCTCGCGAAGGAATGGACGTAGCGCCGGGCTTGTGGCTGACCATGACGTTCATCCAGGCCCTGGTCGATAACGGCCTGCACGATGAAGCGTTGCGGGTAATCGAAAACGATGTTCCGCACGATGACCTCGCGACCGTGTTCCAGTTACTGGTTGCTGCGCACCGGGGTGACGAGGAGAGAACCACTCAACTCCTCGCCATGTACGACGGTTACGGTATCCGCGACTTTTTCGACGTCATCGTTAATGCCTGGGGCGGCAGACGAGAAGAGGCCAACCGCCAAGCGGCAGAGATTGACGAGCATTTCTTCGGCCCGATGGTTCTCTGGCAGATTGCGAACTGGTGCCAGTGCGGTTCGCCCTGGGATCCTGAAGCAACGCCGAACTTCACGGCGATGATCGAGGCCGCGAACATCGCCTGGCCACCGAAGACACCGCTGACTTATCCCCTGAAGGACTGGTAACGAAACCCGACAACGGAGGCGAAATCGTCGACGGATCTAGGTCGTGCCGTACATCTGATCCGGCGCCAGCACATCCGGGAAACGCCGCCTCAAAGCACACCGGGATTCGTAACACAGGTGGCAGTGATCGGCGTAACCCTCCTGGTGGGGAAGGTCGTAACGACGAACGATTTCTGCGGGGCCGCCGGCAAGCAGGGGACCGACGATCGGGTGCTCGTCCGGAGCGTAGTCGGCCATGATTTCTGTCAACGGATGCTCGAGCATGTTGCCGATGGAAATGCCCTGGCAGATGTGCAGGTAGCCGAATGGGTCCACGTGCACCCGGTCGGGGTGCCGCAGGTTCTCCCACGGGCATTCCGAGAACTGCTCCCAGTGCTTTGCCTGGACACGTGGCGCCAGTCGCTCTGCGGCGCGACCTCGGTAGAGCACTGTCGACTCGTCAACGCTAATGAAATTGACGGGGATTCCGAGCCCCCGTGCAGCGCGGCGCGCAATCTCCGGACGATTCGAACCGGTATCGCTGCCGTGATACGCATCGTGGCTTAAGGACAGGTCATCGATCGAACCAGCGAGAGGCTTCAGCCATTCCATCGCATCGGTGTCGGCGGTCGCCCAATAGGCATTGGTGACGATTCCTACATTGAAGCCACGCTCTTTGGCTTTGAGAACGCCGCTTCGTAAAACCTGGTAGTAGAGAAAAGCCTCGCCGCCTTCGAAATAGATCCACTTGATGGTCCCGAGTGCCTCGGCCTCGGCGAGGATGTGCTCGATGGTTTCGATTGTCATGGTGCCGCTTTGCGACGGCGAACCCCACACGAAACAGTGGTCGCACTCATAGTTGCACGCGTAGGTGAGCAACAGGTGCAGGCCGGACAGCGGCTCCGGAGGATTCTCGGAATGAGCATCGGCGATCATGTAAAAGACTATAGCTCAAGTGTGAGATTATTGAGCGAGATGAAACCCTATCTCTCCAAATCCCGCCTGATCTCCGCCTGGCAGTGCGCCAAAAAGTTACACCTTGAGAAACACCATCCGGAGCTCGGCGAAGTTTCGGAGCAGACCGAATCCCTGTTCGCGACCGGCCACCAGGTCGGTGCCATCGCACAGCAACTGTACGGCACCGCCGACTCGGTCGAAGTCGAGTTCAACTTCAAGACGATGGAGGCCGAGACTCGCCGGCTGATTCAAGGCGGCGCGGACTTTCCGATCTTCGAAGCCACGTTTCGTCACGAGAACGTCATGGTGCGCGTCGATGTGATGATCCCCGACGGTGACGGCTGGCGGATAGTGGAGGTGAAAGCTTCGACGTCGGTGAAAGACACCCACGCACTCGACTGCGCTATCCAGGACTGGGTGCTGCGTAACAACGGGATCAAGGTCACGTCCATTGCGCTCGCGCACATCAACAACCAGTTCGTGTACGAGGGTGATGGCAATTACGATGGGCTGCTAATCGAGAACGACCTGACGGACGAGGTGCACCTGCTCGAGCCGACTGTACTGGAACTCGTCGCCAAGGCCCGCGAAGCGGTAACTGGTCCGCTGCCGAACGTGCCGGTTGGCGCACACTGCAACAACCCGTACGAATGCCAGTTCATCAATCATTGCTGGCCGACGGATGCCGAGTACCCGGTCACCGGGCTGGCGGGCAGCAAGGCGAAACTGGCCGAGTACGTGGTGCGGGGTTGCGAGGATATTCGCGACGTCGCGGCCGAAGACATTTCCGCGGAAACACAATTGCGCATTCACCGCGTAACCTGTTCGGGTGAGGCCGAGATCCTGCCTGGCGCCGCGAGGGAACTTGGCGATCTACCGTATCCGCGCTACTACCTCGACTTCGAAACCATCGGCCCGGCCGTGCCGATCTGGAAAGGCATGCGCCCGTATGCGCCGGTTCCTATTCAGTGGTCCTGCCACATCGACGACGGTTCGGGTGACGGCAGTCCCGACAGCATGCGTCACGAGGAATTCCTGGACATCACGGGTGAGCCGCCCATGCGCTCGCTCGCCGAGAAGATGATCGACCGCCTCGGCGACTCGGGTCCGGTGCTCATGTACACGACCTACGAGCGAACGGTTATCAACGGCCTTATCGACATGTTCCCGGATCTTGCGAGGCCACTGCAGAACATCGTCGATCGCCTGTACGACCTGCATCCCGTCGTTAAAGCCTACTACTACCACCCGGACATGCTCGGTTCGTGGTCGATCAAGGCCGTGATGCCCACGATCAACCCCGACATGGACTACGCCCGACTGGAAGGCATCAAGGAAGGGACAGCTGCCTCAGACGGATTCCTCGAGGCGATTGATCCCGAGACGGACATGGTCCGCAAGCTGGAGCTCGAAGAGCAGCTATTGCGTTACTGCAAGTTCGATACCGAGGCGATGGTGGAGATCGTGAGGTTTTTTGCGCGATGACGCGTTTCAGCTGCTACGCGATTTTCTTCGCGCCACCTTCTGACGTCGTGACTTAAGCGAAATTGGTGTGGGTTGCGTCTTCGGCGCCTTCGTCGGCCGACCGACAAAATATCCCTGCGCCATGTCCACGCCAAGCTCGGCCAGGAGCTCGAGCGACTCGACATTGCGCACGTACTCGGCGATGGTCTGCATTCCCGCTTCCTTGCCGACCTCGGCAATCAGTTTGATCATCTTTTGGTCAACCGGGTTATTCGGCAGATCCTGTACAAAAGTGCCGTCGATCTTGATGTAGTCGAATTGCAACTTTTGCAGGTAGCTGAATGAGCTGTAGCCCGTGCCAAAATCGTCAAGCGCGAACTGACAGCCAAGATCGCGCAACGTCGCAATTTGCCGATCGACCTGTAATGGCCGGCGGACGGCGAGACTCTCCGTTATCTCAAAAACAATATCGCTTGGTTGAACTTCGTAGCGCTTGAAGGTCTCTTCGACGTACGCCGTCAGATCATCATTCTCAAACGCATTGGCGGACAGGTTGATCGCAAACCTGATGGGGTTCTCGGGACTGGAGTATTTGGCATACGCGATGGCCGCATTCTTGATCATCCAGAAATCGATCTCATTCATCAATCCGAAACGCACGGCCGACGGCAGGAACGCGTCCGGCGAAACGTATTTTCCATCCTCCGCCTTCAATCGTATGAGGAGCTCATGATGCGTCGTTTCGCCCGTCAATATACTGTTGATCGGCTGGAAACGAATCTCGAACTTATCTTCGTCGAGCGCCTCCCGCAGACCGTTCATCCAGCTAACGTCAGTGAGCTCGCGGTCATCCTCTTCTTCGGGTCGAGAGTAGATTCGCATCCGGTTACGGCCGGCAGACTTGGCTTCCCGGCAGGCGATGTCGGCCTGGTTGATCAGATCATCGTGATGAAAGTTGTTGTCTGCCATCATCGTAACGCCGATGCTGCAGTGAACATGGAAGACCTGTTCGCCCTCAATGTGGGCCAGGCGACGCATATTGGTCAGAATGGTTTCCGCTGAGGCTGTTGCGCCGACGATGTCCACGTGTCGAAGGAGTACGACGAATTCGTCACCACCAAACCGGGCCAGCACATCATCTCTGCGGATACTTCGCTGTAGCTCATCGGCAACCTTGCAGATGAGGCGGTCGCCGGCCGGATGCCCACAGGCATCATTGATGTATTTGAACTGGTCAAGATCGATGAAGAAGAGCGCACTCGAGTGGCTCTTGTGGATCAGCGACATGACCTCCTTTCGCAACTCCTCGTTGAAGCGGCGACGGTTGTACAAGCCGGTCAGGCTGTCATGATTAGCAAGATTCATGAGCTGTGCGTCGCGTTCGCTAAGCGCTGCGGCCGTGGTCTCAAGAGCCTCGACAATGTCAGAAATCTCACGATGTTCTGCCGGCTCGAACTTTACGTCCAGGTTGCCCTTGGCCAGTTCCTGAATCGGTACTTGCAGCTCCGAGATAGATGCCAGCGCTTTGCGCAAGGCATGTCGCCCATACAGCGCGAACATGATCAGAAGCGCGGCCAGTACGGCGATGGCAAAGCGAATATTGGCCAGCAGGCGATCATGAAACATTATGAAATCGAGCTTGATTTTCAGGAAGCCAAGCAACTCGATCTTGCCAGGCTCATCTGAAGTGGCGTCGAAACCGAACAGTCCATCGTCGGGAATGGATTCGATCCATACAGGCGCCAGGATGTCGAACTGCTTGGGATCGAGAAAACCACCCGTCATCACGTAGGGCGTCGTCTGACCAATCGCGCCAATCGCGTCTTCCAGCTGCGTCGCAGACAATTCGTTGACGGGATCAATGTCCTCGGAACTGTCGACAGAGTGCAGGACGCTGCCGTCCTTGGCGTAGTAAACAACCTGATCGATTTCCGGATAGCGATCGACGAAGCTGTTCAGATTGATGCGTGACTCGCCTTCGTCGGCCAGATACAAAGGTGAGCCGAGCTCGTTGAGTTGCTCTGTCCACTGCAGCGCCCAGCGACTGTAATTGTCCTGCAGTATCCACTGGCCGCCCCAATAGAGACTGATAACCGCCAGCCCCCCGACGACCGCGGCGCTCAGAACCTGCATGGAAAGTATCTCGTGTACAAGCACCCGTTTGCCGCCTTGCGGCCGCTGGTGGCGACGCTTGAGAAGATTCGCGACGCGTTCGCGTACTGCGGTAAGTTGAGTATTCACCTGTTCGCGACCTTGGCGTCGTCACGCGTAACAACATTGATCGCCGACAGCGGGCTGATAGCCGGCACAGACTGCAGGCCGTCGGTGCGAATTTTTCGGATGACTTTCGCGATAGTCGCCGCAATATCCTCCGCTTGTGTCGCCATGCTGATAGTCGCGCCCATCTCCAACATTGATTCATTGGGCACCGCAACAGCGACTTGTCCTTGCCTCGAGCTCTCCAGTATTTGCTGCAATGACCGTGAGCTGAGAATGCGATTGTCCGGGAAAAGCCAGAAGCCATCGATGTCCTGCTCCATGCGCCGGAAGAGATAGAGCGTTTCCTGATCCGAATGGGAAATCCGGATTCGTAATTCAACATTGTGCTTTTGTGCCGCCAGCTGCGCCTCGGTAATCAGGTCGTCGTGGCCCTCGCCGACGATTATGCCGATGAGTGACAGTGTCGGGTCGATCTCGGTCCAGGCGGCAAGCTGGGCGTCCAGTGGCGGCAGCGGCGCGATGCCACGACTGTTTGCCGTTAACAGTTCGTAATCCTGATGATTGAAGACCTGGCTGAACACAACCGGCGAGTCGGCCATCGCAACCGATGATCTGGCGGCACGCAGACCAATGGCGACAACCGTGCCAGTGTCCGAATCGTTGATGCCGCGAAGAATGGATACGGGCGGTTGGCTGTCGTCGCTAAGGTCGTAAACCTGGAAGTCATCGAGGTGCTTTTCAAGCGCGTTCGCGACATCCAGAAATGCCGGCCGGCTGCTCGTCAGGACGATCGCCACGGGTGGTAGCGGTGGCGGCTCTACAACTTTTGGTGGCTCGACCTTTTTGGGCTCAACCTTCGTCGGTACGACGACCACGACAGGCTCTTCGACGGGCTCGATCTGTGGCGACGTGGTCGAACATCCGCTGAGCGCCAGGACGGCTATCAGCGCCGCAAAGCGGCTCAATGTTCGAGTATTGGCGCCATTCCTTGGCATCGAAAAATTCCCATATATGGCATGCAAAGCGTGCAAACCAGAAAAAGACCGGTATTCCGGTACTTTTTAGCGGATTTTCGCTTTGTTTTCTGTGCGTTATCTCCCTAAAAGGACTGATTTCTGGCGGTTAATTGGAGGACTGCAGCACGCCAAGATACGTCTCGGGATCCGGCCGGACCCGGTAGTTATCGGTCTCGTCGAGCCAGAGTATGCGACCGCCCTTGTCGGTGATGATGACGGTCGGCATGACTGTCTCACTGTCATACCCGAGTGCCTGCACGCCCATGGGCACGCCGAAGCTATGTGCGATGCCGAGTTGCCGCGCCGCCTGGTTATCCTCGTCGATCAGGAAGTCGAAGTTAACGTCGAACCGCTTTGCCAGGCTTTTCGTGTTCTTGTGCGGCTGCGGTGAGACCAGCGCGACGCGCACGCCGAGTTTCTCGATTTCGTTGTACTGGGCGGCGATTTCCTTGACCTGTGCCATACACAACGGGCACCAGTTGCCACGATAGAAAATCCACACGCAGGGTTTGTCAGTCAGTACGGCAGAAGAGATGGTCTCGCCTGCCGTGTTCTTTAGTTCGAAGTCCGGTAACGATTGCCCGGCGGCAAGTGTGTCGTTGCTGCGGTCGCCGAAGCTCGAGTACCAGTAGTCATAAATGAGAAACGCGACGAGACCGCCGCCGGCCAGCAGTGCGGCGGCGAGGCTACCGCCATTCACGTAACCCCAGGTCGACGCGAGCACGCCGACGACTGCCAGGACAATCAAAGTCGGGAAGCGGGCGCTTGTTCGCGGGGTGCTTTGAAGCACCGTGACCCAGGCAAGGACCGCAAGGAATGGAACGTAGGCCAGCAACACGCCACCCCAGCTCAACACGTTGCGAGTCGCGATGAGCTGGTCAACGGCACTTACAGCAACTGTAACGGACAGTACTATATAGGCAATTATGTAGATCGACTTCAGCATGATGATTACGCGCAGTTGAGCATTGCGAGGTATTTCCAGTCCGCCGTTACTCCACCGAGTCGGGAGACAGGATCCGGGAGCCCTCGGCGATATCACGCACGAACTTGAGAATCTGCTTCGACGAGTAATGCCGCGCCGGTTCGAGCTGGCCCTCGTTCGTGGTCCCGATCACATCACCCTGGGGATCGAAGAAGATAGCGACGGGAATGCCCCGGGTCATTGAGACTCCGAGCGCTTCGGCAACATCACGGTTCTGGTTGAATTTGCCGATGTCGACATTCACGAACTCGAACAGGTCGGCTGTGTAACTCGCGACCGGCTCGCTGTTGAGGTGGTGATGCAGGGTGCGGCAATCCAGGCACCAGTTAGCGCCAAAGGTCACCATCAGGAACTTGCCTTGCTCCCGCGCCGCCGCGCGGGCACTTTCAACCGCCAGGGCAGAGTCAGTCCGGCCATCGTAGGGCAATTCGTCGCTGCTGAAGTCGATGCTACCCCAGGGGCGTGGAGTGAAAAGCTCCTCAGTGAGCTCGAGGTTTTCTTCCCGGAGCTGCTCCAGTTCCGCCTGCTGTCCGTTGAACAGCTCGCGGTCGACGGGCGTTTGCCCGGTGATGATCATCATGCTGTGATAGACGATCAGGCCCCCAATCAGGCCTGCCAGGAATACGAGTCCAGTCGTCTGCACCTGCTTCATAGCAACTCTTTTATCGTAAAATCAATAACTTACAGCGATCAACAATTGACCAACTATATGCCGTGTGCCAAGTACCATAGATAACACACCAATAAAAGGTGTGCGAGGAGTCCTCGCTATGCGAACGTCAATCGAAATCCTGGTCGCGTTGACCGCCGTTTTGTTCTCTCTGGATGCTATCGCCTGCGGTGACAGCCTCTACCGCGTCGGCAAGGGGGTTTCTTATCGCGTCTACACCGCGCCATAAATGGCAGCAAACTGCAGGACTTTGCGCTTGCGCAGTTCAGCAAAAAACGAGCCGTTAGCCATAGTCATGCAGTAGATCACAGTCGACGCAACTTCGGCGGGTGCTTGACATACCCAAATTGGGTATTACAATACCCGTTTTGGGTAGGTAGTTGATTTATAATGCCTGTCACCGCATCAAACTCACCAGGGCCCTCGCTGGCCGATGCCCTTTTGACCTCTACGCAGCAGCGCGTACTGGGTGCATTGTTCGGTCAGCCCGACAGAAGTTTCTTTGTTACCCAAATAATGGAGCTGGCGGGCTCCGGTCGCGGCGCAGTACAACGAGAACTCGAGCGACTTCTTAAGGGTGGGCTGGTCACGGTTCGGATGATGGGAACGCAGAAGCATTACCAGGCCAATCCCGACTCTCCGGTGTTTGGAGAATTGCGAGGCATTATCCAGAAGACGGTTGGCCTCGCAGGTCCAATACGTGAAGCACTGGAATCCATGACCGGCTCTATCGATCTCGCCCTGATTTTTGGCTCGGTCGCGAAACGAACGGATACGTCATCCAGCGATATTGACCTTCTCATTGTTGCTGAGGACCTGCGGCTCGAAGACGTCTATAAAGCGCTGCTGCCCGTTGAGGAAGTACTTGCACGCAGGATAAGTACCAAGCTCTATACGCCAGCAGAATTCAGGGAGCGGCTCGACAAAGGGAATGCTTTTGTCGAGCGTGTTTTGGCCGGCCCTGTTATCGAACTAATCGGGTCGGTTAATGGGCCATGAGAAGCTCGACAACCTGGTCAAGGCGCGACAACTAAGTTCAGGGGTCGCAACTAGCGGAGAAGTCGACTCTCTGATTCAACGAGGCCTCAAGAAACTACACGACAGCAAGAATGGCGACCTCGACCCGGAATCCCGGTTCGACCTCGCTTACAACGCCGCGCATGCACTTGCTCTTGCTGCACTTCGACATGCAGGCTATCGGTCAGAGCACCGCTACACGGTTTTTCAATGTACTCAGCACACGATTGATCTGGAACCCGAGTATTGGCGCGTGCTCGATGACGCGCACCGGGATCGGAATATTGCCGAGTATGAAGGTGACATCATCATGGATGAGCAGCTTGTCGCGGCAATGATCCGCGTAACGGACATCGTGGCCGAGCGAGTTCAGGCACTCACGCCGTGAGGCAATTCCTGGCCGCCTGACGGTAGGTCACGGTTTGCTGCCGGTCCTCGTCCCAGAGGCAGCAGCGGAAAGAGGCGAGAATATCGCGGGGCTTCAGTGTTGTTATCACCGGTGACTGCAACTCCGGGATGGCGTTCATCACTTCGGGCAAACGGTAGAACGGTATGCGCACATTGAGGTGATGGATATGGTGAAAACCGATATTACCCGTGAACCAGTGCATGACCGGGTTCAGCTTCATGAAGCTCGACGATTCCAGGGCTGCCTCATGGTAGGTCCAGTTTTCGTCCGGCAGTATTTTCATGCCTTTGTAACTGTGTTGGGCAAAGAACAGGTAACTGCCCAGCGTCGATGCAACGGCTATCGGCAGCAGCATGACGAAGAACGCGGTAGCGAAGCCACCGAACACCCACAGGACGGCGAGCAGGGCCGCGTGGCCGAGCAGTGACAACAATCCATCCCAGTGCCGAGCCGGGTCCTTCAGGAACGGTAGCAGCGTAAGGCTGAAGAAGAAGATGGTTACGTAGCCGGCCAGCACGGTAAGCGGGTGCCGCGTGATTCGGTAGTTGATCTTCGTGGCCCACGACGCTTCAGCCCAGTCCTTCGTTGTCATGACGGGGAAGGTGCCGATGCCCGAGTCATCCAGTTGACCGACGTGCCCGTGATGATAGTTGTGGGTTTCCTTCCAGGAGCGCGGCGGCGTCAGCGACAGGGCCGAGTAGATCCTGAACAGCAACCACGCGATCTTCGATCGCACGAGGATCGCCCGATGCATGTAGTCGTGGTAGAAGATGAAACTGCGGACCATCAACAGGGCCGAAAGCAGCGAGAACGCCAACCGGAGCGGCCACCAGGGCGCGAGTCCGGCACCGGCGAGCGCCGCAACCAGCATTGCGAACGTCGAGCCGACATGCCACCAACTGGCTTTTGCGGACTCCCTGGCGAACGGCACAGTTGCGTTGATCAGGTCCTTCCCTTTACGTGGTACTGCGCTTGCGCGGGACGGATCTACGCCTGGTTGAGAATTGAAATCGGTCATTTGTGCGAATTCTAGCGCCGTATTCATGCTCAACGATTGTCAATTCGTGCCAGTTTTTGGTTCCGGCTGGACTCGGCCCAGCGCCTCAGTGACTTAGGTTTCCTTGCCCGTCACTGGTAACCCTTCGCCTGCAACCTGAACAAACTGGCGTACTGCCCATTCTCGGCAAGCAGGCTCTCGTGATTGCCCTGCTCCAGTATTTCGCCATCGTGGATGACGATGATTCGATCTGCTGCACGTACTGTTGAGAACCGATGCGAAATCAGAATCGTCATCTTGGTGCCGCTTTGAGATTGAAAGTGATCGAATATCGCCGCCTCGGACGCCGCATCCATCGCTGCGGTTGGCTCATCGAGTACCAATATGTCGGCGTCGCTGCGCATGAACGCCCGCGACAGCGCAATTTTCTGCCATTGGCCGCCTGATAACTCCCGACCCCCCTTAAACCAACGACCGAGTTGCGTGTCGTAACCCTCGGGCATGTCCTTAATAAACGGGGCAGCCATGCCGGTCTCGGCGGCTGCCGCCCAACGATCGGCGTCATCTATGTGGCGGACATCGCCGGCACCGATGTTTTCACCGACCGAGAACTGGTACCGACCGAAGTCCTGAAAAATAACTCCAGTGCGCTGGCGCAAGGCCTCGAGATCCCAGTCCGAAAGACTCAGTCCGTCGAGCAGGATGCTGCCTTCGGTGGGTTCATACAGGCGAGTAAGCAGCTTGATCAATGTCGTCTTGCCCGAGCCGTTCTCGCCAACCAGGGCAAGACTCTGGCCCGGAGCGATCTGAAAACTCACATTGTTGAGTGCCTTGGTCGTCGTGCCGGGATACGCGAATGAGACGTTCCGGAATTCGAGGCCGCGCTCAGGCTCCGGACCATGCGTCGCGTCACCATGGCGCGTCGGCACGGGTTGTCCCAGGTAGTCGTATAAATTGGAAAGATACAGGTTGTCCTCGTACATGCCGCTGATAGCCGACAGGCTCGCACCAACCGCCGCTTGCCCCTGGCGAAATAGCACCAGGTACATAGTCATCGCACCCAGCGTAATGCCGCCATGGATCGTCGTGATGACGATCCATGCGTAAGCACCGTAAAACGCGCCCGTTGATAACAGTCCAAGGACGAATCCCCAGCTATCACGACGCAGGGTGAGCCGACGGTCCTCTGTGAACAGTTTCTTGAAGATGTCGCGATAGCGTTGCAGGAGTTGCGGGCCGAGTCCGAACAGCTTGACCTCTTTAACGCCGTCCTCGCGAGCAATGACAGTTTCGAGATACATCTGCATGCGCGTATCCGGGGAGCGCCAACGAAACAATCGGAACGCATCGCCGGAGAACTTTGCCTCGGCAAAGAACGAGGGCAGCCCGGCGCCGATCAGGATAAGGACTGCCCACGGAGAAAACGCGTACAACAACACGGCGTAACTGGTGAGGGAAACCGCGTTTTGCACCAAGCCAAACGTTCGGTTCACAAGGCTGAGCGGACGGCTTGAGGCTTCGCGCCGTGCCTGCGTCAACTTGTCGTAAAACTCCGAGTCCTCGAAGTTCGCGAGCTGCAGGGTCAGCGCCTTTTCCAGGATCATCACGTTGACGCGCTGGCCGAGCAGGGCACGCAACAGGGATTGGCTCACCGATAGCCCGCGTTGGCTGGCGGCAACTGCTATTACGACCAGGGCTTCGAGAACAATCAGCCACAGCACGTGGGATGTATCGGGGTCGGTCGCCGCCATCGCCGCGACGACGCCATCGACGATTAGCTGCCCAATATAGGCAATCACGGCCGGCAGCACGCCAGCGACCAGTGTTAGAACGGCGAGGCTTATCGTGAGGCCACGACTCGTCGTCCACACCAGCTCCAGCGCGCGACGACTGTAGACGAAAACGCCGAGAAAGCGGGTGAAGAAGCTGGCGTTGGGATCTTGTTCAGCGGCCATCGTCCTTCTCTAGCGCTTGGGTGGCGTGCGCTTCTTCGCCTTCGGCTTCCTTGAGCGGGATTTTTCGGGCTGGCCGAGCCTCGTGATCTTCATCGGTCGGCCGCAAACCCGGACTTTCTTCAGGTCCATGAAAATATCCCTTGGCATGCCCTGCGGTAGATCGACGAGGCTGAACTGCTGGTCGATTTCGATATGACCAATGTGCTCACCGTCCAGTCCCGCTTCGTTGGCGATGGCACCGACGATATTTCCGGGTTTCACGCCGTGCTCGTGCCCAACCTCGATGCGGTAACGTTCCTTGTCAGAGTCGGGCTCTGGCAGTGACTTGTCACGACCACGTTTGCCGCGTGGCTTCTCGTCTTTTCCGCGAGCGGATTTCTCTTCGAAGCGTCGGGCTTTCCGGCCCTTGTCCGGCGCCAACAATAATGGCTTGTCACCGATTGACAGTTTCGCCAGTGCCGCTGCGATATCGAGCGCGGGTACATCGTGCTCGTTGCGGTATTGCTCGACCAGGTTCTGCATGAACGCCAATTCACCGAGCGCGAGTGTGTCGGTGATCTTCTGTTTGAAATCAGCGATACGCTTGTTATTAACAGTCTCGGTGGTGGGGAGTTCCAGTCGCTCGATTTTCTGGCGTGTGGCACGCTCAATCGCACTCAGCATCCGGCGTTCGCGAGGGGCAACGAAGAGTATCGCCTCGCCCTTGCGTCCGGCACGGCCTGTTCGGCCGATGCGATGAATATAGGCTTCAGTGTCGTAGGGTATGTCGTAGTTAACGACGTGACTGATGCGATCCACGTCGAGACCACGAGCCGCAACGTCGGTCGCGACCAGGATATCCAGCGAGCCGCGCTTCAATCGTTCCACGGTTTGTTCGCGATGCGCCTGCGCCATATCGCCGTTCATGGCCGCGGCCCGGTAGCCGCGCGCCTCCAGTTTCTCCGCGAGCTCACTGGTCGCGGTCTTGGTGCGCACGAACATCAGGATCGCATCAAAAGACTCGACTTCAAGAATACGGGTGAGTGCGTCCAGCTTGTGGAAGCCGCTCACTTGCCAATAGCGCTGCCGGATGGTCTCGGCGGTCGCTGTTCTAGCCTTGATCGAAATCTCCCGCGGCTTGTTGAGATGCTTCCGCGCAATGCGTTCAACTTCCCTCGGCATAGTTGCCGAGAACAGCGCCATCTGGCGCTCGGCCGGTGTCTGCTCGAGAATCCACGAGACTTCGTCGATAAATCCCATGCGCAGCATTTCGTCCGCCTCGTCGAGCACGAGTGCCTGGAGTCCGTCGAGTTTCAAGGTGCCTTTGCGCATGTGATCCATGACTCGCCCCGGCGTACCGACCACGACCTGCACGCCACGGCGCAGTTGCCGAATCTGCCCTGAGTATTCCTGGCCACCGTAGATCGGCAGGACGTGAAATCCTTTCATGTGTTTCGCATAGCGCTGAAATGCCTCTGCCACCTGGATAGCGAGTTCGCGCGTCGGGGTCAGCGTCATGATCTGGACGCTGTTGTTCTTCATATCGAGCCGCGACAGCAGTGGCAGGGCAAACGCGGCGGTCTTGCCGGTACCGGTTGGTGCGTGGCCCAGCAGGTCGTGCCCTTGCAGCAAATGCGGTACCGCCTGCGCCTGGATGGGCGAGGGCGTCTCATAGCCAATCTCATCGAGCGCCTTTATGAGCGGCTCAGCGATATTCAGCTCGCGAAACGACGGGGTTTCGGACTTGGATTTGCTCATGGGAATGGCCAGCGGCGCGACGGGGCGCGAACTGTATCACTTACTCGGACATTTCCCAGATTTTTGTCGAGCGAACGCCGGATGCGGAGAAGATGAGGAGGGGTCTTTCAAGTTCGCCACAAACTCTCGCGAACTCCTCGGCGGCCTGTTTGGAGATTGACCTGGACTCGACCGGGTAGTGCACAAATGTCATGCCAAGCTCCTCGGCTGCCTTTGCCAGATCGGCCGACGTCGGCTGGCCTGGCATCTCGCCATCAGGGCGGTTGTTCACGATGCTGCGAACGTTCTGCTTGGCGATAAGCTTCAAGTCGGTCTCGAACACCTGCCCGCATACATAAACCTGGGGCGCGAGTTCGAGCACCCGCATCTGTAAATAATCTTGCTGCAAACTCATAGTCCGATACCGGGTTACCGCGACCGCGCCAGTATATAGGTGCATTCGACAGCTTACATCGACCGTTCGCCTGTCACCCGGACAGGGCGTGCCCTATAATCGCGCCGGTCATGCTCGCCCTCACCAACATCTCCCTGCGCCGCGGCCGCAAGGTTCTGATCGAAAACGCCAGTTTTCAGATTCATGCCGGACAACGTATGGGCGTGATCGGCGCCAACGGCAGCGGCAAGTCGTCACTGTTCGCCATGCTGCTGGGTGAGCTGGAGCCGGACGACGGTGAGCTGACTATCGATCCCAAGAACGTCATCGCACACGTCGCGCAGGAAAGTCCCCACAGTAGCGGCGCGGCCGTCGACTACGTCATGGACGGCGACAGTGAGTTGCGTGAGGTGCAAGCGGCTGTCGCGGAGGGGGAGGCTGACCCGGATGAGCCCGACCTGCACCTTCTTTACGAGCGCCTGGAGTCTATCGACGGTTTTACCGCCGAGTCGCGGGCGTCGCGACTGCTGCACGGGCTCGGGTTTGCCGCCGACGAGTACTCGAAGCCCGTTAAGGAGTTCTCGGGTGGCTGGCGCATGCGACTCAACCTGGCTCGCGCGCTCATGTGTCGCTCGGACATCTTGTTGCTCGATGAGCCAACCAACCATCTCGACCTGCCGGCCATCCTGTGGCTCGAGCGCTGGCTCAGACAGTACGAAGGCATCTTGCTGGTGGTCTCACACGACCGCGACTTCCTCGACCAGGTGTGCACGCGTGTCGCACACATCGAGAACCAGTCGATCAGTCTGTTCACGGGTAACTACAGCCAGTTCGAGAAATTACGTGCAGAACAGCTCGCGCAGCAACAGGCGATGTACGTCCGGCAACAAAAAGAGATCAAGCATATTCAAAGCTATGTCGATCGGTTTCGATACAAGGCAACGAAAGCACGCCAGGCGCAGAGTCGTATCAAGATGCTCGAGCGTATGGAACAGATAGCCCCGGCGCATGTCGACTCGCCGTTCCGCTTTCATTTCATCGAGCCACAGAAACAGCCGCAGCACCTGCTTGGGCTCATGGACGCGACTGTCGGCTACGGCGACGACGTCGTCCTCGACAACATCGAGCTGAATCTCTCAGCCGGCGATCGTATCGGGCTGCTTGGCGTTAATGGCGCCGGTAAGTCGACGCTGGTTAAAGCACTTTCCACCGGCAGCACGCTCTTGAAGGGCGAGCGGATTCTGAGCAAGGACACAAAGATCGGTTACTTCGCGCAGCACCAGCTCGAGCTGCTGCGACCAGCGGATAGCCCGATCGATCATCTGCGGGAGTACGCGCCCAAAGACCGCGAACAGGATCATCGCAATTACCTGGGCCGCTTCGGTTTCAGCGGCGATCGAATCTTCGAGCCGGTCGCGCCGTTCTCGGGCGGCGAGAAAGCGCGCTTGGTGCTCGCGCTGATGATTCGCCAGGGACCGAACCTGTTGTTGCTCGATGAGCCGACGAACCATCTTGATCTTGAAATGCGTCAGGCCCTGAGTGTGGCGCTCATCGAGTACACGGGTGCACTCGTCGTGATCTCGCACGATCGCCACCTGCTAAGAAGTGTGTGCGACGAGTTGCTTATCGTTCACGATGGCATCGTCGATCGATTCAATCGCAGTCTTGACGACTACCCGGCGTGGCTGAAGGAACAGGAAGAGAAAGTGGAGCAGGCCACCGCCAAGTGGCAGGATGCGCCGGCGAAGAGCGTTAACAAGAAGCAGCAGCGGCAGGAACAGGCCCAGCTGCGGCAGCGGCTCAAACCACTCCATGACAAGGTTAAGAAGGTGGAAAAGGAGCTTGCCTCAAACCGTTCCAGGTTGGCCGAGCTCGAGGCAAATCTTGCCGATGAATCAATCTACGCCGACCAGGATCGGAAGGATGAAGTCGCCCAACTGGTCCGCGACCAGGCGGCTACCAAAACAGCCATCGAGACTCTCGAATGGGAATGGCTGGAGGCAAGTGAGGCGCTGGAGAAGGCGAGCGGCTAGATGTCAGACCGCGCACTCTTGATCATGTCGTAGGCGGCATTGAGTTCCCGGGAACGCTCTTCGGCAACCGGCCGCATGCTTTCGGGTAAGCCGCGCGCCGCCAGCTTGTCGGGATGGTTCTGGCTGATGAGCTTGCGATAAGCGCGCTTGATCTCAGACGGGCTTGCGTCGGCCGTGATACCAAGGGCGGCGTAGGCATCTGCGAGTTTGTCGGCTTGAGGCGGAGCGCCTGGTGCCGAAGCACCACCCATAGTCGCACGCAGCAGCGCCTCGAGCTGCGCGACGTCTCTCTCCGTCAGCCCCAGTCGCTGGGCGATACGGACAAGCATTGCGTGTTCTGCCGGATCGATTCGCCCGTCCGCGGCGACTGCCATGCATTGCAGTTGCAGGAAGAGCTGCAGCAGCGGTCCACGACCGCGGCTGATCTGCGCGAACTGGTCTATCGCAGCATCAAGCGCAAAGTCCTCCTGCTTGCCTCGGTTGAAGGCCGCTTTTGCGAGCTCGCGCGACTCGCCCCGCAGCTTCAACATCGAAAAGATTTGCTCGACGGCGTTGATCTCGTCACGGGTTACGACGCGGTCTGCCTTGCACAGTGCGCCCATAATCGAGAATGTCGATTCGAGCATTGCGGATTGTGCGACCTGCAGGCTACCGACGATAAATTGCCGCACCGCGAAACCCGCGAAATAGCCAAGCAGTCCCCCGATAAGGAACCCGGAAAAGCCATAGAAGATCGCGCCGAGCAGGGCGCCAATGAACATGAACATGCGCGTAGTCTAGCAACGAATAGTACCGGGCTATCAAAGAAGGAGCGCCGTTGTGCCATTTACAGGTAAAGTAGATGCCGTATTGTTTGCAGGGCGCGCCGACCGCGCACCGTGGCGCATCGCTGGAAAGGAACAAGAACAATGACAAGCTCCCTGGCAATCGCCGCCTGGAATGAACTCGAGGACCGGAAACCCGCCTACGCCCTGGTCGCCGATGTCGATCTCGTGATCGTGCGATTCGACGACGAGGTCAGTGTCCTCTATGGCCGCTGCGCCCACCGCGGCGCGCTGATGTCCGACGGCCACGTGTCCGGCGACAACCTGATCTGTGGCGTGCACGGCTGGGATTACCGCCTCGATACCGGTGTCAGCGAGTACAACAACCGCGAGACGCTGCCCAGGTTCAAAGCCTGGGTCGAAGACGGCCAGGTGCTTGTCGACGAGGATGAGATCAAAGCCTGGGCGGAGAGTCATCCGCAACCTTACGACCGCGACAGCTACCAGGGTCTGTACCAGGATCCCGTCGGCACGCGGGACGAGCCGCACGTCAAGTTCATCCGCAAGCTCGCGAACGAAGGGCTCAGCAAAGTCGGTCATCATGGCCCGGCGGCTGCCATGGGCGTGCCGCGGGGCAGCCTGCCCCTGTGGGACGACTTGCAGTTCGTCGTCGGCCAGTTGCACAAGTTGCCCTTACTCGACGACGAGCCCGTCGGCACCGACCTGGTTATTGGTCCAAATGCGAAGAAGCCCCTGCATCTCGACATTCCCCTGTTCGTGTCCGACATGAGCTTTGGTGCACTGTCCGAGGAGGCCAAGGTCGCACTCTCAAAAGGCGCCGAGCTCGCCGGAACCGGTATCTGCTCGGGCGAGGGCGGCATGTTGCCCGACGAACAGGAAGCCAACTCCCGCTACTTCTACGAGCTGGCGTCGGCGCGCTTCGGTTTCTCCTGGGACAAGGTTCAGAAGACACAGGCGTTTCACTTCAAAGGCGGGCAGGGCGCCAAGACCGGGACGGGCGGCCATCTCCCGGGCAACAAGGTGAAGGGCAAGATCGCCGAGGTCCGCGATCTTCCCGAGGGTGAGGCCGCGATATCGCCCGCGCGCTTCCCCGAGTGGACCAGCCTGGACCAGTTCCGCGACTTCGCATCCGAAGTACGCGAGAAGACCGACGGCATCCCGGTCGGCTTCAAACTATCCGCACAGCATATTGAAAAGGACATCGATGCCGCGCTCGAGGTTGGTGTGGACTACATTATCCTCGACGGCCGTGGTGGTGGTACTGGCGCCGCACCACTCATATTCCGCGACAACATCTCGGTGCCGACGATACCGGCGTTGGCCCGGGCACGACGCCACCTCGATAACAGTGATGCTTCCGGCGTCACGCTAATTATTACGGGCGGCCTGCGGCATCCGGCCGATTTTGCGAAAGCGCTGGCCCTGGGCGCCGACGGTGTAGCCGTTTCCAACGCTGCGATCCAGGCGATTGGTTGTCTCGGAATGCGGGCCTGCCAGACCAACAATTGCCCCGTCGGTATCGCAACCCAGAAACCGCATTTGCGAGAACGATTGCCTGTCGACATCGCCGCCGAACGGCTGGCGCGATACTTCGCTGCGTCCGTCGAGTTGATGACGGTACTCGCCCGTGCTGCCGGGCATCATCATCTGCGCGATTTTTCAGCCGATGATCTGACAACCTTCAAATCGGATATGGCGCAGCTGGCCGGCGTTGCTTACGGAGGGGTGGCGGGACCTGGTTCGTAGATGATCGAAGCCCAAATACAAGCCGCCCCGAGCGACGACAACACGCTCGTTGTTACCTTTTCAGGTGACTGGCTGCTGGGCGCCTCGCTGCCCGGTACGAAGTCCGCATTGCAGTTTTTGCGACAAACTCCGGCACCGGCTTCCGTTGCATTCGATACAAGCCTCCTTGGGGAATGGGATACCGGGTTGATCATCGCCTTGCTCTCGATACAAGGCGAGGCAGCGAGTCAGAACGTCAGGATCGATGCGGCCGGACTTCCGGACGGTGCGCGTCGGCTGCTGGACCTTGCACTGGCGGTTGAAGAACGTGAAGGAGCCCGCCGGCACGCGCAGTCCAAGGGTTTTCTCGAGCGCGTTGGTGACAGTGCTCTGCAGGTCACCGAAAACGGCAAAGATCTCCTGGCCTTTGTAGGCGAGCTCGTGCTTTCGTTCGGGCGATATGCCCGCGGTACCGCAACTTACCTGCGCTCCGATCTGCTGCTGTACATCCAGGAGGCGGGCGCAAAGGCGTTCGCGATCGTGAGTGTGATCAGCTTCCTGATTGGCATGATCTTCGCCTTCGTCGGTGTCATGCAACTGAACATGTTCGGCGCCGGCATCTACACCGCCGATCTTGTCGCTGTTGCAATGGTCCGGGAGATGGCGCCGATAATGACGGCCATCATTATGGCCGGGCGGACCGGGGCCGCTTACGCGGCGCAGATAGGCACGATGAAGGTCAATGAAGAAATTGATGCCCTGAAGACGCTGGGCATGCAGCCGATCGATTTTCTCGTCACACCGCGTGTTATTGCCCTCGTGCTCATGATGCCGCTGTTAACCATGTACGCCAGCCTGATGGGCATCCTCGGAGGTATGGGCGTAGGCGTCATCATGCTGGACATCAGCCTGGTGCAGTACGTTGCACAGACAAAAAGTGCCGTCGGACTAAACAGCCTGCTGGGTGGGCTATTCAAGAGCATCGTCTACGGCAGCCTTGTTGCACTCGCCGGTTGTCAGCAAGGCATGGCCTGTGGCAACAGCGCGCTCGCCGTTGGCCAAAGCACAACCAAGGCCGTGGTCATGGGTATCGTCCTGATCGTAATCAGCGCTTCGATCCTGACCGTCATCTATATCAACATTGGAATTTGAGATGCCGGATTCCGACGCACAGATAATCGTAGAAGACCTCACGATGGCATACGGGGATTTTCTCATTCAGGCTGACCTGAATTTCACGATTGACCGTGGCGACATCTTCATCATTATGGGCGGCTCGGGCTGCGGCAAGAGCACGCTCCTCAAGACGATGATCGGCCTGAAGAGCCCGGCCAAAGGCGATGTCTCCTATAACGGCATGCCGTTCTGGTCGTCGTCGCACGAACAACAGGAAACCCTGAAGCGCAGCTTTGGCACTACTTTCCAGGCAGGCGCGCTGTGGAGTTCGATGACGCTGGCCGAGAATATCGGCCTGGCGCTCCGGCAGTACACGGACCTGGGCGACACAGCTATTCGGGAAGTGGCGGCCTACAAGCTGATGCTGGTTGGGCTTGCAGGGTTTGAGGACTATTACCCGAACGAGATTTCAGGCGGTATGATGAAACGCGCCGGACTGGCTCGTGCAATGGCGCTGGATCCGGAAATACTGTTCTTTGATGAGCCGTCAGCGGGGCTTGATCCGATCAGTGCCAAGTTGCTGGACGATTTGATCCTGGAGCTCCGCGACAGCCTGGGTACAACCGTCGTAATCGTAACGCATGAACTGGCGAGCATATTTTCCATCGGCAATAACTCGGTCTTTCTGGACCCGGTGACCAAAACGCAGCTGGCAACAGGCGATCCAAAGGACTTAAGGGACAATCATGAGAATCTGGTGGTTCGAAACTTCCTGCAACGCGGCATGGCGGAGACCGGGGCATGAGTAACAAGGCCAGCCCGACCGTCATCGGGGGATTCGTTGTCGGCGCCGTCGTATTGATCGCCGTCGCATTCGCCGTGTTCGGCGGCACGCAGATATTTGCGGAAAAGGAGCGCTACGTCGCGGTCTTCGCAGAGCCAACGAACGGACTGCGGGTCGGTGCGAACGTCATGTTGAACGGTGTTCGCGTTGGTTATGTGTCGGATATCGACCTGATTATTGACGAGGTCAATTTCGAAACCGATACGCAAGTCGTGCTCGAGTTACTCAACGAGGCGATCAAAACCAAGTCCGGCGGGACACTGGGTGCGGACTTTGCCGAGAGCATCGACCATGACAAGCTGATTAACGAGGCTGGCCTGCGCGCGTCCCTGGAAATGGAGAGCTTCGTAACGGGCCAGTTGAACGTT
>CAZKZE010000038.1:0-26837 GCA_964557165.1 uncultured Woeseiaceae bacterium
ATGAGATTAAAGACGGAATAAGCATGTAGACCTCGTAGCGGAGGACTTGCGGACGTGGGTTCGATTCCCACCACCTCCACCACTACGAAGAAACCGCCGTCAGGCGGTTTTTTTGTTTTGGTGGTCAGTGGCTGGGAAGAGAAATCACGTAGCGAGGTCACAAAACGCGGCGCAGCCCGTTTTGGACGCACGCAGTGCGCCCCGAAGGGGTGAGCCACCGAAGGTGGCGAATCAATTCTCGCCCGAGTCCACTCTCGCCCTACTCGACCTTCATTGCTTCTTTGACTATATCCTCGTGCCCGGTCAAGCCGCCTTGCCGGCCGACCTCGAGCGCCAGCTCGGCATCACCGGTTTCAGAGAACGCCTGCAACGCAAACAGCGCCCCCACGCGATTCGCGCTGCCGCAGTGGACGAGGACAGGCTCATCGTATTGCTGCAGCAACGCATCGAGCTCCGCAGCCTTCTCCACCGTGATGTCACCGCGGCCGACTGGAAACGACACGTATTCCATCCCAAGCGCTTCGACAACCGCAGGCTCATCGAGTCCGCGATCCTCGCCGTCGGTCCTGATATCGATGACCGCGGCGTAACCATTCTCAGCAAACACCCTGAATCCTGCCTCATCGGGCTGGCCGGCCGACGTAATCCCGTCAACCGGCGTCACTTCTCCCAGTGCGACCACAGCATCAAGGTCAACCTTGAGGCTGTTGACGGCGCCAGGGTTTCCCTCATCTGCGGTCGAGCATGTCGCAGTGAGAATGAGTGCCAGGATAAAAACCAAACGCTGCATCATCGTAATCCCTCTTGAATCAGGCCTAGTCGGCGAGCGTCATCCGACTGTTCATCTCGATGCCGCGCTCCGTCAGGTGAACATCGATTGCCATGCGCTCGTACAGCTCTCCGGACGATACCATCGCGTCCCTCATTGCCGCTCGCATTGCTTCGGGCATCGGCTCACCCTCATCCTCATCATCGGCTTCCATCATGGCATTGCCGACGAACGCGTAGTACTCCTTCGCGTCCATGTTGAGGCTCATAAACGGCTGGGAGTCCGAGACATCGGCATTCAGCATTGTCTCAGCCTCGTCGGCCGCGGCATCGCCCATAGCGATTGACAGAGCATTCTGCGACAACGCCGCGAATGCCTGCTCCGCAACGGCCGCCAGTTGTGGCAGATCCAACGCCTTCGCCTCGCCATCGGGCAGCAGGTTGAGCGCTGCGACCTCCGGGCTCATCATTGCGGCCATCGCCACGAGATCCTGCGCGTTCTCGATCGCAACGAGGATACTCGCGTCTATCGACTCCGGTGGCTGATCGGTCGCGAGATCCAGGCCCTCTATGCCCGTAATGTTCGCTAGCATTCCCCGGAAGCTGTAGACGACCGGCGGCAGTGGCTTGGCTAATGCCTCTCGTCCCTGCGCGGCGCTCGCGTTGACATCAGCAAGATACGCGCATTCGAAAGGATCCGCTTCCAGCGCGTCCAGGCGTGCTTCGTAGAAGGTCCGTGCTGCCAACACGTCGATACTGAAGCCGAACGAAAACAAACCACCCAGGTCTTTACCCAGACCCGGCACGGCAGCCGGAAATGTGGCCAGGCCGCTGGCGATATCCTCACGCAGCTCTACGATCATTCCTGTATCCAGGTACTCGGAGTCGACCTTCGTGTAGCCCATTACGATGCGGGGCGCGACGGATGCCAGGTCGGCTATCTCAGCGCGACACTCTGGCGTCGTATTGTCCGCACTCATGCCGAGCATATTGAGCAGATCCGCATTCCTGCCGCTTGGGTCGCCCGTGAAAGTCGCCGCAATCCGCTCGACGTCGATAAAGCTCGTGAAATGATTCGTAAAGCCGTATTGCTTGGCAATCTTGAGCAGGTCCTTGGTGCGAGCAAGGCTGTTGCGCGGCTTCTCGATCCCCAGCGTCTGGGCAAGGCGCTCATCGTCGATACCGGTGGGAACCATCGTAATGACCGCGTCCTTCCCAAAGGTCGCTATCACGAGGGTCAGCTCGTCAAAACCCCGATAGCGGTAAGGCTTGTTATCGATCTCGCCAATCATAAACTTCTCATTGGCCCGCGACTCAAGCCGTTCTATTGCCGCCTCGAATTTGTCGATATCGGTTAACGCGATTCGAAAGACCGGGAGAATCCCGTCACCGTACATGGCGAAAAGCGAATCCCTGTCGATACCGGCGTCACGCATTCCCTTGATGCTCATGAAACTCAACAACTCGTCCATGAAAGCCTGCAAACGCTCGGCTTGTTCGGCACCGTCCTCCTGTGCGGACAATTCGATCAGATGCTCGGACAGGCGGTAGCGCATCACTCGCTGATAGGCAGAGAGCATCTTGTCCATCGATGGCTCGAACTTGTCCATCAATTCATCAGGAAACGGCTTGGTGAAGGCCATTACGTAAGGCGTGTCCGCCGGAATGTACTGAAGTAATTCCTGCGGCTTTCGAGCCTTTGCATCTGCAACTGAGCTCATGAGGAAGGCCACGACTGCGATCGCGAGCGCGGCTGATCGGGCGAATTGATTCATGACTGTTCGTTCCTTTCTAATACACATTGAGAGACACCGCAGCGCTATCGCCGCAGCGTCATTTCCATCTCGAAGACGAGTAAAGTCGTGATTTGTGACGGTCTGGTAGGTCGCGCCGAGCGCTTGCCGTCTTACAATTACACTAACAAGGTACACTGTCTCGATGCAACTACTTGATGTCGCCGAATCCGACCTTGCCGACGTGGCGGCGTTAAACGAAGCATCTTTGCCACACGTCAGTAGTATGGACCTGGAACAGACGCAATGGTTCGCCACCCATGCCTGGTATTTCCGGGTTGTTCGGATCGACCGGCTGTTTGCAGGGTTCCTGATCGGGCTTCGCCCGGGCATCGATTACAGCAGCGAGAACTACCTCTGGTTCTGTGAGAATTACCATGACTTCGGCTACATCGACCGCGTAGCGGTAGCAAGCTCCGCACGGCGGCAAGGCATAGCATCGAGGCTGTACGATGACTTCGCCGACGCTCTGCGCGGGGCGGTCGACATCATGACCTGCGAGGTTAATATCCGTCCAGCGAATGAAACATCGATGCGCTACCACGAAATGCATGGTTTCCGGCAGGTGGCGAGCCAGGAGACAGAGGGCGGAACCAAGGAAGTGGCAATGATGGAGAAAAGGCTTTGATCAACAATAAAAACGACCGGGAGTTCGACGTCATCGTGTATGGCGCGACCGGCTTCACAGGGACCCTGGTCGCACAGTACTTGCTGCGGCAATACGGGCTCGGCAACAACCTCAAGTGGAGTATTGCGGGCCGCAGCGCCAGCAAGCTTGAAGCGGTGAAGGAGTCATTGGGAGAACAGGCGACCGATCTCGAGGTCATTGTCGCGGACAGCCGTGACAAAAGCGCTCTCGCCACCCTTGCGTCCCGAACCCGTGTCGTCCTCACCACGGTTGGGCCATATGCGCTGTACGGTTCTGACCTCGTCGCAGCATGCGTCGAGGCGGGTACCGACTATTGCGACCTCGCCGGCGAGGTGCAGTGGATACGCAAGATGGTCGATACACATCATGAGCGAGCCCGGGAGACCGGTGCTCGCATCGTGCACTGTTGTGGTTTCGATTCGGTCCCGATGGACCTGGGCGTGTTCTTCCTGCAGCAGGCAGCGCATGAACAGTTCGGTGGCTACTGCCAGAGCATCGCGCTATTCGTGAAAGCCACCAAAGGGACCGCGAGCGGCGGCACGATCGCCAGCATGATGAACATCGTCGAGGAGGCGAAGAAGGATCGGTCTATCGCACGCATGATGGCGAACCCGTACGCACTGAACCCGGAGGGCGAACGGGAAGGACCGGACGAACGCGACCAGCAGAAGGTCCTTCACGATAAAGACGCTGGATCCTGGACGGCCCCATTCGTCATGGCCGGCGTCAATACCCGGGTCGTCAGGCGCAGCCACGCCCTTGCCGGCTATCCTTACGGCCGTGACTTTCGCTACCGGGAAGTTGTGCTCACCGGGACAGGCGTCAGCGGATGGTTCAAAGGCTCGATGATGACGCTGGCGCTCGGTGCACTCGTTGTCGGTATTTCGTTTAGCGCCACGCGCAAGCTGCTGCAGAAATTTGTGTTGCCGAAGCCGGGCGAAGGGCCATCACCGGAACTGCAACAGTCGGGATTCTTCAACCTGATGCAGATCGGCATACTTCCAGACGGTTCCATCCTGCAGACGCGCATTACGGGCGACCAGGACCCTGGCTATGGGTCCACCAGCAAGATGCTGGCCGAGGCTGCCGTTTGCCTGGCGCAGGACGATCTCGATACCCGCGGCGGCGTCCTGACCCCCGCATTTGCGATGGGAGACAAGCTGTTGGCACGCCTCCGCGACAATGCAGGGCTGACTTTTGACGTCGTTGACTAGAGCCCGGCCGCGCCGGAGTAATGCAAGTTCTTGCTGAACTTCTCGCCCGCTTCTATGCGGACCGGCAAGCGATTCCGCGGTGAGGCAATTGGACAGGTCGAAAAGTCGTTGAACGCACACGGCGGGCTGTACGACTGGTTGAAGTCCAGGACCAGGACGCCATCGTCGCCCGGCGCATCCGCATACACAAACCGGCCGGCGCCGTAGGTCTCATCACGATTGGTCTCATCGCCAAAGACAAAAAACAACTTGTCACCGGAAATGGTCGGCTCAAGGTCATAGCGCTGGCCATTGAGCTCAAAGGATGCGACGCCCGGCGCCACCGGGAACTGCTGGAAGCCCTCGATAACAGTATCCACAGAGATGGTGCGCGGCTCGGCATAGGGCTCGAGCGTCGCCGTTACCCGCAGAGCCGGATCAATCTCGTAGTACGGCAGGGGTCCGAAATTCTCGACGAACGGGTGCTCGAAATCACGAATACGAATCGCCAGCTTGCCCCCGCGCTCAATGACTATCCAGGCCAGCGAACGATGTGATAGCGATACGGCCGTTCCGGTCGTATCGGCCGGCATCGCGATATCGGAAACCGGCTGCCCTTCATTACTAAGCAC
Source organism: uncultured Woeseiaceae bacterium (assembly GCA_964557165.1). Taxonomy (GTDB): domain Bacteria; phylum Pseudomonadota; class Gammaproteobacteria; order Steroidobacterales; family Woeseiaceae; genus UBA1847. The sequence goes on from CAZKZE010000038.1 coordinate 5,036, forward strand.
CTCGACGCCTTCGTCGACAACAAGCCGTACGCCATCGCCCCCGACACGAATCTCGCCAATGCGGGGCGCTGCAGTCGCCGGCACGACAATATCGCTGTCAGGGTCCGACCCAATCACGTATACGCCTGGCTCCAGCCAATGGAGACCGATCTGGTTCAGGTAACCCGTGGGCGCGAGCAGGCGTTCGAGCCTCCCGGCACGCCAGTCGAGCACTTCCTGCTCATAGGCTGCGATGTCGAACTCCGGCTCTGCGCGTCCGCAAGCCGCAAGGAGCATGAGTACTAATGGGACAAACAGGCCTTTCTTCATTGTGGTCGCTCTATTTCCATATCAATTCCGAGACCGGGTCTCTATAATCCGCCGCCACTCTCACTGGCGCCGCCTAACATGTCTGATTTATCCAAACTTCGCAATATCGCGATCATTGCGCATGTCGACCATGGCAAGACCACGCTCGTCGACCAGATGCTGCAACAGTCCGGGACCCTCGGTCCCCGCGCCGCTGTGCCCGATCGCGTCATGGATTCCAGCGACCTCGAGCGCGAGCGCGGCATCACTATCCTAGCGAAGAACACGGCCGTCAACTGGCATGACTATCGCATCAATATCGTGGACACACCGGGCCATGCCGACTTCGGTGGTGAAGTAGAACGGGTTCTCTCCATGGTCGACAGCGTCCTGCTGCTCGTCGACGCCGTGGAAGGCCCCATGCCACAAACGCGTTTTGTCACGCAGAAGGCGTTTGCTCAAGGCCTTGTTCCGATCGTGGTCGTCAACAAAATCGATCGGGACGGTGCCCGCCCGGACTGGGTTATCGACCAGACTTTCGATCTGTTTGACCGCCTTGGCGCTACTGACGAGCAGCTGGACTTTCCGATCATCTACGCATCGGCCCTTGACGGTTATGCCGGGCTCGATTCTGGCGTACGTAGCGGAGACATGACGCCACTGTTCGAAACTATCGTGCAGCACGTCCCGCATCCCGAAGTTGATGTCGACGGCCCCTTGCAGCTGCAGGTCTCGAGCCTGGACTATGACACCTACACGGGCGTCCTGGGGATCGGCCGAATTCGCCGCGGCAAGTTGCAGGCCAATGCGCCGGTCAGCGTCGTAGCGCCGGACGGCAAATCACGGCGTGCCCGTGTACTCGAGCTGTTTGGCTTCCATGGCCTGAAACGCCAAAAGGCGGACTCAGCCACGGCCGGTGACATCGTGGTCTTCAGCGGCATCGACAAGCTGGGCATTTCCGACACGCTGTGCGACCCGGACCATGAAGATCCGTTGCCGGCACTGACGGTGGACGAACCTACGGTGAACATGACCTTCCAGGTCAACAAGTCGCCCTTCGCCGGCCAGGACGGCAAGTACCTGACCAGCCGCCAGATTCGCGAACGCCTCGACCAGGAACTCAAACACAACGTCGCATTGCGCGTGGATGACACGGACGATCCCGACAAATTTCGGGTATCCGGCCGTGGCGAGCTGCATCTGTCTGTCCTGGTCGAGACAATGCGCCGCGAAGGTTTCGAACTCGCCGTGTCCCGGCCCGAAGTCATCATGCACGATGTCGACGGTGCCGAGCACGAACCCTGGGAGCAATTGACCGTCGATTTTGACGAGGAGCACCAGGGCGCCGTCATGACGCGCCTCGCCGACCGAAAAGGCGAATTGCAGAACATGTTCCCGGACGGCAAAGGCCGCATCCGCCTCGACTACAACATCCCGACTCGCGGCCTCATTGGCTTTCGTACCGAGTACTTGACCGCGACCTCAGGTACGGGCCTGATCTACCATGTACTGGACAAGTATGCGCCGCGCGTCAAGGGAGCCATTGCCCAGCGTAACAATGGCACGCTGGTATCCATGGTTACCGGCAAAGCGCTCGCCTATGCCCTGTTCAACCTCCAGGAACGCGGCAAGTTATTCGTCGGTCACGGCGCTCCCGTCTACGACGGCATGATCGTCGGTATCCACAAACGACAGAATGACCTCGTCGTAAATCCGACCAAGGCCAAGCAATTAACCAACATTCGCGCCGCGGGCACTGACGAGAATCTCGTTTTGACGCCGCCACTGAATTACTCGCTGGAGCAGTCACTGGAGTTTCTCGATGACGACGAATTGCTTGAGGTGACACCGACCAGCTTGCGATTACGCAAGAAGTTGCTGAAAGAGTCGGATCGCAAGCGGGAATCACGCCAAAAGGTCTCGTGAACGACGCAGCGACGCTGGCATTTGCCGACCTGCAGCCCGAGGACATTCTCGCGACACTGGGCGACCTGGGCTTTGACTGCGACGGCCGGTTTCTCGCGCTCAATAGCTATGAGAACCGGGTCTACCAGGTGGGCATCGAAGAGGGCCGACCGATCGTTGCGAAGTTCTACCGGCCACAGCGCTGGAGCGATGCGGCCATTCTCGAGGAACACGAATTTGCCGCGAAACTGGCTGATCAGGAAATTCCCGTCGTGCCGCCACTCGAACACGGTGGCACCACCCTGCACCACGCCGGCCACCATCGCGTCGCCGTGTATCGCTGTTACGGCGGTCGAGCGCCTGATCTCGACAACTACGACCTGCAGGAACAACTGGGGCGGCTGGTTGCTCGCATTCACCTCGAGGGAGAAGTCTCGAGGTTCGCGCACCGCCCGAGCATCGACATCAATTCCTATGGGACCGAGTCGGTCGACTACCTGCTCGAAAACGACTTCATTCCCGAGGACAACCGTCCTGCCTACGAGAGCATCGTCGAACAGGTCCTGGATGGCGTTGAGGCCTGTTACGAGCGCGCCGGGAGTGTCCGCGAGATCCGGCTGCACGGCGATTTTCATCCAGGCAACGTGCTGGTTCGGGAGGAACAATTGCATATCGTCGATCTCGACGACGCGCGGCATGGGCCGTCGGTACAGGACCTCTGGATGTTCCTGTCCGGCGATCGGGACGAACAGACACCACAGCTCAAGGCGCTGCTCGAGGGTTACACCTCGTTCCGGCGCTTCGATGCAAGGGAATTGCACCTGATAGAGGCCTTACGGAGCCTGCGCATCATGCACTACGCCGCGTGGCTCGCGCGTCGCTGGGAGGATCCGGCGTTCAAGGTCGCGTTTCCCTGGTTCGACAGTCGACGGTACTGGGACGATCACGTCCTCGCATTACGTGAACAAGTAGCCCTGATGCAGGAGCAGCCGCTTGAGTGGCTCGACTACTAGTCGACAGATATCAGGAACCCGGGATTTGCACTGCTCGTACGCTCGCACTAAAGTCGATCACGCTTGGCGCCGGTGTTTTGCCGGGAACTCTCCGTGATTGAAACGCTCTGATTAATCAGCCTGTATAACTCCTCGGATTCTATCTACTTGATCGCCCAATTTCGCTATACCGCAATTGCCGGCCTTGCCACGATCCTGCTGGCAGGTTGCAGCTCGACCGTCACCATGGAAATGCCGACGATCCCCGAGCCGCGTATCGAGAAAATACCCGTTGAGGTTGCCGTACGGATCCCCGCCGAATTCCAGGATTTCGTACACACTGAAGAAGTGCTCGGCAAAGACACCTGGACGATTCACCTCGGCAGCTCTAACGTCGCCTTTTTCACGCAGTTGTTTGGCTTTATGTTTGATTCAGTCGTCATCCTGAACCCGGAAGACGACCCGCGCGATTACCAGTTCGATGCCCTGATCGAACCCAGCATAGAAGGTTTCGAGTTTTCGGTGCCGGCGCAAAGCCAGACAAATGCATTTGCCGTTTGGGTGCGTTACCGTATTGCGGTATTCGATAGCGTCGGCAACCCGGCGTCGAGCTGGACCGTCAGCGCCTATGGCAAGAGTCAAAAAGAAGGGCTGGGTGGATCAGACTCGCTGCGACGGGCTGCGATTCTCGCGATGCGCGATGCGGCGGCTTTGATTATTATGCAGATGGACAAGGTCACGAAGATCCGGCAGCTGGCGGACGGACCACTCGATCCGGCAGATGCGGAGCCAGGCGAGCTGAATGCGGAGGCGTCGCCTGGTGCGGAGAGCAACGAACCAGCTAGTGTTATTGGCGTTTTCGCCATTGGAGGTATTGACGATGCGGCAGAGTAGCGTCCTTCTCGGGCTCCTGACGATCAGCCTGGCGGGATGCGTGACGTCTCGTATCGAGGACGATCGCGCAGCGGGCACCGGTATCGACGAGGGCGAGTCCGTCGTCGTCATGGCCAAGAGCTATCACCAGGGCAATGAGACAGAGGCCGACTATATTGCCTGTGTCGAAAAGGCGCTTGGCAACGGATCCAATGCAGTCAGCGTCATTCCGAACCAGCAGTTTGTCGATAACCTCTTTCCCTGGTTCGAACCCCGCACGGCGCCTGCGAAAACGGAAGGACTTCCGACGCTCATGAGTCGGCCTGGCGTCGAAGCCGCAATACGGGAAATGGGCGTACGCTATATCGTCTGGCTGGACGGCGACACTGAACGGGTTGCCGAGGGTGGCAGCCTGTCATGCGCCGCAGGCCCGGGCGGCGGCGGTTGCTTCGGCTTTGCCTGGTGGCAGAACGACTCCGACTATGAAGCGGCCGTCTGGGATCTCGAAGCTCACGCGACCGCAGGCACAATATCCGCCGACGTGAGCGGCACGTCCTTCCTGCCGGCAATCGTCGTACCCATTCCATTAATTGCGCGCCCCCAGGCCAGGGCCTGCAAGGGCCTCGCGACACAGCTAAGGGCGTTTATTGTCCAGTAGACCTGGTTCAGTAAGGCCGTCCGGCCCGCATCAGTGCTGACTTGTAGAACGGCGATTCCAGCGAGCCGACCGAGACCGTACGCCCCGATTGTGGCGCGTGCACAAACTGCCGGTCTCCGAGATACATGGCGACGTGGGACATCTTCCCGTCGATACTGAAGAACAGGAGGTCGCCGGCACGTAGCTCGTCCTCACCGATTGTCCTCGAAGCGGACCATAACTGGCCGGTCGTGCGCGGTACCGTGACGCCGGCTCGCGAATAGGAAAACTGTACGAGGCCGCTGCAGTCGAACCCCCGTGGCGTCGACCCGCCATAACGATACGGAACGCCAACCTGGTCGAGTGCAATCATGGCAGCACGCTGCCCCTTGCCGGATTCCCCTGACGAGGACGTAGCCGCCGGATGCGACGCGCATGCAGAGATCGCCAACACGGTGATTGCTAAGGAAAAAACGCGGAACAGACGGGCCGGCTGCGCTATCATCGGCGACACTCCGAACTAGACAAGCGTCCACACTACGCTACAAGAACTGAAATCGGTATGAACTGCTTCTCAGCTTTATACGCAAGCCGCTGCCATGCGCTCCTGCTGTCCGGCGCGCTTCTGTGCGCGGGCTGCGGCGTTTCTGATTCGGAATCTGCAGGTAGCCCAAACGATCGTGAGTATGGGGTCCAGTACACGCTACAGCCGGACCCGAAGGCATCACGCGTGCGGGTTAACCTGCGCCTGAGGCAAGCGGGAAGCCTGCTTCGGGAGCTTTCCTTCCCGCTCGACTCACACATCAGTGATGTCGTCGGCGACGGCGAAGTTCGGATCGCCGGCGGCACCATTCACTGGCAGCCACCTTCCGGTGGCGGCGTATTGGAGTGGTGGGCAACGATTCAAAACAAGCGTGCTTCGGGGGCATACGATGCATTGCTCAATGGCGACTGGGGCATATTCCGCGCGGAGGACGCCATTCCACGTGCCCGCACCCGAACACTGAAGGGCGCCGAATCCAGAACGACCATGACATTTGACCTGCCGCCGGGGTGGGCAGTTGTCAGCGAGTACTCCGCGATCGACAATCCAATCGTCATCGACCGGCCCGGGCGTCGGTTCGACGAGCCCGCTGGGTGGATTGCCATGGGCAGACTCGGGGTCCGCCGAGAGACGATCGCAGGGATCAAGGTCGCGGTCGCGGGGCCTGAGGGACACGATGTGCGGCGGATGGATATGCTCGCCTTGCTTGGCTGGTCCCTCCCGGAGCTTGCAGCAATTTTGCCGCACGACTTCCCCCGCCTGACGATCGTCAGCGCAAGTGACCCCATGTGGCGAGGCGGCCTGTCCGCGCCTGCCTCGATGTTCATTCACGCCGATCGGCCGATGATCAGTGAAAACGCCACAAGCTCGTTGTTACACGAGGTGGTTCACACGGCCATGCCGATCAACAATCGCGACGGTTACGACTGGATTGCCGAGGGTCTGGCCGAGTACTACAGCATCGAACTGCTGCGCCGTGGCAGGGCCATCACCGAGGAACGCGCGGTGTTTGCGTTCGAACGCCAGGCTGAATGGGCCGCGAAAGCCGACACGCTTTGCCAGGAATCATCAACCGGCCCGACCACGGCGCTGGCTGTAACGCTGTTCAAGCAACTCAATAACGAGATGTCGCAGCAGTCCGACGGTGAAGCGTCGCTTGACGCTCTACTGCCGTATCTGACCGGAGACGAGGTCGATGATGCGACGTTAGCGGCCGCCGTCGAGCAGGTCATTCGCTCAGTCCCCGACGCACTTCACATCGACAACCTGCCCGGCTGCCTTAGTATTGCGCCAGAAACAGCGGAGAACTAGCCAACAGCATGGACGGACGTCACGACCTTGAACTCATTTTGCGATCACGGACGCCGATCGTCGTCATCGAGTCGCAGGATGAACAACGCATGCTGGAGCTTCTGCAATCGGCGACTATTGCACGAGCCAGCAGCGACTACGTGCCGCTGTTTCGCTGGACGCTGACCGACGGATTGCAGCGTCTTGACATCTCGCTCGAGCCCCAGGCGATCAACTCTGAGCCAAGCGACGTCCTCAAGCACATTCGTGCGGTCTCCAAACCGGGGGTGTACGTGCTTCTCGACTTCCACCCGTTTCTCGACGACCCGGTACACGTGCGTCTTCTGAAAGACATTTGCATGCAGGCCCGCAAGGTCAATAAGCAGCTCGTCCTGCTCAGTCACAAGGTCCAGATTCCGCAGGAACTCGAGAGCTATTGCGCACGCTTCGATATGGCGTTGCCGTCCGAACAGGAACGATCGAATATCATCAAGAAGACAGCCAGGGAATACGCCCAGGACAATCCAGGTAGCAAGGTCCAGGTCGACCCGAAAGCGCATGCGCTGCTGATCAGTAATCTCGCCGGTCTCACCTACGCCGATACTGAACGCCTGGCGCGTAATGCGATCTATGTCGACGGCGCCATTACCCGCAGTGACTTACCCGGGGTCATGCAGGCGAAGTACGAGCTGTTGAATCGTGGCGGCGCGCTGCAGTTCGAGTACGACACGGCAAGATTCAATGATGTTGGCGGACTGTCGCGCCTCAAGAACTGGCTGAGTCATCGCCGACCTGCTTTTCGCGGCGATGAAAGCGTTGCTCACCTCGACGCACCAAAGGGAATTCTTCTGCTCGGCGTACAGGGTTGTGGCAAGAGTCTTGCGGCAAAGGCCACTGCTGGAATCTTCGGCGTCCCGCTGTTGCGCCTGGACTTCGGCGCCGTATACAACAAGTATCACGGCGAGACCGAAAGAAAGCTTCGTGAGTCCCTCAAGACCGCGGACGTCATGTCTCCTTGCGTGCTGTGGATCGACGAAATCGAAAAAGGCATCGCGGGACGCGGCGGTGAAACCGGAACCACTCAACGCGTACTGGGTACATTCCTTACGTGGATGGCGGAACGGCAAAGCCAGGTTTTCGTCGTAGCGACAGCGAACGACATCAGCACCCTCCCCCCGGAACTGGTTCGCAAAGGGCGCTTCGACGAGATTTTCTTCGTCGACCTGCCTGACGACGAAGTCCGTCATTCAATCCTGGCCATCCACCTGTCTAACCGCGATCAGCCCCTCAAGCGATTCGACTTACAGCAGTTAACGAGGGCCACAGACGGTTTTTCCGGCGCGGAGATCGAACAGGCGATCGTGTCCTCACTGTACGCCGCGCACGCGAAATTAGAGCCCTTGGCAACTGCTCACCTGCTGGCGGAAATCGCAGAAACCCGGCCTCTGTCGATAGTCATGGCGGAGCGCATTTCAGCTATGCGCGAGTGGGCTCACGGCCGCACGGTCCCGTGCGATTAGCCTGATTTAACTTAAGCAGCCAAATTCCCGGTTCTGCCCAATTGAGAGCGGTCCGACGCGTGATAGACTGCGCGGATGACTAATGAAAAAAACAACATCAATGAATTAGTCGCAGACGACGAAGATCCTACCGCGGAACTTGAGGCAATAACTTTCCGGCATGATCGGCCGCCTGGCGAAGACGCTTTGTGCGAGTCCGACGAGCACACCTACGATGTCGAGAAACGCGCAAGCGGCGATGCGAGGACCATCGGCAAACTTCAATACGATATTGAGCAGCTACGCGCAAAGTGGCTCGGCCTCGATGCCGAGATCAAGGTTCGCGAAGAACTTACTAACAAACTTACCGCTGAGATCAACGAACTGCGAGAGACGGTCTCGCGCAAAAACAAACTTCTCAAAACGCGTGACAGCAACATCAAGGCGCTCAAGAAAGAGATACGAGAGCGCGACAATCACCATCGGCACGCGACGACAGAACTGACCGAAGAACTGGAGCGGGCCAGAAAGACGTCACGCGAAATTCCCGAGCCGCCTGCAAAGTCGGCCACGAGAATCGAAGCCCCGGAAGATCACGACCGACTTGTGCGCTCCGAGGCCTATGCGGATGCCTTGCGCAGAAAGCTTCAGGATATCCTGGCCGCCCACGAAGGCCTTGAAAAAGACAGGGGCCGTTTGCAGAACGCATTGACCGAAACGATGGCGAAAAATCGTCGGCTATCCGATGAATTGGCAGCCGCGAATCAGGCGAATCTCGCACTGGAAGAGAAGTTAGTGGCGGTGGCTGACAAACACGCCGAAGACATTCGTATCCTGCGCTTCGAACTCGGCGAGGCGCAGGAAACGGTGTCACAAACCGAAGTGCTCAACACGCAACTCGCATCCGACCTCGTCGACACGCGCAGTTTCAAAGAAGAACTGGAGCGTATGTTGTGCGATACCGACGAACGCTCCCAGGCTCGCATAGATGAGCTTGAAGCTGAGCTACTGCAGGCAACCCGTCGTGCAGAGGACCTCGAAGAAAAACTCGAGGCGCGGAGCGATGCAATCAACGTCCTTCTCGCAGAGCTCGCGCGCAAGTCCGAACAAGTCGAGTCAATCAACGAAATTGGTGACGTGATTTCGGATATCGATGATCGGATCTCCGAGCGCTTCGACGAAGATGAAGATGCCGGCGGCGCAACGCCGAAAAATTACGACCGGGTCACCCGTGTGCTGGTCGGGAAAATTGGAGACCAACTGCTGCGTTTCCCACTCTTCAAGGACCGGCTCACGATCGGGCGAACCAGCGACAACGACATACAGCTCAATGCGGGCTATATCAGCCGCCGCCATGCTGTGGTACAGACCGATGGCGAAGCGACTCGCGTAATCGATTGGGGCAGTAAGAACGGCGTATATGTCAATTCGAAGCAGGTCACTGAGCACTTCCTGAAGAATGGCGACATTGTCACAATCGGCAATGCCCATTTCCGCTACGAGGAACGCCCCAAGCGCGATGCATGAAGTGTGAGCGCTTTCACGCTCCTTTTTTCCCAGATGCACTATCGTTCTGCTCTACCACAGGGAAGTGAGACAGAACGATGCTCAGTACGGCTGCCGGCAAGCCTGCCTCATTAACCGAAACTCAAGAAGTCACACGTGACACCGGGCGCCTGTTTTCGAAGAAGATCTGGTTACCCAAGCTGATCTACGATGCCCTTCCGTATTTCTACGTGGTCGCGGGAATTGCGGCGTTCATGGCAACCTTCTACATCAACGAGTGGTTTTGGGTACTACCCCACTACGTCCTGTTCTCAGTTGCGTGCATGCACCTGGGCATACTTGTCTACAGGCGTCGCCGGCGACCTCGGTCCGAGGCTTGACCTCCACTCCAAGCTAGGCAAGGATAGCGGGCCCTGAACAACCGGCGCCCCACAATTGAGTGACAATCCATCACCCGTCATTAGAATCCTGAAGAAGGAAGGCGCGTTATTCGCGATTCTGCTTTTCGCGGGATTCGTATTACTGCCGATCGCCATCTGGTTTGTTGGAAACGCCGTCTTTGGGGCCTATGGCGGCACCGGCTATGCGGAGTTCTTTGGCACGCTTAGCGGCAAGATTCGCAACGGCGATTTCGTCGCCTGGTTTCTTGTCCTTTCGCCTTACCTGGTCTGGCAATGCCTGCGGTTGATGGTCTTTGGCTGGCGAAAAGCCGGGAAACTGTGACCGGCTTCACAGTTTCGATATTCTAATCGGCACCATGCACAAGCGGTTCATAGAAAAACCGCGGTTCTTCATGCATCCTGTATTCTTACCGGACTGAACCAGAGGACACCTGGCCTGACTCGATAACTTGCAGATGCTACAAAGACTCAAAAACTGGCTCAAACAGCGTTTTTCCGACGAGGAATCAGAGCTGACGCAGGATCTTCGGATGACAGGCGCGCATTCCGGCGCGCCAAAGGTTCAACCGAAACAGCAGGTACCCCGGCCCGATCCTGAATACGTCGCGGCTGACGAAGAGCTGTCGACCGAGCTCGAGAGCAACGGCCCCGGTAAGAACGTGCTGATTCGCAACAAGTTTGTACGAGAAGACACGGGTACCCACGAGACCCTCAAGATCATCGACGATTCGATTGTCGATACTGGCGAAGAGACCGGGCTCGACCCCTACAATACCGGCGAATTCGATCGCTCAAAGAACTGGGACCGACGCTTCGGCAAGTAGTAATATTCGCATGTGACTTTGCGAATCGCTTTCGAACTCGACGATCAGGACCTGCAGCATTTCCAGCTCATCATGGATGAGGCACGGCGTGCTGCCAGCCGTATGGCGCCGGAAGACATCGTCGCTGCGGCTGAAGACCTACTTGCGCACGTCCCCGAAAACGGTACACCCGGTTTCATTCTCGAGCGCCTGAGCAAGCTGCGGCTCATGATCCGCATGCTGTCGGACATCGAATGGCGTCTGCCACACGATGATGCGGCCCGCGTACTCAATGCCCTGGCCTATTTCGCTGAGCCCGAGGACCTGATTCCTGATCATATTCCGGGCCTTGGTTTTCTCGATGACGCAATCATGATCGAACTCGTGGTGCGAGAACTGAAACCCGAGATCGAGGCCTACCAGGACTTCTGTAATTACCGTGACCGTCAATCTGAAAGTGGTGACGGTGCCAGTCGTGCGGGCTGGCTGGAGACTCGCCGCAAGGAATTGCAGGCCCGCATGCGGCGGCGGCGCAGGCGCGGCGGCCACCTTTTCCGCTAGGCCTGTTGTTGCATCTACGGCCAGTAAAACCAGCCGATTCCCAGCAAACCAAGCCACATAGCCGCCTGAAACCAGTACCTGAGCGTATGATTTCTTGCCAGTGAGTAGAAACTTGCAGCGGAGATCAGTGTCATACCGAAGAAGATCAGCGAACTTTGGAGTAACGAATCAAACTCATGCTGCAGGCGTGGGTATTCGTCTCCCAGGACAAGGACGACGATGATGACGGCGGTCAGGCTGAAGGTTATTGCAAAACTCGAACCCAGGATTATCAGCGTGACGGCAGACAAAGGACGCATGATTTAATTTCCAATGCGGTATATTTACCGCGATTCAACGACAATTGTGACGAATGTGCCCTTGATCGCAGGGCGCTGGGACACTAGCCTAGCCCAAATATGGACAATGCTGAAACTAATTGGCAACGATGGAGAAAACCTTGACGAAATTTGGAATTCGCCGCATTAGCGCCCTCGCCGGACTGGCCCTCGCCTTCCTGGCATGGCCGGCGCTGAGCAACACAACAGCAGTTGACCAGCAGAGCTTTCTCTATCCTGAAAATCGCCATGAAACTATCGGCGAAATCGTCACACAGTTTGTGCAGAAGTCACATTACAACCAAGTGGCCGTCAATGATGAACTGTCTTCGAAAGTATTCGACCTGTTTGTCGAGTCGCTCGATCGCAACCGCATGTACCTGCTTGAAGGCGATATCGAGTATTTCGAGTCGCTGCGCTACGAGCTGGACGATATCGTCAAGAGCAAACCCATGGACCCTGTGTTCGAGGTATTTCAGATCTACCAAACCCGCGTCCGCGAGCGCCTGGACTACGCGCTGACCCAGCTTGAGAATGAACCGGATTTTACGATCGAGGAGAGTTACCAGTTCGATCGCTCCGAAGAACCGTGGGCCGAGACATCGGCCGAGCTCGACGAAATCTGGCGTAAGCGTGTCAAGAACGACGCGCTGGCGCTCGAGCTCGAGGACGAGCCCTGGGAAAAGACCCAGGAGGTCCTGACCAAACGCTACAGTGGATACCTGCGCCGCCTGAACCAGGTGAACAGTGATGACGTGTTTGAGCGCTTCATGAATGCATTCGCACACGCCCTGGACCCACATTCCAGTTACATGGGTCCACGCAATTCCGAGGAATACCGTATCCAGATGAGCCTGTCCTATTTCGGCATTGGCGCATCGCTCCAGACCGAAGATGATTTCGTCAAGATCGCAGGAATCATCCCGGGCGGCCCTGCCGCCATCGATGGATCACTGAAACCCGAAGATCGCATAACGGGCGTCGCCCAGGGTGTCGACAGCGAGGTCGTTGACGTAATCGGCTGGCGGCTCGATGACGTCGTGGATCTGATTCGTGGCCCTGCCGACACAGTCGTGCGCCTTGAGATCATTCCGGCCAATTCACTGCCGGGCAGCCCGAAGAAGTTTATTGATTTGACTCGCGGGCAGGTGAAGCTCGAGGAGCAGGCAGCCAAGAGTGAAATCATCAAGAGCCAGCGCGACGGCCGCGACTGGTCGATTGGCGTCATAGACGTTCCAAGTTTCTATCGTGATTACCGGGCATTGAGCAACGGTGACAAGGACTACACAAGCACGACGAAGGATGTGAAACGCCTTATCGGCGAGCTCGAGGAAGAAGGCATCGATGGCCTGGTCCTCGACCTGCGTGGCAACGGCGGCGGCCATCTGACCGAAGCAACGGCCCTGTCCGGGCTGTTTATTGATAACGGGCCCGTCGTACAGCTGCGTAACTCCAGCGGTCGGATAAGCCGCCTTGATGACCCCGATCCTGTGGCGCGTGTCGCGTATAACGGACCACTTGTCGTCCTGGTCGATCGTTACAGCGCCTCGGCTTCCGAGATTTTCGCCGCCGCAATCCAGGACTATGCCCGCGGCGTAATTGTCGGCCAGCAGACATTTGGCAAGGGGACGGTCCAGAACCTCTACTCACTTGATCAGTATATTCGTCCGGATGGCGACAAAGGATACGGCCAGCTGACGCTGACGATCGGCAAGTACTATCGAGTGACCGGTGAGAGTACCCAGCACCGTGGCGTCGACCCGGACATCATCCTACCCTCGCACATCAACGCTGAACTGGTCGGTGAAAGCGTCCGCGACAGCGCCCTGCCCTGGGATACGGTGCAGACGACTCGGTTCCGCTCTGGTGTACCCCTGACGTCGACCATCGAGTCTCTGACGACAGCCCACGCCGAGCGTGCCCAGGACGACCCGAATATTCAGTACCAACTCGAGGTCATTGAAGCCACGAGGGAGATGACCTCGCAGAAGAGCCTGTCCCTGAATAAGGCGGTCCGCAAGGCCGAGCGCGAGCAAGAGCTACAGCACCGGCTGGATCGTGAGAACGAGCGCCGTGCCGCCCTTGGGCTCGAACCTCTGGCCAGTCTCGACGATATAGAAGCAGATGAGTTCCCGGATATCTCGCTGGAGCAGGCAACGGGCATCGTGACGGACCTCGCAACCCTGCGGGAAATTGCCACAAGACCGCCGCAGGCGGCGCGGGTACAGCCCTGATACGCTCGCTTGACGAGTTTGTGCGGGGTGTTATACTCGACTATAACACCGCGTAGTTCGCGGAGGCACTCAAGGTCATTTTATGGCGGTAAGGCCGACAGAGCGAAGACAAGTCAATCTCGCTGCACTCGCTGCGACTCTTCTGCTGTCGACCTCCTTTGTGACTGCTGCTTTTGCAGCACCCGTGCATGGCACCCTTTGCAGCGAGGCCCGCGACGCAACGCTCGAGGTAACCGAGACCGAGCTGAACGCCGCTCTGGTCAACCATGAACTCGAAGACAAGGACACCGCGGACAAGGTAGACGTGCTGTCTACTAACCATCTCCTGAGACCCCGGGCCGCAGAAACTATCCGTGAAGTCTTTGCTGACAGTGACGACGAGACAGAGTTACCCGAAGAGGAACAGTCCGAAGCGGACGATACGGTAATCATGAATACCCGGGTCCCGGGCTTGTCCGATGACGAGCTGGCACGGTTCAAGCGCCAGATGTATCGGAAGGATATCTAGCGACTTAGCACTTTCGCGACCGCGAAGTAATTCTCACCCAACAAGCTGGCATCCGACTGCCTGACAACGCCGTTCGCGTCAATTTCGTAGATTGTAGCAACCGTCCCTGGTGCCGGAACGACGTCGTCGTCGCTGCGAAATACAGCATGTTTTGCGATCAGTTTCGCCCGGCTCTGCAGTCTCTCCGCAAAGTCGTCGGCCTGATCCACTTCGTCACGACGCTTCGCCAGTATCGCGAGCAGCTCATCGCACTCCGCCTTGCCGCCATAGTTGACCGCACCGACGCTCTTCTCAATCGCCTCTTTTGCAAGTCCTACCAGGTCGTCCTCTTTGTAATCGAGGTACAGCTGCTGGGCGAATGACAGGATCATGAAGTTAATCGAACGTTTGGCCGCCGCATCCAGTCCTTCATGGTCGGGCGGACTCGTGTTCTGAACAGCTTCGAGCTCGAGCAACAATGCCTGTTCGTGCCCCTGGGCCTCCGCGATAGAGGCTTCGATTTCGTCAACGGTGGACTCCTGCGAACGACCATTTAGCATCCTGGAAATCCCACCCATCGTTGATAATTTGTGGCGCTCCGCCAGCAACTGATCTTCCAGTAGCTGCAGGCGCATCCGATGCTCGCCAATCTTGCGCTCGACTTTTTCGGATTCCTTCTCAATTTGCTCCTTCCAGTCGGCGAGTACCTTGCTGTGGATTCTGTCCTCACGCTGCTGTTTCAGCTGTTCCGCAAAGCGCGCGACTTTGTTCTCACAATGAACGGCGAGTCGCCGGAACTGGTAGAACACCACCACGTTGTGTACCCAGTCGGGGTCGAGTAACAGGGCTTCGAGGTGATTGAGTTTCTGCTGTACCCGCTCGACGGCGCCCTGGCGCTCTTTGACACGATCCTGCAACTGGAATTTTTCGTCGCGGAGCGCGGCGAATTCCTTCTTTAGCTCGGAACGGTTACGGAACAGGTCCACGAGCTTATCCGTGTCCTGAGTTGCTTCCGGCTCAGCCGGTTTGAAAATTCCTGTCAGACTTGCCACAGCGCCACTCGTTGCCTGCTCCACACCGCTCGGGCGCATTCCCGGGTCGGTAATGAACATAATGATCGCAGTACCGCAAGCGCGAAACGCTGACAGAATCGACAGTTTTAGCGTTCGAGGACGAGGTGCCCCTGCTCAGACAGGTAGTCCAGCCATTTATTCAGGACTATGTTGCGCCGCCAGCGGCGATCAAGCTCCCTGCGGTGCTCATCCACCAACCGCTGCAGCGTCGTGTGGCGCCGACAATCGCCAATCGCCATGGCCTCGGCAAGCTTGCCATCGAGATAGACCCGGACGGCCATATCCGGATCGATCAGAAGACCGTCGCCTGTCTCCAGGTGGTAGGTCAACGACAATGTCACGGTATAGCGGCAGCGCTCGAGGATTTCGACGTGCAGATCGCAGTCACCGACGACACGGGAGTGAAAACAGCCATCGAGCCGATCCAGCTCAGGAATCAGGCGAAACAGGCGCAGGTAGTTGCTCTCGTATAACGACATGAGCCCGACAAAGCTGCGGGGCTTTGCGATCGTCTCCGGGACAAGGTGTGAATCGAGCAACATGCCACTCAATATAGCAGGGCCCAAGCTGCAATATCAGGGTCGAACTCTGCGCTCTACACCGGTACTATCTAGGATTCTGCTCGATATCTCCTCGATCGAAAAACTCGTCGTATTGACATACGGAACACCGTAGCGACGAAACAGCTTCTCCGCTTCCCGCAATTCGTAGCGAACCTGCTGCGCCGACGAATACCGACCCATCGGACGACGCTCCTTACGGATTTCGCGCAGGCGTTCGGGCGCAATCGTCAGGCCATACAATTTCTGTTTTTGTTTCGTCAGGAAATCCGGCAACTTGCCGTTCTCGAGTTCTTCGTCTGTAAGCGGATAGTTCGCTGCGTATACGCCGTACTGCAGGGCAAGGTACAGGCAGGTCGGCGTCTTTCCGGAACGCGAAACACCAACGAGGATGACATCGGCCTCGTCGTAATTTCGGCTGACGCCCCCATCATCGTTCGCAAGCGCGAAGTTGGTGGCCTCGATACGTCGCATATAGGCATCGATATCGCTCATGCCGTGAGCCTGACCCGAAATGTAAGCCGGCTCCTCGCCCAGCTCGGTCGTCAGCGGTTCGAGGAATTCATCGAATATATCGAGATGCAGCCCCCGCGACTCACGGACTATTGCCCGCAAATTGGGCTGGACAAGTGTTGAGAAAACAATCGGTCGAGGCCCGCCGTTATCGCATTCGGCGTTAATTGTCTCTACCGCCTCGCGCGCCTTGTCTTCAGTATCTATAAATGGCAAAGTCATCTGCCGAAATTCTTGCCCGACATACTGTGTAATCAGGCTGTGACCCAGCGTCTCGGCCGTGACGCCGGTCTGGTCAGAAACAAAATATACAGCGCGCTCAACCATCGAAGGGATTGTCCATGTCCTGCTCAGGAAAACAAGGGAGTTAGAGTTGGAGCGATATGTAATCAAGCTCGAAGAGCTTGGCATGACCGATGTCGAAACGGTTGGCGGGAAGAACGCATCGCTTGGCGAAATGATCAGCAATCTGTCTGGCCTGGGGGTGACCGTACCTGGGGGGTTTGCCACCACAGCCGCTGCCTATCGTGAGTTTCTGAGCGCAGATGGCCTCGACAAGAGAATCAACGCTCTCCTGGCCGATCTTGACGTCGACAACATCGATGCACTGACCTCGGCCGGCAATTCCATCCGGCAGTGGATTCTCGATACTCCGCTACCGAGCAATCTGATGCAGGCCGTGCGCGAGGCCTGGGACACCATGAGCGACGGTATGGATATTTCCGTCGCGGTTCGATCATCGGCGACCGCCGAGGACCTTCCGGACGCATCATTTGCCGGCCAGCAGGAGACTTTTCTTAATGTGCGGGGCTTCGACAACATGATCGAGGCCATGCACCAGGTGTTCGCGTCGCTCTTCAATGATCGCGCTATTGCCTACCGGGTTCACCAGGGTTTCGATCACCACGAAGTCGCCCTGTCCGCAGGCATTCAGACGATGGTGCGCAGCGACGTTGGGGCCTCCGGCGTCCTATTCACGCTGGACACCGAGACCGGGTTTCGAGACGCGGTGTTGATTACATCGTCCTGGGGCCTGGGTGAAACGGTCGTCCAGGGCGCGGTCAATCCGGATGAGTTCTACGTGTACAAGCCGGCAATCGCCGCGGGCAAGCACCCGATTTTGCGCAAGAACCTCGGCAGCAAGACCATCAAGATGGTCTACAGCGACAATCCTAAGCCCGGCAAGACCGTTGAAACCATCGATGTTTCCGAGGCAGACAGCCTGTCGTTCTCGATCACTGACGACGATATTGTCGAACTCGCGAAAATGGCGATCACGATCGAAAAGCACTACGACCGCCCCATGGATATTGAATGGGGCAAGGACGGCAATGACGGTAAACTCTACATCCTCCAGGCACGACCGGAAACCGTACAGAGCCGCTCGGGCCGCTCAATTCAGCGCTTCACGCTCAAGGGCAAGGGTGACGTCATCATTTCGGGCCGCAGCATCGGCCACAAGATTGGCGTCGGCAAGGCAAAAGTCATTCGCTCCGTCGCTGAGATGAATCGCGTACACGCCGGTGACGTGCTGGTCTCTGACATGACCGACCCTGACTGGGAACCGGTCATGAAACGCGCGTCGGCCATCGTGACCAATCGCGGTGGACGTACCTGCCACGCCGCTATTATCGCTCGCGAACTCGGCATCCCTGCAGTTGTCGGTTGCGGTGACGCGACCCAGAAGATCAAGGATGGCACGGACGTGACAGTCAGCTGTGCCGAGGGCGACGAAGGTATCGTTTACGAGGGTAGTCTCGATTTTGAAGAGACCAATATCGAACTCGATTCGCTGCCCGATATTCCCGTCAAGATCATGATGAATGTTGGTAATCCCGACCGGGCATTCGATTTCGCCAATATTCCGAATCACGGCGTCGGCCTCGCTCGTCTCGAGTTCATCATCAATCGCATGATCGGGGTACACCCTCAGGCACTGCTCGAATACGACCAGCTCGACGCGGACACGCACGCAGCAGTACATGACCAGATGGCCGGCTACCCGGATCCGGTTGAGTTCTTCGTCGAAAAGCTCGCGGAAGGCGTGGCGACCATCGCCGCTGCGTTCGCTCCGGAGCCCGTCATCGTTCGTATGTCCGACTTCAAGTCCAATGAATACGCAAACCTCATCGGGGGAGAGCGCTACGAGCCTGATGAGGAAAACCCGATGATCGGTTTTCGCGGTGCTGCCCGTTATGTCTCCGAGAGTTTCCAGCCATGCTTCGAGCTCGAATGTCGCGCTTTGCGACGGGTACGCGAAGACATGGGACTGACCAACGTGCAGATCATGATTCCATTCGTGCGCACCGTGAAACAGGCGAAGGACGTCATTGACCTGATGGCCGCGAACGGCCTGGAACGCGGCAAACACGACCTGAAAGTCATCATGATGTCCGAACTGCCGACGAACGCCCTGCTGGCCGACCAGTACCTGGAGCATTTCGACGGCATGTCGATCGGCTCGAACGATATGACCCAGCTGGCACTGGGACTGGATCGTGATTCGGCGCTGGTCGCAGACAGCTTCGATGAGCGCGACGACGCCGTCAAGGCGCTGCTCGCGATGACGATTGCCGCGTGCAAGGCGAATAACAAGTACGTCGGGATCTGTGGACAGGGTCCGTCCGACCACCCCGACCTCGCGCGCTGGCTGTTGGATCAGGGTATCGAGAGTATGTCGCTCAATCCCGATACGGTCGTCGAGACCTGGATGTTCCTCGCAGGCGAGACAGTCTGACTAGAAGCGGTCCCAGCGACGCCGGCGGCGCCAGTTGATTCGCGGTAGCCACAGGCCGAGTACTAACCCGACGACGAGTACCAGCGCACCGGTAACAAACCAGTAGCGTGTCGTCTGACTCGCGAGCACGCGGTTTTCCTGCTCCAGTGTGTCGGCGCGTATCTGTGCTGCGGCGAGTTCATCCATCAGTGACTTATTCTGATCGTTAATCGCCAGGACATTGGCCGCTGTGCGCTTGATCTCAGCGAGTTCCTGCTCGACTGCGGCCTTCTCACGTTCCAGCGTGGCAATCTGGCGGCCCGCCGAGTCGTATTCACCTTTAATGGCATCCAATTGCGAATCGAGCGAACTGCCGCGCGTGTTAGCGCTGGTGAGCTGACTCGTTAATGCCTGGAGTTGCTCGCGTGCGCTCGCCTCGCTCATGAGATAGCGCGTCAGCACCCAGCCCTCCGTGCCGCCCTGCGTCATCACCCGCGTGTAGCCGGATTCAACGTCACGCTCGAGTACTTCCAGGCGTGTTCCGCTGTCGAGCATCAGTTGAATGGCGTTGCTCGTGCTTGGACCGGAACGCAGAGTGATCTCAAATTGATCACTAACCCAGGCCGGCTCCGCATAAGCGGCCGACGCCAGCCATAGCGAGGCGAAAGCTGCAAAACCAATTAGTCTTTTCATAATCCGGCAACTATAAGTCAAGAGCCTCGATCCTTCCAGCTAAACGTTAGACAAATCAGTCGCTTAACGGCGACAGTTTCGAGGCATTCTTTTCCCAGTTCGCGCCGTCGAAGTCCGTGATATTGACCGCTTCGACGGTCTCGGGATCGAGGCAGTGCACATTAACACTGACGCCGTCCGGGTGGGAGCGCGGAATATAGAACGATTTAACCCCGCAGTGCCTGCAGAAACGGTGTTTCGCGACGCCGGTATTGAAGCTGTATGTCGTCAGCGAATCTTCGCCGTCCAACAGGTGAAAATCGGCATTGGCGACAATCAGGTGCAGGTAACCTGACTTGCGGCAGATACTGCAATTGCAATGGGTTGCCTCGATAACGGCGGGCGCCTGGACTTCGAAGCGCACTCTTCCGCAGTGGCAACCACCTTTGTGCATCGTCATGTAACCGGGTCTCCCACCTTCTGCCAAATAACCACATAGTTGTTCGACGGCACTGCGAAGAGTTGCTGCCGGCGTAGTCCGTTCGCTCCTGCAAACCGGTCAAGCGCCTCGAGGTCTCGGATCCCCATCGCGGGATCTCGACCGCGCAGGTTGACATCAAAGTCCGCATTGCTCTGGGTATTGAATTGGCCGGCGAGTCGAAACGGCCCGTACAGGCAGAAGACGCCACCGTCCCGCAGGGCAGTACCGACCAGGGAGTACATGGACTCAACCGCGTCGATTCCCATGATGTGTGCCGTGTTCGCCGAATACACGGCGTCATAGGCACCTGCGTCAACTTGCGCAGTTCGCACGTCCATCGACAACGGCGGCGCCACGTTGCCTGGCTGGCTCGCCTCGATCCACGCATTGATACCCGCATGATTTTCGACGAGGTCGCTCGTCTGCCAGTGCGAGCGGTCCAGGACTGCAGCAAATGTCACCGCGTGTTGCCCCGTACCGGAACCGATCTCGAGCACGCGCCGACTATCGCGGAACTCGCGTTTCAGGATTTCAAGAATCGGGGCCGCATTGCGTGCGGCAGACTCGGCGTAGGGTCTGTCAGTCATTGCCGCCGGGCTGAACCAGAACGGTCGCATCGAAGAGATGTTCGCGATACCACGCAAGCTCCTCGATCGAGTCGCGAATATCGGACAACGCAAGATGCGCCGATTCCTTCACAAAACCCTTGGCAACACCGGGTGCCCACTGCTGGGCGAGGATCTTCAGCGTACTGACGTCGAGATTTCGATAATGAAACCAGGATTCGAGCTGCGGCATCTCGCGCGCGAGAAACCGTCGATCCTGGCAAATACTGTTGCCGCACATTGGCGACGCGCCCTCATCCACCCATTCTCCCAGGAATGCGATGGTCGCGGCCTCGGCTTCCTGAGTTTCGATCTCGCTTTCGAGCACACGAGCAATGAGCCCCGAGTCGCCGTGCTGGCGTGTGTTCCAATCATCCATACCATCCATCGTTTCCTGCGATTGCCGTATCGCAAGAACCGGCCCTTCGGCGAGTTCATTGAGATATTTGTCGGTTACGACGGTTGCGATCTCGATGATCGTGTCGTTCTGTGTACAGAGCCCGGTCATCTCGAGGTCTATCCAGATCAGGTTTGTGCTGCGATCGTTTGCTGGTGTGGTCATGGTTCACGCAGTCTATACTCCCGCCATGGATCTCGCTACGGTCAGCGCCTCGGTCATCGCCACGTTCAGCCGACGTATGCGACTCCGTCTGGATGATGGCCGCGAAGTTGATGCGCGCATCAAGGGAAAGCGCATCAAGCCGGTGTGCGGCGATCTCGTGGACGCAGAGCCTATCGAGAACGAAGGCGATTGGCTGAACACGAATATTGTCGAACGCCGCAATGAACTGACACGCCCGAACATGCGTGGCCAGGTCGAAGTACTTGCGGCCAACCTCGACTAC
>CAZKZE010000039.1:0-25848 GCA_964557165.1 uncultured Woeseiaceae bacterium
ACCGAAATGCGCCTGAACCCTCGAATTCCTCGGTCAATGGACGTGACCCGGGTGTGGCTATGTCGATCGCGCGACCCGTGTGATGCTCGCTGTGCCCGGGCGCCGCATTTACAGCCAAAATCTCGCTAAGCGATTGACCTGCATTGATTTTTTTTCGAATCAGGCGGGCCTGGTAATCGATACTTCGATAGCCGGACACGATCAGGAGCAAGATTCCATCGTCCGCAGCACCCGCCTGCATCTCATTCCACCGGGCCGCGGCCTCTGGCTCCAGGCTCTGCATTCGGCCAACCAGGTTAGGGCCGACCTCGACCAGATCGGTCGCCTCGTCGAAGACCGGTCTTGATCCGTCGCGCCCATAATCCTCGGGAATGCCGAGTTCTGTATGAAGTTCGCGTAGCATATGCGCGATTGTCCCACAGGATTCGGAATTGAGCGAAGACAAGATCTTTGAGACCGAGGACGGTTCGGAGCCGTTCCGCTTCAACGAGCGCGTCACGCGGGTGTTCCCGGACATGCTGCAACGGTCGATTCCAGGCTACCCGGCGTCGATCGAGGCGATCGGCTCGCTGGCGGCCCGCTACGTCCGGGCCGGAACCACCTGCTATGACCTGGGCTGCTCCCTGGGCGCGGCGACGCTTGCCATGCGCCAGGGTATCCAGCAGCCCTGTTGCCGCATTGTCGCTGTGGATGTCGCGCCGGCAATGATCGAGCGCTGCCGCGAGATGATCGCCGAGGACGACCGCCAGCATGGTCCGGAAACGCAAGTCGACCTGGTCGAACGCGACATTCGGGATATCCAGTTTTCCAACGCATCAATGGTCGTGCTGAACTACACGCTGCAATTCGTCGATCGCGCTGACCGCGATCAGCTGGTGCAAAACATCTACGAGGGGCTGAACGAAGGCGGGCTGCTGGTGCTCTCCGAGAAGGTCGTTGACGAAGACCCGCACATGGAAGACCTGCTCGTTGACCTGCATCACGAGCATAAGCGACGCAAGCACTACAGTGCGCTGGAAGTCGCACGCAAGCGCGCCGCGCTCGAGGACGTCCTGGTTCCCGAAACCGTTGCCGAACACCGGACCCGCCTCAGGAAGGCCGGTTTCTCACAGTCCGCTGTCTGGCTGCGCTACTTCAATTTCGTGTCGATCATCGCCATTCGCTGAGCCGGGGCCCGATCATGTTCGACTTCGATGCATTGCGAAACTGCCTTGGGTCAATCGGACTCGAGAACTGGAATGAGGAACTCGGCCCGATTCTGCGGGAACGCCTGACGGGCACGACCCACGGCGACTGGGCGCGCTGGAACCAGGTCGTCGAGGCACTCCCCGACGCGCGCGGCGATGAGACCCGGCTGCGCGAGTTACTCATGGGGCTCCACCCCTGGCGCAAGGGACCGCTCGAATTGGATGGCGTGTTTATCGACACCGAGTGGCGCAGCGATTGGAAATGGGCCCGCGTCAAGGACGCAATTGCGCCGCTGGACGGCCGCAATATTCTTGATGTCGGCTCGGGTAACGGCTACTACGCGCTGGAAATGCGCAAGGCCGGTGCCGCGACGGTCATCGGCGTCGACCCGACCCTGTTGTTCGCGATGCAATTCCTGGCTGTCAATGTATTCGCCCAGGACCCTTCCGTATTCATACTCCCCTGCCGGGTGGAAGAGACTCCGCCCGCGCACAATGTCTTCGACACGACCTTCTCCATGGGCGTTCTCTATCATCAGCGCGACCCGCTTGCCCACCTCCAGCAGCTACGAACCACATTGAGGCAGGGTGGACAGTTGGTGCTGGAGACCCTCTACCTGCCAGGTGACGATTTGCGCGCGGCGACGCCGGATGACCGCTACGCCCGGATGCGCAATGTCTGGTCGCTGCCGACCGTGCCGCAGCTTGTGCAGTGGCTCGAGGCCGCTGGCTATAACGGTATAGAGGTTATCGATCAGACGATGACAACAACCGATGAACAGCGCAGCACCGAGTGGATGACATTCGAGTCCCTGCGCGAGGCACTGGATCCCGAAGATCCGACGAAGACCGTCGAGGGCTGGCCGGCGCCGCACCGCGTGGTTGTGACGGCAACCGCTAACTAGGTGTCAGTCACCTAATTTCCAGTCTAAGGTAACTGGCACCTTTAGACTGGAAATTAGGTGACTGACACCGTATTTTCTGTTGTAACTGAAATTACGGAAAGATCGCCATGCAGATGACGCCGGCCGTCGAGAAGTATGTCCTTCACTGGGGCGAGATGGGCACGCGCTGGGGCACCAATCGCACGGTTGCCCAGATCCAGGCGCTGCTGTACCTGTCTCCCAAGCCGCTGCGCGCCGACGAAATTGTTGATCTCCTGTCCGTGGCGCGCTCCAACGTGAGCACGAGTATTCGCGAACTGCAGAGCTATGGACTCGTGCGCATGACCCACGTACTCGGCGATCGCCGTGACTATTTCGAGTCGCTGCACGATGTGTGGGAGCTGTTTCGCGTCATCATCGAGCAGCGCAAACAGCGGGAGCTGAATCCGACGCTAACAATGCTGCGCGGCTGCGCGGAAGAAATCGACGGCGAGAAGGAAACCGACCCCGTAACCAAGGAGCGTGTCCGAAACATGCTCGCGTTCGTTGAAACAACGAGCGCCTGGTATGGAGAAATCAGCGATATTCCGACGAGCACACTGACCAAGCTCATGGCGCTTGGCAAGAGGATTACCAAACTCGTCAAGAAATAGGCGCGCACCCGGATTCGATATTGTTGGTTCCGTCTTCAGTTTCACGCAGGAACCAGATCGCGTCTGCGTGATCACCCGACTCCGGTCCTCCATGGACCGCTCCGGGGGGGCGATAGAAATAGCCACCGCTCGCATAAGACCAGGTGAGCACTTCGCCCATGACACATTCACTATCTGTGAACTTACCCGACACCAGGTAGCCCTCTCGCAGTGCCGTCGACGATTGCCACGGTATCGACACACCGGCCTCGATACGCTCCAGCCATGTCGTTGCGCCGTTGCCCGGGTCTCTTCGCAATTCCTTTATCGTAACGCCAGGCGTGGTCGTTGGCTCCCATGAAAGCAGATTCGCGTCGATGATGATTGGCGAGCGAATAATCGATTCGGGATCCGTGTTATTCACGAAATACAGAATGCGGGCACCCTCTTTGGATTCGATGTTGAAGCCGAGCGACCCGGCTGGCAGGAAGACATAACCACCTGGCGGAAGCTCGATATCGGCAATCGTGATCGAGCCTACGAGTACGAATATTTCCATTGACCGCCCTGGCGAACCGCCGCTCGTCCCTTTCCAGTCAGGCGGAAGATCAATGCGATTACTGCTGCGGCGCGTCTGGGGGTCACCGGCCAGTTGCTTCGCGCGTATTCCGGGCATACTGGCCATGAACATGTCTTCGAGTTCGTCGACCTCTACGAACGCAGGGTAAGGCACCTTGGGAGGCCCCGAGGTGCAGGCTGCGATCAGCGTGATTGAAATCAGGAGTACAACGGTTCTCATCAATTGATCCATGTATAAAAAAGCCGCCCAATAAATGGGCGGCACAGTAAGCAGAAGATGTATCCGGCGGGGGTCGGATGTCGTTCGAATGTTGGCAACATCACTGTCGCGCCCATTTGGTTCTTTCCGTCCCCGGTTAGCAATCCGCTTCACTAGTGGCACTGACTGATTGCAGGATTCCAGTCATTCGGGTGGCGTGTTGAGAGGTTGCACGCAAGACCCGCCGCTAGTTCACGCATCCGGCATGGCGGTTCGCCCGCATTGCCTTCTTACATCTCATCTCCGTGCGTACCGGATTGGTACGCACGGAATGCTACTACATCTTGTATTAGAAGGCGAGTAATGCACTATATCTAGGCGGTTTTCGCAAAAACCACGACGACCGGCCATGAAACCGGTAGGCTTGCCGAAAATAATATCGATCCCGGGGAAAAACACCTTGAATGACGTGCACCACGAGGGCCGCTCGCGACACCAGGTCGTCGGCATTTTTCTTGGCCCATTACTCGCAGTAAGCATGGTCCTGGCCGGTGCGCCGGAGGGACTGTCTCAGTCGGGCTGGTTAACCGCGTCGATTGGCGTACTCATGGCCGTTTGGTGGGCAACCGAAGCCGCACCCATCGCTGTTACCGCACTCCTGCCGATCGTCGTTTTCCCGCTCCTCGGAATCGCGACGATTCAGGACACCACGGCACCCTACGCAAACAAGGTCATATACCTGTTCCTTGGTGGCTTCATCGTAGCGTTCGCGATGCAACGGTGGAATCTTCATCGTCGAATTGCGCTGACGGTGTTGCAGCACGTTGGGGGAAATGGGCGCTCACTGGTCGGCGGTTTTATGCTCGCCAGCGCGGTCATCAGTATGTGGGTCATGAACACGTCGACAACCATGATGTTGCTACCGATTGCCGTCTCTATCATCGCTGTTATCCACAAGACCGTTGGTGGCATGGACAGCAAGAACAAGGAAGACTTCCAGTACTCACTGCTGCTGGGCGTTGCGTACGGAGCGACAATTGGTGGCATGGCGACGCTGGTAGGGACAGCCCCGAACGCGATGCTTGCTGCGTTCATGCAGGAAACGTATGGCACCGAGATCGACTTCTCCAGCTGGATGCTCGTTGGCCTGCCGCTGAGTGCGATGATGCTGCCGCTCGCGTGGATCGTGTTGACGCGCGTTATCTTCAAGGTCGATTTCAAGACGTCCGATGAGGGGAAGGCGGCACTGCGGCAACTCAAGGACGATCTTGGAGAGATGACAGTCCCGGAGAAACGTGTCGCTGTCGTGTTCGTTATCATGGCAATGACCTGGGTCTTCCGGCCCTTGCTCGTCAATCTTCCCGGGTTAGCTGCACTGGACGACTCCGGCATCGCGATGGCCGGAGGGATCGCACTCTTCCTGATTCCGAGCGGCGATAAGAGTGATCCACTGCTCTTGCGATGGAATTACGCGGAACGCCTGCCATGGAGCGTTCTCATACTGTTCGGTGGTGGCCTGACGCTCGCCAGCGCGGTAACTCGCACTGGCCTTGCGGAATGGCTGGGCGGCAGTCTCCAGGCGATCGGTACCCTGCCTCTCGCCGTTGTCGTCATAATCGCCGCGACAATGATCATCTTCCTTACCGAACTGACGAGCAACATTGCGACAACTGCCACGTTTCTGCCTGTCGTTGGCGCCATTGCCATTGAATCAGGATTCGATCCGATTGTGTTGACTGTACCGGTCACCTTTGCCGCGAGCTGCGCATTCATGCTGCCGGTCGCCACACCACCCAACGCAATTGTTTTCGGTTCGGGAATGCTGACGATCCCGAAAATGGTCCGTGCGGGGATGATGCTTAATCTTGTTGGTATCTTCCTTGTGTCTCTCGTCGCCCTGTATCTCGCGCCGAAATTTCTTTGAGGAGTTGAGCTTTGTCCGACCAATATGAAATCAGCAAACAGAACAAGGTCAGGCAACTTCGCGAAAAAGCGGCCTACGATCATGAGACCGTTCATGGGGTACTCGATGCGGGTCTGGTCGCGCACGTGGCGTTTGTTCAGGACGGGGAACCCGTTGTCGTGCCGATGCTCTACGGCCGGGAGGGTGAAACGCTGTTCCTGCATGGCGCGCGCAAGGCGCGTGTCATTCGATTGCTCGAGGGTACCGGTACGACATGCGCAAACGTCACCTTGCTGGATGGACTGGTGTATGCCCGCTCCGCGTTCGAATCATCGATGAACTTTCGGTCCGTTACTGTCTTTGGCACGGCCCGGCTCGTCGAGGACCGGGACGACAAGTTGCACGCCTTGCGTGTCATCAGCGAATGCACCATGCCTGGCCGTTGGAGCGAGGTTCGCGAGTCGCTGGACAATGAAATCAAGATGACCGGGGTGATTGCCCTGACGATCGAATCCGCGTCCGCAAAGATCTCCACCGGAATGCCCGAAGACGAGGAGTTCGATCTTGATACCCCAATCTGGGCCGGCGTGTTGCCCCTGGAGACGCGCTTCACGACGTTGCAGGCCGACGACTACGTCAAGGACGGCATCGAACCTTCTGCGGCATTGCGGGCGATGGAAGGCAAGAAACTGTAGGAAATAAGGTGACTGGCACCCTATTTCCTACAGAAGATCCTGGGTGTGCTCGGCCTCCAGCCTCAGGAGCGCCTCCTTCGTATCGAGCCCACCACCAAACCCGGTCAGGTCACCTGTGCTGCCAATGACGCGGTGACACGGCACCACGATCGGAATCGGGTTGCGACCATTGGCGGCGCCGACTGCGCGTACCGCTTTCGGGCGACCGATTCGCCTGGCGATTTCGCCGTAACTCGCCGTCTCTCCGTAAGGAATATCCTGCAGCGCTTCGAGAACGCTGACCTGGAACTCGGTGCCGTGGAGCTTCAACGGCAGATCGAAATCCCTGCGTTCGCCGGCGAAATACTCGCGCAGCTGCTGGCACGCGTCGACCAACTCCATTTCATTGAAGATCCAGTCCGCCTCGGGTTCGCGCCGCATGGATCCTTTCGGGAAGCCGATCATCGAGAGAGCGCCATCTTCGCCTGCCAGGAGCAGTTCGCCGATCGGTGTGTCGAGGTAGCAGTAGTACATTGTCAGCCTCCGGTTCCGCTATCGGAACCCCAAATCAATAACGCCGCATAGGCGCGCCATGGCCGCCACGCTTCGGCGCGCGCTGCCAGTTCGGCCGGCCGCAAGCGGCGACCGTCTTGTTCGTCAAAAGCCCGCAGCAAGCCCAGGTCGGACGCGGGAAACGCGTCCGGGCTCTTGAGTGCTCGCATGGCGACATACTCGGCGGTCCAGTCACCCACGCCTTTGATCGAGGTCAGGGTCGAATGAAACTGTTCTGCCGACTGGTCAGCACCGAAATCAAGTTCGCCACTGCTGGTGGCCCGGGCGAGATCGCGGATCGTCTGTGCCCGACTGCGAATAATGCCGAGGTTCTCAAGGCGAGCGCGAGCAAGCCGCTGCGGTGCGGGAAAGAGTCGCGTCGGTGCATCGTCAACTTCCTTAATATCTACGCCGACAGGCTCACCATAGCGTTCCGCGATGCGGCCCGCGAAGGTCGTAGCCGCTTTTACCGAGACCTGCTGCCCGAGCACGGCGCGCACACATAATTCGAAACCATCCCAGGCGCCGGGCACGCGGATTCCCGGGTTGTCTTTCATCCAGGAGCGCAGCGTCCTGTCCTGCGACAGGGCCTCACCAATATCATCGATCGGCGCATCCAGGTCGAACAGGCTGCGCGTACGTTGCACCGCGGCAAACAGCGTATCCGTCGCTATCCCGTGAACGGTCAGCGACAGCGCCCCGCCGGTATCCTGGACGTCAATGACACCCGAACGATCCCCGATACGCACGGTTCGCAGGTACCGCCCATCTGTCACGAGTTCGACACCGGGTGTCGCTCTCCCTGCAAAGAACTCGAGCAGCTCGGACCACCCATAGGGTTGCCGATAGGGAAGCTCGACAGTCAGCGCGCCCGTCGACACTACCGTATCCCGCCCGCGGCGAAGCTCCCTCGGAGTCTTGCCGTAGGTCTTGCGAAACGTGTCATTGAAGCGGCGCACACTACCGAATCCGGCGGCTGTTGAAATGTCCTGCATGGTCAGCGACGTCTGATCGATAAGCCGCTTGGCAAAATGCAGGCGCTGCGTATGTGCGACGGCAAGAGGACTCGCACCGACATGCCTGGTAAACAGGCGCCGCAGGTGACGGCTGGTCACGCCCAGGCGATCCGCGAGATGTTCTACATTCCCGTCATCAAGTGCCCCGTCGGCAATCAGCCGCAGACCACGCTGCACAGTGGTTGAAGTGCCCGCCCAGGCAGGCGTTCCCGGCGCACATTCGGGCCTGCAGCGAAGGCACGGTCGGAACCCGGCTTCACTGGCCGCAGCGGCCGTCGGATAGAAAGTGACGTTCTCGCTTTTCGGCGCATTTGCCGGACAGATCGGGCGACAGTAGATCCCGGTCGTCTTCACGCCAACATAAAACCGCCCGTCAAAACGAGCATCGCGAGAAAGCCTGGCTCGTTCATAGATGTCGTTGCTTGTCGTCGCCGCAATCTCCATGGCACAAAGTATACGCTGGCATAGAACTCAAAGTAGCCAGAATCGGACTTGTAAGATGAGCTATGCGGCGCGTGCCCGATTGTGATCTGACAACCAGGCCTCGAGGTCATCTGAACCGCCAATCAGCTGGCCGTTGATGAACACCTGGGGATAGGTCGTGTTGGTCGACACGGCGCGCAATGTGCGATCCGTGTAGTCGCGATTCAGGACGAGTTCCTCGAATTCGATACCCGACTCGCGCAGCAGGCCCTTGGCACGTACGCAGAACGGGCAACCCTCCCGGGAGAACACGGCCACGTCGTACGGGAACTCACATTCCGGATCGAGATACTTGAGCATCGTGTCAGCATCGGAAACGTGGAACGGATCGCCAGGCTCTTCTGGCTCGATGAACATCTTCTCGACGATGCCGTCACGGACCAGCATGGAATAGCGCCACGAGCGACGCCCGAAGCCAAGATCTTCCTTGCCAACCAGCAGACCCATGGCATCAGAAAACTCGCCGTTGCCATCTGGCAGGAACGTGACCCGATCGGCATTCTGTGACCGCTGCCACTCGTTCATGACGAACGCGTCATTAACCGATACGCAGATAACTTCGTCTATGCCCTGTGCCTGAAACTGCGGGACGAGCTGGTTATAGCGCGGCACGTGGGACGATGAGCAGGTCGGCGTAAATGCGCCGGGCAGCGAGAAGATAACGACATTCTTGCCAGCGAAAATATCTTCTGAGGTAACGTCTACCCATTCGTGGTCCCTGCGTGTACGGAATGTAATGTCGGGGATCCGTTTGCCTTCTAGATTCTTGAACATGCTTGTTTCCTCCTGGTAAGTCATGGGGCAATCATAGGCCTGTGAATATGATCGGTAAAATGGTTTAATTGGGTTGTTGTATCCTATTTTTTCGATCATGCAATTACCGACAACCAAACAACTGCAGTACTTCCTTGCCCTGACCGAGACGCGTCATTTCGGTCAGGCCGCGGACCGCTGTTTCGTATCGCAGTCCGCATTCAGCAACGCCATCCAGGCTCTCGAAACCACACTGGGGGCGCAGCTCGTCGATCGAACCAATCGCAATGTAACGATCACAGCAACCGGGCAGGAGGTCGCGACGCAGGCGCGGCTCGTCATGCGAGATATCGAGAGTCTCGTGGAAACGGCACGCGGGGGAACCGAGCCCCTGGCAGGCGAACTTCGCCTGGGTGTTATCCCGACGATCGCCCCTTTTATGTTGCCGGGGATATTACCCAAACTGCGCAAACACTATCCGAAACTCGAGCTGCTACTGACAGAGGATCAGACTGAGCGGGTCTATCGGCGCCTGATGGACGGGGAACTCGATGTCGTGTTGCTGGCTCTCCCCTGGCACCTGCAGGGCACAGAGGAGATGCCGTTGTTCAAGGATCACTTCTGCCTGGCGTGCCGTGATGACACCGCGCGAGTCGACCCCGAGAACTACCGTTTCAATCGCCTGGACTCGGACAGCATCCTGCTGCTCGAAGATGGCCACTGCCTGCGCGAGCATGCGCTCGCGGCCTGCCGTATCCGCAACACGCAAAAGGTAAGACGCTTCGGCGCCAGCAGCCTGCTGACCCTGATCGAAATGGTCGACGCCGATCTCGGCATTACATTCCTGCCCGAGATGGCGCGTGGATCAGCGATGTTGCGCAACACGCGGGTCAAACTGTATGCGATGGGTGAACAGAGCTACCGCACGATTGGTCTTGTCTGGCGCAAGGGCAGTCAACGGGAAGACGAGTTTCGCCTGCTCGGTGAGTTCCTGCGGGACAAACGCTAGGTACTTGTAGGCAGGAATGCGTATTGTTAGCAACGTGGGCAAATATCAGCATAGTAGTCACAGAGGTGACACCATGAGACAGATCGTACTCCTGCTCGCAGCCTGCTTCGCACTTGGCGCCTGCGCGGCCCATTCCGGCGAACCAGAGGCCGACGCACCATCCACCGTCGCTGTCGATGGCGAGCAGGCCTACGTTGAACATTGCGCGGGCTGTCACGAGACCGGAATGCTGGGTGCGCCCCGCGAAGGCGAGCCCCAGGACTGGGAGGGACGCTCGAGCCTTTGGCAGGCCGTCCTGATGGATCATGCCAAGACCGGCTATTTCGACATGCCAGCACGTGGCGGCAAGACCGAGCTACCTGACGAAGTTGTCAACGCGGCCGCTGAATACATGCTCGAGATGACTTTCCCGGATCGGCCACAGGACTAACAAAAAGATCGGGGTCAGTTTCCTATCTCTATTGGGAGATAGGAAACTGACCCCGATCTGTGATGTTTGGTGCCGCAACCAAGAGTCGAACTCGGGACCTGAGGTTTACAAAACCCCTGCTCTACCAACTGAGCTATTGCGGCTGAGGGTGGCGAATTATTCGCTACTCGAGGCCTTCTGACAAGGGCCCAGGACGCAATTTATTGTGGACAAGTCGCCGCATCCCGCAGCGCAACCCGTTCCTCGCCATACCTTTCAATGATAGCGCCGGCTCCCCTGCCCGGCGGCAATCCGATATCGACGAAGTAGATCGTTCCTGCGCGCGTCATCGGCGAGATGTCGACTTCGAAGCCGGCCGATTCCGCCTGCAACTCGATCTTCTCGGCGTTATCCGCGTTGCCAAAGATGCCGAGGGATATCGAGAGACCGTCTTCTTCGTTGCCGACGATGAATGCATCACCGAGGCCCGCTTCTGTCAGCCGGCCGAGCATTGTTCGGCCGGCAGCACGTGTGGGCACGTTCAGGATCTGAACTGAATGCCCAACGAATATCTGACCGCGCCCCGAACGCAGCACCGCTTTCATACCCTCATTGTTGTACTCGAGGACGGCCGTGTCTGCATCGTCGCTTTCCTTAAACGGCCCAATGCTTACACAGGACCGGCCAACGACGGCCTCGAGGTCAGAGGGTTCACCCGATCCGAGAACGGCGCCGACGCTCGCAATCGCATCACTAGCCTGCCCGGTGGTGA
The DNA here is from genome assembly GCA_964557165.1 of uncultured Woeseiaceae bacterium. Lineage (GTDB taxonomy): Bacteria > Pseudomonadota > Gammaproteobacteria > Steroidobacterales > Woeseiaceae > UBA1847. The sequence goes on from CAZKZE010000039.1 coordinate 11,053, forward strand.
CGTCGAGCCGTGGTCCCAGGTCGGATTCCTCGAGGACCGTGATTCCCGGGCCTGACTCATCCGTGGATACGAAACCCCACAGGAAATAGAAGATGTTGGCGAGGATCAATACCAGCAGCAGATACAGCAGCAAGTTTCTCATCGAGCGGTGTCCAGCATGTGCGCCAGCCCCTGCAGCACGAGGTGCGGGCGGTGCAACGGTGTTTCACAAAGCGCGTTAAGAATGCGCGACGCGTCCCCGCCGGTCAAGACAACTGTCGGCTGACAGGCATTTGACTGCAAAGTCTGAATCGCCCTGTCGATCGCGCCGGCGACGGCGTTTTGCGCACCTTCCCGAACGGCCGCTGCCGTGTTGTGCGCAAACATGCCAAGGTCCGCTCTTTCCCGACCCGGCGCCGGCTTGACCTGCGGGATATCGCTGGTTGCCGCAGCGAGCGCGTCGGCCATGGTCGAGACGCCGGCGATGATCTGGCCACCGAGGTGCTGACCCTTGTCGTCGATGGCGTCGATAGTCATCGCGGTGCCAACATCGACGACGAGACATGCGGACTGAAACTCCGCGAACGCACCGATCATCGCAACCCAGCGATCCACTCCCATACGGCGCGGTTGAGTGTAACTGTTAGTGACACCCCAGCCGCTGCGCGCGGTGCGCGCAAAGTGAACATCGCATTCGCAATGCATGCCAACAACGCCTGACAATCGTGTCGCGAATGTTGTGCCGGCGACGTTGCTGACAAATACCTCATCGACGCGCCTCGGGATCTTCGTTGTGATCGCCTGCAAGCCTTTGTCGCGGATTCGCTCCTGCGAGATGTGGCCCGTGCGCCGGATCTCACCGTTCTCCAACACGCCCCATTTGATGCGTGAGTTTCCGACATCCATGAGCAGCGCTTTCATGAGAGGACTACCGTTCCGGATGTAATACGTTGAATTCTGCCCTTCCCGGTATCGACAAGCAGGGCGCCATCATCGCCGATACCGGCCCCTGTGCCCGTAACCTGGCGCTGTTGCATGTCGATCACCAGGTCGCGCCCGAACAGCCAGTCGCGCTCGACCCAGCGCTGCGCGTAAGGTTCAAACCCGTCAACTTCAAATTCGACAAACGTTGCGCACAGCTTGTCGATAAGCACCGCGGCGAGATCCTCGTACTTCGGCGGCCTGGCGGTGATTCTCGTCAGATCCGCGACCCGGCGCACCGACCCCATTTCGAGTTCAAAGTCCGACATGTCACCGAGATTAACATTCAGCCCAACACCGGTTACGACGGTAACCGCCCCGGAGGTCAGCGACTGAGACTCGGTGAGAATTCCACCCAGTTTGCCGCCGTCCACGATCAGGTCGTTGGGCCACTTGAGTTGAACGCCACCTGCACCGCTATCTTCGAGCGCGTCGATGACACCTATGCCGATCGCCAGCGTCAGCGCTGACAGGTTCGCAGGCTGTACGCCAAAGGTGTAGGCGATCGAGAGGCACAGGCCAGACCCGGGCGGCGATTGCCAGGTACGGCCATGTCGGCCGCGGCCCATTGTCTGGTTTGTCGTGGCTGCAACGTGGAGCTGGCCGGGCGGAGGGCCGGTCCTTTGCATCAGGTATGTGTTGGTCGACTCAATCTCGGGAAACGTGTCGAAGCAGGACAACCTGGTCGCGGCGGCCTCGCCAAGCGACTCGCGTATAACGCCCGCGTCAAGGTTGATCATCAGCACCTTTGGTATCGCGAGGTTTGAACATCATGGCCCTGACATTGCGATGCTCAGTGCCCTCGCGCATGCGTCGGATATTGGAGCGATGCCAGTAGACGACGAACATTGCCATTACCGTTGCGTAAACAAACAGCGGCTGATCTTCGGGAAGTCGGGTGAGGCCCAGCCAGATCGGCAGCGCCGTTGCAGCCGTCATCGTTGCAAGGCCTACGTAGCCAGTCATGACAAGCACCCATCCCCAGGCAAGCAATACACCGAGAATCAATTCAGGTGCCAGAATGACCAGGGTCCCGATCAACGTGGCGGCACCTTTGCCGCCCTTGAAGCCATGGTAGATCGGCCAGACATGCCCGAGGACGGCGCCGCTCGCGCAAACCAGCGTCAGCCATGTTCGGGACACTTCCGGATCCTGCGGCACGAACGGCAACTCGAGACCGGGGACAACACCTGCGCCGATGATGCCCTTGCCGACATCAACGACGACCACGCCAAGCGCAAAAACGACACCCTGGGTCCGCAATGCGTTGGTGCCGCCGGCATTCCCGCTACCCATCGTACGAATGTCGACACCGCCGCGAAGCTTGCCGACCAGCATTGCGCCCATGAGCGAGCCAATGAAATAGCTGATCAGAAACTTGACGCCCAGTTCCAACATTGAGTGATCCGTTTTGCGACGAGGGACCGGCGCATTGTAGCATCGCCTCATGGCAGCAGAGACCGTCCACCTGTTTCTCAATCCCGCCGCGGGCCGTGGCCGCGCCGGCAAGCGCTCGGCCCGCATACGTGAGTTGCTCGGCGAGCGGGGCTTTCCGCTGGAGGTGCACCTGAGCCAACATGTCGGCAATCTCGAGGAGCAGGTTCGACTCTGCGTCGAGAATGGAGGAAAGCGCATCGTCGCGGTGGGCGGAGACGGCAGCGTCCATGAGGCAACCAACGGCATTATGCGTGCCGACGGCGAAGCGACGCTTGGGATCATCCCGAGCGGTACCGGCAATGACTTCGCCAAGGCCGCCGGCATAACCCTCGATTGGGAGCACGCAACCAAGCTCCTCGCGGACAGCATTGCGGCAGACGCACGCTCACGCCGCGTTGACGTGGGCAAAATGAACGATCGCTATTTTGCGAATGGCGCCGGAATCGGCTTCGACGCCAGGGTTACGCGGATCGCCCGTTCGTATCGCGTCCCGATCGGCGACCTCGTCTACCTGTTCGCTATTTTTCGCGGCATGGCTGAGGGTATCGCAACACCGAACATGCGGATTACTTCAGGCGACAATGTCCGTACCGGGCCGATTACACTGGCAAATGTCGCGAGCGGACCGTGGATCGGAGGGATGTTCAATCTAGCGCCGATGGCAAGAAACGATGACGGGCTCTTCGATCTCCTGGTGGTAGCGCCGGTATCGAGGCCGCGCATCCTCACGCTGCTGCCGAAACTGATGTCGGGCAAGCATATGGGCGAGAAAGAGATTGCTCACGAAACAGTCACGCGCCTCCTGATCGAAGCCGATGAACCCGTGGACTGCCATCTTGATGGCGAAATGCAGCCGATGCAGACGCGCTTCGAAATCGAATTACTGGCGGGTGCCCTGCCCATCTTCTGACCGCACCCGGGATCCAAGATAGATCGCAAACAGCGCAATCGCTGCGCCCAGCAGTTCCATCGGCGTCATTGGCCGACCGAAGAACAGGACATCCCAGGCGAAGCTTAGTGTTGGCTGAAGCAGCAGGGCGAGTCCGGCCTGGGATGGCGTAACATGCGGCAGACTACTGGCGATGAACATCATGCCGAAACTGTGCGAGAGAATTCCGTAGCAAGCCAGCCAGGCGATATCGCTGCTGCTGCGGACCGCGAGCGAATCACCTTCGGCGAACGCAACAGCGCCCAGCATCACGGCGGTCAGCAATGAGACCACGGCTATTTCCCGGGTGGGAACGCGATGAGTCGAGCCTTGCCGCGAGCGACGCATGCTGAGCAGATAGAGGGCATACGTCAGTGCGGCGCCCAGCCCGAAAACAATGCCACGTCGGTAGTCCTCGGGTAGCGCATCCCAGTCCACACCAACAATCAGGGCGAGTCCGAGCAATGCCAGGGGAATTGCAACGAGCTGCCTGGCACTCGGTGGCTCCCGCAGGATCAGGTACCCAGCGGCCGCCATTACGAATACCTGGAAGTTCGCGATCAGGGTCGCCAGCCCGGGGCCTATGGATTGGATACTACGATGATAGAACCACAGGTCGAGTGCGAGAAATACCGCCGCGATTGCCAGCATGCCCCACAGTGCGGCGGTCAATTTCAAGCGTCGCCTGGTCAACAACAGGTACACCGCAAGCGTCACGCCGCCAATCGCCACACGCCAGAATGCGCTGCTGGTCGCCGAAACGTCGACGAGCTTGACCCAGACAGGCGACAGGCTAATCAACGCGGCGCCGATGAATAGGCGCAGCGTCGGGTTAGCAAGTCGTTGCACTACATTCCCAACCAGTCGGCGCGTCTCGAAACCACCTCGTCATCGACCTCGTCATCCGCGAGCAAATAGCACGTGTCAGCGGGCGCCTCGGCCCACTTCAGGCGCAAGGTCATGAGTTCGTCCCCGCGAAATACCGTCACGTCCGACTTGTCGCCCGGGTGATAACGGCGCGTCCGTGCTTCGCAGCCCGCGAGACTGATCCGCAATCCATCGAGGGCAACGAGCTCGTCCCCGGGCGAGATGCCTGCCAGCTCCGCGGGACCGCCGTTATGAATGGCACGAAAAACTGGCGTACTGCCACGATTGCCCAGGACGGCGCCGAGCCACACAGCCGGTAGGTTAGTGTCGCTCTTCGGTTTTCCGCCAGCATCCTTGCCGCCTTCCGAACGCCGCATGTGATAGTCGATACCGTGAGTCTTGAGCAAGGTCTCGAGCGGCAACTCGCCGGTACCACGCACCGTGGCCGAGAAGAAATCCTCGAGGTCGAGGCCGGAAACATCCTGGCATATCGTTTCGAAGCCGTCCTCGGGCATGCCCTCGCCGCTCTCTCCCCAGCGGTCCCAGGCCGCTGTCATGACATCGTCGAGCGAGAACTCGCCGCCCGTCTCGGAGCGCAGCTTCAGGTCGAGAGAGAGCGCTACGAGCGCACCCTTCGCATAGTAACTGACGATCGCGTTGGTCGCGTTCGCGTCCTGTTTGTAGAACTTGGTCCAGGCATCGAAGCTCGAATCCGCGACACTTTGCCGGCGGCGACCGCCGCTACGCGCAACGCGGGTCATCGTCTGGCCGAGTAGCTCAAGGTAACTCTCGATACTGATCAAACCGCTGCGCACAAGTCCCAGGTCGTCATAGTAAGAGGTCACACCTTCGAACACCCATAACAGGTCCGTATTTGTCTCTCGCGACAGATCGTACGGCGTGAAGGCCTTGGGCTTCATTCGCTTGACGTTCCACAGGTGAAAATACTCGTGGCTCACGAGTCCCAGGAACGTGCGGTACTCGTCAGAGACACCCTCGTCGCCGCGCGCCGGCAGATTATCGCGCCCGCAGATCAGCGCCGATGACCATCGATGTTCAAGGCCTCCGTAGCCAGTGCCGGGCGCATTCAACAGGAACAGGTAGCGGTCGAGATCCCTGGGCGCCCCGAGAAACGCCATGTGATGCGCACAGATTTGTTGCAGGTCGTGACACAGGCGGCGCATGTCTGCCCGTGTATTGCCGCGTATCGCGATCGCGTGCGGTATGCCATCCACCTCGAACTCGCCAATCGACAGTTCACCAATCTCGACCGGGTGATCGATCAGCTCCGCATAGTCGTCAGCACTATACGTGCCAAAGCCGTATGCTTCGGCCTCCTTGTTGTTCATGGACGTGGCAACACGCCAACGCTTCCCAACCGGTTTTTCCGGCGCCAGGATATCGAGCTCACAGGCAACATCCTCCTGGCCGACGACGGCAGGGAAGACACAGGTTCCATTGAAGAACGCATGGGTGAGATCGAGATGCGAACCGCGCACACTCTCGTCGTGCGCATAGATCTCGAGCACAAGGGTGAGTTCCCGGTCTGTTGCCGCCGCTTGCCAGCGAGTCTTATCCAGCTTGTTCAGCGCCACATCGCGACCATCGGCCTCGGCACGTGCCGACACGACATGTTTAGCGTAGTCACGAATCATGTAACTGCCAGGGATCCACGTCGGCAAGGCGAATACCTGGCCGTCCGGATCCGGTGTTGCGACGGTCAGGCGAACGTCGAACAGATGCGCTGCAGGGTCTTTCGGCCAAATGGAATAGCGATGCGGCGTGGCCATATCAGGATCTCCTAACGAACCGGTTCGGTCAGCTTCAGGGTCAGGCACTTCGACGATCCGCCGGCCTTGAGAAACTCGCTGAGTTCCACCTCGTGCACGCGGAATCCGGCAAGCATCAGGCGCGCTTTCAGCGGATCGGATGCTTTATTGAGAATGACGCGGTCACCGATGTTCACGGCATTGCAGGCAAAATTCCCGGCGTCGTACGTATCTACGATGATGCGCTTGTGGGGTGGAATGCGGCTCTCTATCGCTATGCGGGAGTCGTAGTCGAATGCCGGCGGGTGATACATGAGGAAGCCGTCGGTCAGCGGGCAAAAGCACGTGTCGATGTGGTAGAAGCGTGCGTCCGTCAGGCGAATCGACACAACTTCGATATCGAAGAAATTCCGAATCTCGGCATGCGCTTCGATTTCGGTACGGAAACCATAGCCCGTCCAGAGCCAGGGCCCGCGCCGATCGAGCAGGCAGTCGCCCGCACCTTCAAATCCAATGTTATCGTCAAGATCGAGCAGGTCGAATCCGTTTTCAACGAACCACTTCTTGAAGAACTGCTCTTCCGGCCGGCGTTCGTGCGGCATGAAATGACTCGCGATCGCCTTGTCGCCATATACCACCCCGGCGTTGGCTGTGAATACCATGTCGGGCAGTTCGGGTTGGGGCTCGATCGTCACAACTTCGGCGAACTCACCAACCTGGTCGCGCAGTGTTTCCCATTGCTGCTTTGCCCGCTCGATGCTCAGCGAATCTTCATGGCCGGCCATCCACGGATTGATAACGTAGTCCACCGTGAAATAGTCCGGGGGACACATCAGTATCTTGTCCTTGCTCATAGGTCTTCATTCCCTTCTAGCGGCAGATGAATTTCCGCGAGCATGCACCGCACGCTGCCACCTGCTGAAGATTCGATGTTGTTTATCGCTACGCTAATTATCCGGCCATTCTCCGCCAGCACTGCGCGCTGTTCTTCGTCCAGTGAATCGTACGCCTGTTGGGACATAGCGAGAACACGTTCGCCGTCTTTATTCTTCAGTTCCAGCATGTTTCCGGCGAAGGCATCGAGCTGCGCGTAGGTCAGCAGCAGGACCTCATGACCGGTTTCGCGCAGGCGCGCCAGCACGGCTTTACGTTGATCCTCTCGTGGTATCGCTTCGCCACAAATTACGGCGACCTCTTCACCCACGTTCATCAGCACATTCGTGTGATAAATCGGCACACCGTCGCTGTCGACGGCTTCGAATGCGACGACCTCGTAGCCCATCCGTTGCGCGAAGTCGCCCAACGGATCCAGGTGTGTTCTCGTCGAGATGCAGGCGTAGGCGATCCGATTCACCCGATCGAGAACCATGCTGCCGGTACCTTCAAGGTAGTGCCCGGCGTTCTCATGTGCGCAAAGATCCACGAGCTCGGTAATTTGTCGCCCAACCGCATTGTCGAGGCGCTCGACGATATCCATCCTGCGCTCTGTCCGACGATTCTCCGCTTCCATCGGGTACAGGACCACACGGCCATCCGCGTGCATGCTGATCCAGTTGTTCGGGAAGATCGAATCGGGCGTATGCGGCTCAGGCGTATCGTCAATGACGATCACGTCGATGCCGGCTTCGCGCAATGCCGAAGCCAGAGCATCGAATTCGACTGCGGCCGCGGCTTGTTGCTCTTCCGGCCCCGAATCCGTCTTCCCCTGGAAACGATTGGACGCCGCTGTCATCGGGTTGCTCTCGAACCGGACAGGGCGAATCATCATTACCGCAGAGGCGAGTTGGGGTTCAGTAGGCTGTGTCATGGTGTTATTCGCTATTTGGTCATGCATTATATGTCCGTGTCCCGACGAATCCGAAATGCGCTGCTGAACCCGGCCTGGGTCTGTTTCACATGGGTCGGCATGACGGTCGGCATTTCGATGATCGCCACCCCGGTGCGCTTTACTGCCACTTCGATAACACGTCCTGTCGCACTCGATGTGGGACGGGTGGTATTCGAAGCACTCAACAAGGCGGAGTTCCTCGCTCTCGTGCTGCTGCTCGTCATCGTGCGCACATCGGGTCGCAGTCGCGAGCTGTGGGCCTGGTGCAGCGTACTCGTCCTGATCGTGCTGGCGCAGGGTGCCTGGTTGATCCCGGAACTGGCGGCCAGAACAGACATCATCCTCGCGGGCGGCGAGCCGCCGCCATCCTACACCCACGCGATCTACTCGACACTCGAGCTCGTGAAGATCGGCGTCCTGCTGTTCCTCGGCATCAGGGCGCTGGCCGAGCGCAGCTAGAGTCAGGCAGCGGCGCTTGGCCGCTTCGACACCACCGCATACCAGCGCGCGAGATTTGCCGCATCGTCGGGAACCTGGATCTTGATCCAGCGGGCGAAATCGACGAGTACCATCGCAGTGATGTCCGCCATCGAGTAGTTGTCGCCGGCGACAAAGTCGTTTTCGGCCAGCTGTGTATCCAGCCTGTCGAAGAATTGCAGAACACGCGCACAGCCTCGTTCCGCGAGCTCCGGAATCTGCGCATGGGCTTCTATTCCGGTCACGGCACGACCCCGTAGTCCCTTCGCCGAGTTACGGAAAGCATCTGCCATCGCCAACAAGCCCTGCTGCTCAACCTTGGCGTTCCACATCGAGACACGTGCTCGCTCTTCTGCTGTGACGCCCATAAGTGCGGGTTCGGGATGCGTCTCTTCGAGGTACTGGCAGATCGCGAGTACTTCGCTGATACAGCTGCCGTCATCCAGTTCGAACGCGGGAACGACGCAGTCCGGATTTACTTTGCGGAATGTCTCGCTGAATTGCTCACCGGCCCCAAGGTCGATCTGAACGGTCTCGATATCGATGCCTTTCTCAGCGAGAAAAATCCGCACACGCCTGGGGCTCGGCGCGGTCTTGCAGTCATAGAGCCGCATTCAGTTCTTCTGCGCGCTATGCACTGTCGACGAGTTCTGGCCGAAGATGATGGCCCGGGCTTTATCGTCATCCGCTACATCACGCCGCCAGTCCTTCCCCAGGTCAATGCCGGCCTGGACGGCGGGGCGCGCTTTCAGCGAATCGAACCAGCGCCGCAGGTTCGGGAACTTGTCCAGATCGGCACCAAGACGGCGGTACGGAACTACCCAGGGAAAACTCGCGATGTCAGCTATCGAATAGTCGCCGGCAAGGCACTCGCGATCGCGCAGTCGCACGTCCATAACCGCCAGGAGGCGATCATATTCATCCGCATAGCGGTGACGCGAGTAGGGGACGTCCTCCTTGGCGTAATTCACATAGTGACTGAGTTGCCCGCCCATGGGTCCCAGCCCGCCCGTTTGCCAGAACAGCCACTGCAGCGTCTCGAAACGGCCGGCCGTGTCCGTTGGCAGTAACTTGCCCGACTTCTCCGCAAGGTAGATCAGGATCGCACCACCCTCGAATACAGAGACGCCGGTCCCCGTATCGACAATTGCCGGAATCCGATTATTCGGGCTGATGGCAAGGAACCCGGGCGTGAACTGATCACCGGCACCGATGTTGATCGGCTTTACTTCGTACTCGAGCCCACATTCTTCGAGCATCACGGAGACCTTGTGGCCATTGGGAGTCGGCCAGTAATAGAGTTCAATCATATTCGTTCACCAGTTGTAAGCTGCTGTCACGCTGAGTTGTCGCCCGGACGCCGGCGTTCCCGGAAAGGGCTGAAACTCGCTATCCGTCAGGTTATCCCCAACCAGCGCCGCACTGAATCCGGAATTACCCTGACCCCGCCATACAAGCGAAAGCGACGCGAGATAGGCCGAATCGTCGCCGTCGCGCAATGGGTTGTCTTCCTGCCGCCGATAATCGTTATCCAACCGGAACTCGAAACCGCCTGGTAGTCGGTAAAGTACGGCGAGCGTGGCTCGGTGGCGTGCGAAATTCAATGCGTAGAAGCTCGCGTCTACCTGCGCGCTCCCGTAGTCGGCATCCTTGTCCAGCCAGGTGTATCCGGCGGTCAGGTCCAGGCGATCCCACTGCCAGCTCATGACGACCTCGGTACCAACGACATCGATATCGACCGCGTTCGCCTGGCGCGCAAACGGCGCTGCGGTCGCAAACGTCCAGTCCACGAGATCCTCGTCCTGCCGAACGAACACCGCCGCGTGTATCTGCCAGCTGCCCGTGTCTCTCGATACCGAACCGGTCAACTGCCTGGCTTCCTCACGCCCCAACAACGCGTTGCCACCGAACAATCCCGATGGATTCGAGTTCAACGCGGTGTAACCGGGAAGCTGAGTCGTTTGCGCATACTCCAGCGACCACAGCGTCGTGCCCCGCGCATCGGTTTGATCAAGTGAAACGCCGAGCAGCGGAGATACAGCGCTGCTGTCCCGGTTGCTGTAATCTGCCGTCAGGCCAGCTTGCCACGTCAGGACACTGCCGCTTGCGAGCGTCATGTCGATCGACGGCACCACACTCAACGTCACATAGGTGCGATCGTCGAACAAGCCATAAGTCAGGTCGGTGGAGTAGACGAGCTCATCTTTTGTCACCTGGCCGCCGTAGCGCCAATTGATCCGCCCCACTTGTTGCGCCCCCTGGAACCCGGCCGCCATGACCTTGGTCTCGTGCTCAAATGAGCCGGGGGTGCCGGTTTCGACATCGGTGCGGTCGAAATCATAATCGTCTTCGAGACGCCGGTAGAACCCGCCAAACTCGAACCAACCACGTGCCGTTTCCCGGCGTTGGTTCAATAAGACCAGCGTTGTCTGGGTGTCGTCGGTCTCGGGCAGTGAGGCAAACCCGGTGTACGCACCAGGCCAGCCGTAGAACTTGTCCTGGTAGCTTACGATGATGTCGGACTGGGCCGCCCCGCTGTCAAACTGTAGCTGCGCGTTATAACGAGCAAACTCGTGATCACCGTTGGGCAAGGTGCCGTCGCCTTCCGAGCGAGCCGCCGAAAATGCCAGGCCGAATCTGTTGTCCGCGACGTGGCCAAACCGGATGGCTTGTGAGTTCAGCCCGTTATCCCCCAGCCCCAGCTCGACAGCCCCTCCGTCACGCACCTTGGCAATGCCATAGGACACCGTTGCAATCGCTGAATTGAATCCGTCGATCGCGCTTTCTATGCCTTTGTTAATCGTGGGCATCGACATCAGGGCAGGATCGACCGGTAGCTCGGCCACATAGTGGCCGGTCTGCGGATCCATGACCGTGACTCCACCGAGTTTAAAACCCGTGTTCTCGAAGACACCGCCGCGCACTGTGACGTCGGACTGGCCTTCAGCCAGCCCGCGCGATTGCAGCTGTGTGGAAGGGTCAAACCGCAACAGTGTCGCGGGCGATGCGTATGTGCCGGCTGGCCGTGTATTGGCAACCCGCCGTGCGCTTACCGTTATCTCGGTAATTTCGTCAGCTTCGCCGACATCGTCGTCCGCGACGAGCTCGGCAGAGTAAGCAGTTAAGACCGGCAGGCTCAGCACGAGCGCGACCGAATACACTTTCATCAGCATCGGGAGGTAGATTCCGAGGTACGCGGGATTCTTGTAGGTGTCAGCTACCTGAAGTATCTCGGGCAGGCAACCATGTTGGCAAGTGAAACTCGAGGTAGGTTCGACACAAGGCTTCGGCCTCTGTCAGGCGCTGTTCGCTGATACACCCTTCATTGCGTACTGCATCGGTAAACGTGATATCACAGATTTGAGTAAAGAACGCGAGTTTCGACATCCAGCCCGGGACGTCAGGTATTACGAAGTAGCGGCTGAAAATCTCGGACACACACAGACTCATTTCCCTGACCGCGGCGTTGTAATTCGCATGCGCCGTTGAGTGGAAGCGCGGCAATACCTGCAATGTCCGGTAGGTATTCGCCCAGTATTCGGCACCACGCCTGACGAGGAACGAAACAAGCTGGCCCCAGTCCTCGGGTTGTCGCTCGGGCTCACCCGCCTCCAGGTATTCGACGAAGTTGTTGATCCACTCGGTAGCCAGGTCCTGGAGCAGGTCGTCAATACCAATATAGATCCGATAGGCCGAACCGCGAGAAACGCGTGCTGCTTCGAAGACGTCACTGAATTTCAGCGGCCCGCCATCGCTCTCGAGCAACAGGCGTTCGGCCTCAGCCAGCAAGCGGCGCCGATTCTCCCGGCCGCGCGTACGCAGCCTGGGTATTCGCTGTTCGGAACGATTCATAACTTATTGGTTTTTCTGCTATTTCAGCTAAACGAGGCTGGATTGTAGCGAAGCACAGATAGCAAACCAATCGATACGGGACTAAACGGGGCCGATTGTTACACTTTGTTTCAGACGGGCATGCAAAGCCGCCCACGTAGCTAGGGCTGGGCAGCTTCGCGCAGTGCTGCTATTTCGGCGCGAAAATCGTGTTCGGCATCGGCTTTTTGCACAATCGCTCGCTGACGTTCCAGTTCAACTTTGACATCCTCAAGCATACGGGCGATGCGAGGGTAAGCAATGATTTCCGTCCAGAGAGGGCTGCCGGCAACCCAGAAATACCGCAACCAGCCTGCTTCGATAGCAGCCTCCAGAGCGCCAGCAGCGGCATCAAAATCACCACTCAGGCCGAAGTTCTGTGCACGCAGGTGATGGAGGCTGCCAGAGTTCATCTTCTGCTCAACGACAAGTGCGTTGAGGTGTTCATGGAGTTGAGCCAGAAGCGCATTCGCCTCATCGTCTCGTCCAACCTGTTGATAGCCATAGGCGAGCACGTGCAGGTACTCCAGGTCTCCAAAGAACCGAACATCGCTGCCCAGGGACAGCGATCCAAGTTCATACGAATTCTCAAATGCATCAATTCCCACATCGAAATTTCCAGCGAGAATATTGGCTGATGCATACAGGCTGGCACTACCAACCTGCAATTGGTCACTATCAGTACCAGGAGCGGCATCGAGCTCGTCGATCACCCCCTGTAATCCAGCGTGGTCGCCGCGCAGTCGAAGCTGAGTAGCCTTGAACCAGAATCTTTGCTCAGGCCTCGGCGTATGCACCAACAAATCAGCTATCCAATAGTCACTATCCTCGATAAGGCCGAGACGTTCATAGGTCCCCCCCAGAAATGCGCTGAAACCGGCACTCTGGGACTTGGCATTAACCCGCGCGAACTGCTTGGCCCAGTGTAATGCTTCGCCGAACTCACCCATCGCGTTGTATAGATGATACAACCCGGTGTAGGCCATCCAGGGAGGCTCGGGCAGATCGGTCAGTCGTAAGAGAAGTCGCTCTGCGCGTTCGTGTTCGCCGAGATTCCTTAACCGATCAGCCATGTTGTAAGACATTACGGGGTGCAGTGGATCGATGAGCAGACCTCTTTCGATTACATCGCTCGCTTCTTCGTTACGAGCCTGCTCCAGTAGGACAATATACAACCAGGAGTAAGCCATTGAGAGCGACGGATCGAGTTCAATGGCCTGCCGCAACGACCGTTCTGAGCGTTCCAGGTTGGTCTGCCTATCGCCAAACGAAACCGCATGTTCAAGCAAGGTCAGGCCGAGCGCGGCGTGTCCTTCGGCCAGTTCGGGATCCAACTCTATAGCCTTTTCTGCTGCGCGAACGATGGACTCGCGAACAGCATCCCAGTCGGGATTGTTAATCGATAACGCTATTGCCAGCCCGGCGTAAGGAGGAGCGTAGTTCTCGTCCAGGCGGACGGCTTCTTCAAAAGCTGCAATGGCTTTGTCATCCCAACCGGGCGTTCTTGCGTTTACGAATGCCCGGCCCACGAGGTAGGCATCGTAGGCGTCCATGTTTGTCGTTGTGCGACCGGCGGGAAGTTCGGCAGGTGGGACTATCTCGCGCTCGATGCGGCTGGCGACCGTACTTGCGATCTCGGACTGAATAGCAAAGATGCCTTCGAGCTTGCGATCGAAGGTCTCGCTCCAGACCTGGTAGCCCGTGTCGTCGATGAGGCGTGCGGTGACGCGCACAAAGTTGTTGTCACGACGAACGCTGCCATGCAGCAAGTAACGGACACCCAATATTTCGCTGATACGCGCCGGCCCCTCATTGCTGTCGCGAAATGCGAAAGATGAGGTACGACTCAGAATGTGCAGCGCTTTTAAGGAGGACAAGCGGTGAAGGATTTCCTCGGTGACACCATCGGAGAAATAACCGGTGTCCGGATTGGTATCGAGATTCACGAACGGCAGAACAGCGACCGAGTTGGCGATTTTCGCGGCCGCAGCGACTGTACCGTCCACTTCCTCGACTATCTTCTGCAGGCTGCCGAACACAATGGCGGCGCCGATCGCGAGTAAGGCGGTCAGGACGACGTAGTCGGTACGCTTGAGTGAGCTATCGAACGTTTGGCCAGGATCGGCGGGTGCCGTTTTGACGATGCCCGATGCCGTTATGTCGTAGGTCCAGGAAAAGACCAACGCGATCGGGAAACACAGGATCGCGGCGATGATAAGAAATCGCAGGGCGGTATCGGGGAGTCCCCAGGCAGGGAAGAACACGTCGGCAACCTGGATGATCAACCAGGCGCCCACGACATAGAAGCCGGCCATCCGGTACACATGTCGTCTTCGCAGTTCTTGCCAGATCGCCATGCGTCGATTATGGCCTACGGGCATAAAAAAAGCCGCATCCCGAAGGATGCGGCTTTTTGAAATATAAATCCTGGCGGTGTCCTACTCTCACATGGGGAGACCCCACACTACCATCGGCGCTGAGCGTTTTCACTTCCGAGTTCGAAAAGGGATCGGGTGGTTCCCACTCGCTATTGCCGCCAGGAAAACTGGTACCGGAAATATGGTGCCAGTCACCCTATTTCAGGTGGTGACGCCAAAATTCCTCTCGGAAATAAGGTGACTGGCACCATATTTCCTAGCAATTTGAAAATTTCTGACAAT
>CAZKZE010000040.1:0-25588 GCA_964557165.1 uncultured Woeseiaceae bacterium
AGTCGAGACGGTCCATGTAACCGATACTCTGGTTGAACGGCTTGGTCTCGGCGAGCTTCTCCGTGGCGCGGTGCAGCAGCCCAACATGTGGGTCCGCTTTCTGGATCGTTTCGCCCTCGATCTCAAGAACGAGACGCAGCACACCGTGCGCAGCCGGGTGCTGTGGGCCGAAGTTCATCGTGTAGCTCTGGATCTCAGCCATCGGTCGCGTCCTTGAGGTCGGCTGAATAGCGGTTGTCATCGCGAATGACCCGCGGCACCAAGGTGCGTGGTTCGATCGTCACCGGCCTGTAGACGACCCGACCCTCTTCCTCGTCGTAATGCACTTCCACGTTGCCGGAAATCG
Organism: uncultured Woeseiaceae bacterium; assembly: GCA_964557165.1. Taxonomy (GTDB): domain Bacteria; phylum Pseudomonadota; class Gammaproteobacteria; order Steroidobacterales; family Woeseiaceae; genus UBA1847. Next base: position 347 of record CAZKZE010000040.1, read on the forward strand.
GAAAGTCCTTGCGGAACGGATGCCCGATGAAACCATAGTCCGTCAGGATTCGGCGCAGGTCCGGGTGGCCTTCGAACAGGATGCCGTACAGGTCGAAAACTTCTCGTTCAAACCAGTTAGCACCATTCCAGATATCGACAACCGATTTAACGATCGGCGGATTGCTCGTGCCGGTGTACACACGCAGCCGCAGCCGGACATTGTGCTGCAATGACAGGAGGTGATACACGACCGCAAAGCGCTCGCTGTCAAACTCATCAGCCTCGTCGAGAATGACGGGCTCACGCTCGACACCGCGACTGAAGCCGGTCGATGTTGCATCGCTCGTTTCCCACTCGTCGCTGCCGTAGTGGAGGTAGTCAACGCCACAGACATCTATCAGCATCTCGAAGCCGAAGTCAGCCTCATTGCGCAGCGCGGTTGCAATCGTACTCAGGTCGTCTTTGTCGAGCTCGTAGGTCAGCTCACCGCAATTCGACGGCACGCGGCGCATTTGCTCGCCAAAGCGCTCGTAGATGCGAGCAGCCAATGTCTCGTAACGTTCACTCATCGTCTTATTCTTATCTGGCTATAGTGCTCGTACGTCGAATCTTGTTTTGCAGCTGAATCAGGCCGTAGATCAGGGCCTCCGCCGTCGGCGGACACCCCGGCACGTAGACGTCGACCGGCACAATCCGGTCGCAGCCCCGGACTACGGAATAGGAATAGTGGTAGTAGCCGCCGCCATTGGCGCAGGAACCCATCGAGACGACCCAGCGTGGCTCGGGCATCTGGTCGTAGACCTTGCGCAGCGGGGCAGCCATTTTGTTGGTCAGCGTACCGGCGACAATCATGCAATCCGACTGCCGTGGGCTCGGGCGAAAAATAATGCCAAAGCGGTCGAGGTCATAACGCGCGGCTCCCGCCTGCATCATCTCGACGGCGCAGCAAGCCAGGCCGAACGTCATCGGCCAGAGTGAACCGGTTCGCGCCCAGTTCATAACCGAATCGACGCTCGTGACCACGAAGCCTTTTTTCTGCAGGCTATCGCCCGCGCCTTCGGCCCCGTTTGGCGACTCCACCGCCTGAGATTCTGCTAGTCCCACTCGAGCGCCCCTTTCTTCCATTCATAAATGAAACCGACGACCAGCAAGGCCAGGAACAGGGCCATCGACAGCAAACCGAATTTACCGACCGTGTCGAGAGAAACCGCCCAGGGAAACAGGAACGCGATCTCGAGATCGAAAATGATGAACAGGATGGCGACGAGGTAGTAGCGGACGTCGAACTTCATGCGCGAGTCGTCGAACGCCTCGAATCCGCACTCATAGGGAGAGAGTTTTTCTTCGTCTTTTTGTCCCTGGCCGATCAGGAAGCCGAGGACCAGCAAGAGCACGCCAATACCCGTTGCGACACCCAAAAAGACCAGAATCGGAAAGTATTCTTGTAGCATTTTCGCCCGCTTGCCCGGCGCTTTGAATCACGCCCAAATCAGCGCGCGATTGTATCAGTGTCTGGCGGCCCTGACATACCCCTATAGCGCGATAGTCGGGGGGGCTTCGGGCGACTTTCTTACGTAGCCCATATGAAAACCGGCCTGCAGCACGTGGCTGAACAGGCCGGATTCGTATTTGGTGCTCTGGGCGAGACTCGAACTCGCACGGCTCGCGCCACTGCCCCCTCAAGACAGCGTGTCTACCAATTCCACCACCAGAGCATGTGTTGGGTATCTTATCCCCGATCTTACTCGTTATCGTTGGCCGGCTCTTCTTCGAGTTCCGGCAAATCCATCGGATCTGCTTCCTCGCTGGACTCCAACTGAGGCATATCCTCTATCGGCGTCTCCTCGCTGAGTTCGAGGATGACCTCAGCGTCGGTTTCCGCCACCGGCGCGTTCTCCAGCAGGCTCTCCGGCGCAGCCGAGCGCTGACTGCTGAGGTAGGCCAGCGTCAGGCTGCTGGCAAAGAACAGCGTCGCGAAGATCGCAGTCGCTCTCGAAAAGAAGCTACTGGAACCGCGGGCACCGAATACCGTACCTGACGCACCAGCACCAAATGCAGCACCTGCATCGGCGCCCTTACCACGCTGCAGGAGCACCAAAACGATGATCATTAACGCGATCAACGTATGGGCGATCAGTACAGCCTTTTGAAGTGTATCCATTAAATTAACTCGTCTATTTAGCCTGCGCCGCCGCTTGGGCAATCGCCAGGAAGTCTTCCGCTTTCAAGGACGCGCCACCTATCAGGCCGCCGTCGATGTCCGGCTGGGAAAGCAATCCAGCCGCATTTTCGCCTTTCATGCTGCCGCCGTACAGTATCTGTACGCCGGCCGCAATCTCGGCACTCTGTTCCGCCAGGCCTGCCCGGATGTGCGCATGCACGTCCTGCGCCTGCTCCGGCGTCGCCGTCATCCCGGTACCAATTGCCCATACCGGCTCGTAGGCGATCACCGCGGTAGCGAATGCTGCCACTCCCGCCGTATTCAGAACAGCGTCGAGCTGCTCATCGATTACGCTCTCGGTCGTTCCCGCTTCGCGCTCTTCCAGCGTCTCGCCGACGCACAGAATTGGCGTGATTCCGGCCGCTTGCGCCGCCTGGAACTTCGCCGCCACCTGCGCACTGGTCTCGCCATACATCGCGCGGCGCTCCGAGTGGCCGACAATGACGTAGTCGCAACCCAGGTCACTCAGCATTCCGGGAGCTACTTCGCCCGTAAACGCGCCCTTTTCGTGTTCCGACACGTTCTGGGCCCCGACTTTCACCGCCGAGCCTTCCGCCTGGGCCACAACCGAGGCCAGGTAAGGGAATGGCGGGCAAACCAGCAGGCTGAATCCGCTACCCGCGGGCACACCGGCAACGATCCCGGCGACCAGCTCCGCGTTGGCGGCGCTGCTGCCGTTCATTTTCCAGTTTCCGGCGACCAGAAAGTCACGCATATCGGTGTTCCTGCAGGCTTAAAAGGCGCGCAAGGATACCGGGGCGGGCCCGGCAAATCAACGCATTATTGGGGGTTGGCGGCTGCCGCCTCGGCGACGACCGAGGCGAGCCGCTCTGCCAGCGAAACCACCTGCTTCTCGTCCTCACCTTCGACCATTACCCGGATGACCGGTTCCGTGCCCGACGCGCGCAAGACAACACGCCCTGTATCGGCCAGTTCACTCTCGGCAACGGCCACAGCGGCCTGGATCTCCTGCGATTGGCCCGGGTCGATACGATCTTCCACGCGCACATTGACCATCGTCTGGGGGTACTTCGGCATTCCGGCTACGAGTTCGGACAATGGCTTGCCGGTTTCCTTCATGATTGCCAACACCTGCAATGCAGAAATGAGGCCGTCGCCCGTCGTCGTTTTGTCCAGCACGATCATATGGCCGGAAGTCTCGCCGCCGATGATGCCGCCGCTCTCCCGTAATGACTCCAGCACATAGCGGTCACCGACAGCGGCCCTGCGGAACTCAATGTCCTGTGCATTGAGCGCGTGCTCGAGACCCAGGTTGCTCATAACCGTGCCCACGACCGGACCGAGAGCCAGGCCGCCGTTCTTGCGTGCCGTCGCCAACACGAAAAGCAGCTGGTCACCGTCAATAAGATTGCCGTGTTCATCGACCATCACGACGCGATCGCCATCGCCATCAAGAGCAACACCTACATCGGCCTTGAGAGCCGGCACGGTCAGCTGGAGCAGATCGGGTTCGGTTGAACCGCAACCGTCGTTGATGTTCCGGCCGTTCGGCGAACAGCCGATCGGGATAACCTCGGCACCCAGGTTGGCCAACGTCCGTGGCCCGACCTTGTAGCCGGCGCCATTGGCAGCGTCGAATACGATTTTGAGACCTTCCAGGCGCACTCCGTCCGGCATGCTGGCCGCACAAAATTCCTGGTAGCGAATGCGCGCCGTGTCAATGCGCTTCGCCTTGCCGAGCGACTGAGATTCCAGTGTGATCGCCGGGTTTTCCAGGTGCTCTTCAATCTGGTGTTCGACCTCGTCCGTCAGTTTTGAACCAGTGCCATCGAAGAACTTGATGCCGTTATCGAAGAATGCGTTGTGCGATGCGCTGATAACAACGCCAAGATCCGCCTGGAATTCATGCGTCAGCCGCGCAATACCGGGCGTCGGCAGCGGCCCCAGCAATAGCACATCCGCACCAGCCGCGACGAAGCCCGCCTCGAGCGCCGACTCGAACATGTAGCCGGACAAGCGCGTATCCTTGCCTATGACAACGGTACCGCCCTTTGGCACCAAAACCTGGGCGGCCGCGCTCGCAAGCCGCATGGCGAAATCCGCGGTCATCGGGTCGTTGCCGACTGTGCCGCGTACGCCATCCGTGCCGAAGAATTTCTTACCCATAGTTACTTGCCTGCATCCAATACTGCCCGCGCCACCTTCAGCGCGTCCACGCTGGCCCGGACATCGTGCGCCCGGATAATGTCGGCGCCGTTCATGACCGCCACAACCGCCGCGGCGATGCTGGCCGGCAATCGCTGGTGCACTTCACGTTGCGTCAGCTCGCCAAGCGTCGACTTCCGCGAGACGCCAACCAGCACAGGCCTCTTGCGGACACGCAATTGTCGCAGATTTGCGAGCAGCTCGACATTGTGCAGATGCGTTTTGCCGAATCCGAAGCCGGGATCGACCACCAGCAGATCCTCGGGAATACCGGCTGCGACGCATGCGCTGATGCGCTCATCCAGGAATGCGGCCACGTCAGCTACAACATCGTCGTACTGGGGATTCTGCTGCATCGTGCGCGGTTCTCCCTGCATATGCATCAGGCAAACCGGGACTTTGAGGTCCGCCGCGGCCTCCAGCGCGCCTTCGCCCTGCAATGCGCAGACGTCGTTGATCATGGACGCGCCGGCAGCGACCGCGGCGCGCATGACTTCCGCCTTGCTGGTATCGACGGAGATCGTCGCATCCGTGACGGACTTGACGGCCTCGATGACGGGAATAATCCGGTCCTGCTCCTCCTGTACGGAGACACTCTTCGACCCGGGACGCGTCGATTCGCCACCGATGTCAATAATCGCCGCGCCACCATCCGCCATCGTCGCCGCCTGGCGCAATGCGATATTGAGGTTGTCGAAGCTGCCGCCGTCGGAAAAGGAATCGGGCGTTATGTTAAGGATGCCCATAACGACGGGCGCCGGGAAACTCAGGGGACCCAGGTTCAGCATCGTCGTCGGAAACTGACTAGTGTTCGCTCGCCGGCCCACCGATCGGGCCGGTGGTATCCGCTTCGGCCGTGGCCGATCCGTCGTCTGGCTTCTGGGGGTCCGAGGAGTCCTCCCAGTCCTCAGGCGGCCGCGGCTCCTTACCCGCCATGATGTCCTTGATCTGGAGCTCGCCAATCGTCTCGTACTTGACCAGGGCTTTGGCCATGGCATGCAGCTTATCGACGTTCTCCTCGAGCAGATTCTTCGCGCGTTCGTAATTCGAATCGATGATGCGCCGAACTTCCTCATCGATAGCATGCGCCGTGTCATCCGACACCTGTTTGTGCTGCGTCACGGAGCGTCCAAGGAACACTTCACCATCATCTTCGCTGTAGGTCAGCGGTCCGAGGCGATCTGACAGTCCCCACTTCGTCACCATGTTGCGAGCTATCTCCGTGGCACGTTCAATGTCGTTTGAAGCACCTGTCGTCACGCCTTCGATCCCGTTGATCATTTCCTCAGCGATACGGCCGCCAAACAGACTGGAGATACTGCTCTGGAGTCGCTGTCGCGACATGCTGTAACGATCTTCCTCGGGCAGGTACATCGTGACGCCAAGCGCGCGGCCACGCGGAATAATCGATACCTTATAGACCGGATCGTGCTCGGGCACGAGGCAGCCAATAATCGCGTGACCCGCCTCGTGATAGGCCGTATTGAGCTTCTCTTCCTCGCTCATCACCATGGAGCGCCTTTCGGTGCCCATCATGATCTTGTCTTTCGCCTGCTCGAATTCATCCATGCTGACGACACGCTTGTTCGCGCGCGCCGCAAACAGGGCTGCTTCATTGACGAGATTCGCGAGATCGGCGCCCGAGAATCCAGGCGTTCCGCGGGCGATCACACCCGGCCGCACATCGTCGCCGAGCGGCACTTTGCGCATATGTACTTTAAGAATCAGCTCCCGGCCCCGTACGTCGGGCAATGGCACCACAACCTGGCGGTCGAAACGACCGGGTCGCAACAGCGCCGGGTCGAGCACGTCCGGACGGTTTGTCGCCGCGATAACGATGATGCCCTCGGAGCCCTCGAAGCCGTCCATTTCGACCAGCATCTGGTTGAGCGTCTGCTCGCGTTCGTCGTGGCCACCGCCAAGGCCCGCACCGCGGTGCCGTCCGACGGCGTCGAGTTCGTCGATGAAGATAATGCACGGCGCCTGCTTCTTGGCCTGGTCGAACATGTCGCGCACTCGGGATGCGCCCACGCCTACAAACATCTCGACGAAATCGGATCCCGATATCGTGAAGAACGGGACTTTTGCCTCACCGGCGATCGCTCTCGCAAGCAGCGTCTTACCTGTGCCCGGCGGGCCCACCATGAGAACGCCCTTGGGAATCTTGCCGCCCAGGCGCTGGAACTTGCTCGGGTCCTTGAGGAAATCCACAACCTCCGAGACCTCTGCCTTCGCTTCCTCGACACCGGCCACGTCGGCAAACGTCACGCCGACCTGATCCTCGCCAAGCAGGCGAGCTTTGCTTTTGCCGAATGACATGGCACCGCGGCCACCGCCGCCGCCCTGCATCTGGCGCATGAAGTAGATCCACACACCGATCAGCAACAGGATCGGGAAGGAACTGATCAGCAACTGGCCGAGCAGGCTCTGGGACTTGGGTTCCGCCGCGGAAATCTTGATGCCCTGCTTCATCAGCTCACCGATGAGCACGGTGTTATCCGTTTCCGGGTTGATTGTGTAGAACTGATTCGCATCGGACTTGCCGAAGCGAATCTGTTGTCCGTCAAAGACAACTTCCGACACCTGTCCCGACTGGACCAGTGTCTGGAACTCGGAATAGTCCTTCCTCATCGGCTGAGTGCCGCTGACGCCGGACAGACCCTGTACGACAGACAGCAGAACAACAATGATGACAATAAATACCAGTACGTTTTTAGTTAGATCATTCACGATTCAGACGCTACTACAAAGAGAATTTTCTCGCTACCAAGTAGACCTCACGGCTACCGGGGCGCGAGGCCTTGGGTTTCATGACCTTAACCCGCTCGAAAGAGTTCCGCGCATCGCGCAGGAATTCATCGAATCCCGCACCCTGGAACACCTTACAGACGAAGTTTCCACCGGGCTTCAGCACCCGCCGAGCCATGTCCAGCGCCAGTTCGACGAGGTACATCGAGCGCGGCTGGTCCACCACTTTCGTCCCGGTGATATTGGGCGCTATATCGCTCATTACAAGGTCTGCGCCTTCCTCACCCACTGCCTGGAGCAGCTGCTCAAAAACCTCGTCCTCACGAAAATCGCCCTGGACGAACTCGACATCCGGCAGCGAGTCCATGGGCAGCACATCGACGGCCACGATCCGGGCCCTGCCCTTGAGCTTCTCCGTCACGTACTGGCTCCAGCTGCCGGGCGCCGATCCCAGGTCGACGCAGACCATGCCGGGCTTCAGGAAACGCTCTTTTTCGCAGATCTGCTCCAGCTTGTAGACGGCACGGGAACGCCACCCGTCCCTGCGCGCCTGCTGCACGTAGGGATCACGTTCCTGCCGATCTCGCCAGCTCCCTGCGGAGCGCCGCGGTTTACTCATCAGAATTGCCTCAGTTCCTGCCAACGCTGCTACACTTCGCGCCCATGAATCTAACCGAACATCAGAAGAAATTCCTGCGCGGTCGCGGCCACCAGCTCAAGCCAATGATCATGATTGGCGAAGCCGGTCTCAGCGACTCAGTGCTCGCCGAGTACGAATCGACACTCGACCACCACGAGCTCATTAAAGTCCGCGTACGCGTTGGCGACCGGGACGCTCGCGATGAAATCATCACGAGACTCTGTGACGACAGTTCCGCACAACTGATTCAGCGCACTGGCAATGTTGCGCTGTTGTTTCGTCCGAACCTGAAAAAGAAACCCGAGAAACGCATCCGCATTCCAACAGGCTAGTCGTTACCCGTAACGAACTTCCAGTATGTCGAAGGTCTTCAAACCATCGGGCGCCTGGAACTCGATCTCATCACCTTCATTCTTGCCGATAAGGGCGCGGGCAATCGGCGACGTATAGGAAATCAAACCCGCCTTGATGTCGGCTTCGTCCTCACCGACGATCGTGTAGGTCGTTTCCTCTTCCGTGTTCTCGTCTTGAATCACGACCGTCGAGCCGAAAATCACCTTGCCGCGCGCATCGATCGCCATCACGTCAATAACCTGGATATGCGAAAGCTTGCCTTCGAGGTCCTTGATCCGCGCTTCGATGAAGCCCTGCTGATCTTTGGCGGCATGGTATTCGGCGTTTTCCTTCAGATCGCCATGCGCGCGAGCCTCCGCGATCGCCTTGATCACGGCCGGGCGATCGACGCTCTTGAGTTTCTTCAGTTCTTCCTGCAGCAACTCATGGCCGCGTACCGTGACCGGCACCTTACTCATGCCACTACCTCGTTATGCAAATCCTGCAGGCGATTCACCGTATGGTCATCGAGATGCTCGATCGCCCGGCAGGTCGCGATCGCGGCACCCAACGTCGTGTAATAGGTGACCCCTCGGCGCACTGCCTCGGCCCGAATCGATTCGGACTCGGTTATTGCCTGCTTCCCCTCGGTGGTATTGACGATCAGGTCAATTTCACCGTTCTTAATCATGTCCACGATGTGAGGACGACCCTCACGAACCTTGTTGACGCGCCGGCATGATACACCAGCCTTCGCCAATGCCCTCGCTGTGCCGTGGGTAGCGACAAGATCGAAGCCCATTTCGCTCAGAATCCGTGCGAGCTCGATTGCGCCGTCCTTGTCACGCTCGCGGACACTGAGCAATGCGGCTCCCTGGCGCGGCAAGACGACACCCGATGCCAGCTGTGCCTTCGCGTAGGCTTCGCCAAATGTGCGGCCAACGCCCATTACCTCACCCGTCGACTTCATTTCCGGCCCGAGAATCGGATCAGCGCCCGGGAATTTGATGAACGGAAATACAGCTTCCTTGACCGAGAAATATTCGGGCACACGCTGATTCACCATGCCCTGCTTGGCCAGCGTTTCGCCGACCATGACCTTGGCCGCAATCTTGGCAAGCGGCACGCCCGTAGCCTTTGACACGAATGGCGCAGTTCGCGATGCCCTCGGATTCACTTCGAGCAGGTAGACGACGTCCCCCTGAATCGCGAACTGTGTATTCATCAAACCGACGACCTTGAGACCCTGCGCCAGCTTGACGACCTGCTCTTCGAGCTCTTTCTGAACGTCATCGCCGAGACTGAAAGGCGGCAGCGAACAGCCGGAGTCGCCCGAGTGCACGCCGGCCTGCTCGATGTGTTCCATGATGCCGCCGACCAGGACCCGCTCACCGTCGCTGATACAATCGACGTCGACTTCCGTAGCGAGATCGAGAAAGCGATCGAGCAGGACCGGGCTATCGTTGGACACGTTTATCGCCGCGTCCATGTACGCGGCGAGATCCTCATCGTTGTGCACGACCTCCATCGCCCTGCCGCCGAGCACATACGATGGGCGAACCACGAGCGGATAACCGACTTCAGTACCCAGGCGCAGCGCCTGCTCCTTGTTGCTCGCGGTCCTGTTGGGAGGTTGCTTGAGCTCGAGCTTTTCGATGAGTTTCTGGAAGCGCTCGCGATCTTCGGCGAGGTCGATCGAATCCGGTGAAGTGCCGATGATCGGTGCGCCGGCAGCCTCGAGGTCACGGGCCAGCTTTAACGGGGTCTGACCGCCATACTGCACGATGACACCCTTGGGCTGTTCCTTGTCAATGATCTCCATGACATCTTCAAACGTCAGGGATTCAAAATACAGTCGGTCGGAGGTGTCGTAGTCGGTGGAAACCGTTTCCGGGTTGCAGTTGACCATGATCGTCTCGTAGCCGGATTCTTTCAGGGCCAGCGCCGCATGCACGCAGCAGTAGTCAAACTCGATGCCCTGCCCGATGCGGTTCGGGCCTCCGCCGAGAATCATGATCTTGGGGTTGTCGGTCGGCTCTGCCTCACACTCCTCTTCATAGGTCGAGTACAAGTAGGCCGTCGTCGTCGCGAATTCGGCCGCGCAGGTATCGACTCGCTTGTAGACAGGCCGCACGCCCATCTCCAGGCGCCGCCTGCGAACCGCCTGTTCCTTGGCACCGACGAGCACGGCGATACGCGCATCCGAAAAACCCTTGCGTTTGATCGTCCGCATCATCCCCGCGTTCAGGCCCGGAAGGCCCTTCTCGCGAATTTCGTTTTCGGCATTGACCAGGTCGGCGATCTGGATCAGGAACCAGGGATCGATGCCGGTGACAAATGCGACATCTTCGAACGAGTAACCGTGCCGCATGGCATCGGCGACGTACAGGATGCGACTCGAACCCGGTATCCGCAGCTCCTGCCGCAGATGATCGCGCTCGAGATCGGACGCGATCGGTCCGCAAATCTCGTCGAGGCCGTTGATCCCGGTTTCCAGCCCACGCAGGGCCTTCTGTAGCGACTCCTGGAAGTTACGGCCGATAGCCATCACCTCGCCAACCGACTTCATTTGCGTGGTCAGCCGATCATTGGCGCCCGGGAATTTCTCGAAGGCAAAGCGCGGGATCTTCGTGACGACATAGTCGATCGTCGGCTCGAACGAGGCCGGGGTCAGACCGCCCGTTATTTCGTTCTTGAGTTCATCGAGCGTATAGCCGACAGCCAGCTTGGCCGCCACCTTGGCAATCGGGAAGCCGGTTGCTTTCGACGCCAGCGCTGAAGAACGAGAGACGCGCGGGTTCATTTCGATTATCAGAACGCGGCCCGTCTCCGGGCAGATCGCAAACTGCACGTTTGAACCGCCCGTTTCCACGCCAATCTTGCGCAGGACATCAATCGATGCGTCCCGCAGCCGCTGGTATTCCTTGTCCGTCAGAGTCTGCGCCGGGGCGACAGTGATCGAATCGCCGGTATGCACGCCCATCGGATCGAAATTCTCGATCGCACAGATAATGATGCAGTTGTCGTTCCGATCGCGAACGACTTCCATCTCGAATTCTTTCCAGCCGATCACCGACTCCTCGAGGAGCACCTCTGTGGTCGGGGACATCTCGAGGCCGTGCTTGACGATGCGCACAAACTCTTCGCGGTTGTACGCGATACCACCACCCGTGCCACCCATCGTGAACGAGGGACGAATGATCGTCGGGAAGCCGATCGCCTGCTGTTTTTCAAGCGCCTCTTCGAGCGAATGCGCGATGTCAGCCGTCGGGCTTTCCAGGCCGATCTCGGTCATCGCCTGGCGGAACAGATCACGGTCCTCCGCCATGTCGATGGCTTCGCGGGACGCCGCGATCATCTCGACGTTGTATTTTTCGAGCACGCCGTGGCGGACCAGGTCCAGGGCACAGTTAAGTGCTGTCTGGCCGCCCATGGTTGGCAGCAAGGCGTCCGGACGCTCCTTGGCAATGATGCTTTCGACCGACGACCAGTGAATCGGCTCGATGTAGATGGCATCGGCCATTTCCGGATCCGTCATGATCGTGGCCGGATTGGAGTTGACCAGGACGACGCGGTAGCCCTCTTCGCGCAGGGCCTTGCACGCCTGGGCACCGGAGTAGTCAAACTCACAGGCCTGGCCGATCACGATTGGCCCGGCTCCGATGATCAGGATGCTGTCTATGTCAGTACGTTTGGGCATGAATGCTTCTGTATCAGGATTCTCAGCTCGAAAGCATGGCTTTCAGGCCGCTCTTTTTTTGTGCGTCCATGGACTGGATGAAACGCTCGAACAGGGGCAGCAAATCATGCGGCCCCGGACTCGCCTCCGGGTGACCCTGGAAGCTGAAAGCCGGCCGGTCGGTGAATGCGATGCCCTGCAAGGTGCCATCAAACAGGGAACGATGGGTCGTCTCGACATTCTCCGGCAAGGTCGTCTCATCGACAGCGAAGCCGTGATTCTGGCTGGTAATCATGACCTGCCCGCTGGCGAGATCCTGCACCGGGTGATTCGCACCGTGGTGTCCGAATTTCATCTTCTCGGTCCTGGCCCCGGCGGCGAGCGCCAGCAACTGGTGCCCGAGACAGATTCCAAATACCGGAATACCTTTGGCCAGGAATTCGCGGATCGCCTCGATCGCATAGTCGCAGGGTTCCGGGTCGCCCGGACCGTTGGAGAGAAATACACCATCAGGTGAATGCGCTAACGCTTCTTCGGCGCTGGTTTTGGCCGGCACCACGGTGAGCCGACAATCCAGGTCCGACAAGAGACGCAAGATATTTCGTTTCACACCGAAGTCGTAGGCGACGACGTGATACGGGGCAACGCGCCGGCTCATGACGCGTGGGGTCCTCCCAAACGTCGTACCGTGACACCACTGGTAGCTCTTGTCTGTCGTAACGAATTTCGCAAGGTCCATTCCGGCGATACCGGGGAACTTGCGAGCGTGTTCTATCGCTTTTTCCGGTGGCTGCTCGCCCGTCATGATGCACCCGGACTGCGCACCTTTCTCACGGATGATCCGCGTCAGCTTGCGAGTGTCGATGTCTGCGATGGCAACCGTCTCGCCCTGTTTCAGAAAATCGCTAAAACTCCTTTCGGAGCGCCAGCTGCTGGTCAGCATCGTGCTGTCGCGGATGACCAATCCCGAGGCATGAATTCTCGACGACTCCATGTCTTCACTGTTCGTGCCGGTGTTGCCTATATGCGGGTATGTCAGTGTGACGATCTGGCGGCAGTAGGATGGGTCCGTCAGGATTTCCTGGTAACCGGTCATTGCGGTATTGAAGACGACCTCGCCGATCGTCTGCCCGTCAGCGCCGATAGAAGTGCCGTGGAATACGGTGCCGTCCTGTAGTGCAAGTATCGCTGGAGTGCTCAAGAGCCACCCTCAAAGTTGATCTGGTATGCGACCACTTGCGGCCCAGCGATTTGCGTCAGCTGCAGATGCAACAAAGCGGAAGGACCTGGCCTCCCGCTTGCGATTTCGCTGACCGCCCAGCGATCCGGCGTAGTTTACTGAAGGCGCCTTGTCTGCGCCAGACTCTAATGGGGTTTTTTTGTCCGAATTTGGAATTCGGGGTCAGTTACCGAATTCGGGGTCTTTGCCGAACAGGACATCGCTCATCGCGTAGCGACCCGGGTTCTGCCCGATAATCCAGCGGGCTGCCCGAATGGCACCGTCGGCGAAGACCTGGCGCGTCGTCACACTGTGAGCGAAGGTCAGCCGCTCGGTCGATGAACTCATGACGACGTCATGATCGCCTGGAACCTCGCCGCGTCTTTCACTGCTGAACTCAATCGAGCCCGCGCCTGGCTCGCCGCGCGCCTGTGCGATGGCTTCACCGAGCTTGAGCGCGGTCCCTGACGGCGCATCTTTCTTATGAACGTGGTGGACCTCGGATATCTCGACACTGAAATCGAGGCCAAGCGAGGCGGCCGCCTCGCGCACCGAGCGTTCCAGCACGGCGATTCCAAGGCTCATATTGCGGTCGTAGACGATGGGCACGGCGGCTGACGCCTCGTCGAGCCGGGCCATTTGCGCATCGTCAAGGCCGCTCACGCCGCAAACCAGTGGTTTGCCGTGACGCGTAACGGTATCGAGGACCTTTGCTGTTCCTTCCGGAAGGCTGAAGTCAATGACCACATCGGCCGCCGCGACCAACGCGTCCAGGTCATCGCCCCGGCCCCACAGCCCGGCAAGTTCCATATCATCCTGTTTCTCGAGGCTCGCGGCGATCGCCTGCCCCATCCGCCCCGCACCCGCTATCGCGACACGGGTCATTGGCTAATGCGGTCGAAAAAGCGTTTCACGGTATCGATCCAGCCACCCGCGCGTGGGCTGTGCTTCTCGCCACCTGCTTTGACCGACTCGTCGAACTTCTCCAGCATCTCGCGCTGTGCTGCCGTCAGGTTCACAGGCGTCTCAACAGCCACCTTTGCGAACAGGTCGCCCTGGCGCGGATCGCGGACCGTCGTGACGCCTTTGCCGCGCAGGCGGAAGACCTTGCCCGACTGGGTGCCAGCCGGCACCTTGAGCGCAACGGTGCCATCCAGTGTCGGCAGCTCGACTTCGCCACCCAACGTGGCCGTCGCCATGCTGACCGGGACTTCGCAGGACAGGTTGGAGCCTTCTCGCTCAAACAGCTTGTGCGGCTCAACGCGAATCTCGACGTACAGGTCGCCGGCCGGGCCACCGTTGCGTCCGGCCTCACCTTCGCCAGACAGGCGAATCCGGTCGCCGTCATCGACGCCGGCTGGAACCTTGACCGACAGCGTTCGCGTCTCCCGGACACGCCCTCGTCCATGGCAGTCGGCACAGGGATCGGAAATCGTGGTTCCAGCACCCTTACACGCAGGACAAGTCTGCTGGATCGAGAAGAAGCCCTGTTGCATACGAACCTGGCCGGCGCCGCCGCAAGTGGAGCAAGTAACTGGCTCACTGCCTTTCTTCGCACCGCTGCCGTCGCAGGTGTCGCAGGTAACCTGCGTAGGCACGTCGATGGTGACGCTTTCGCCCGCCACGGCTGTTTCGAGGTCGAGCTTCAGCTCATACCCCAGATCGGCACCACGAAAAACCTGGGGCCCGCCACCGCGCCGTGCGCCACCGAAAATATCGCCGAAAACGTCGCCAAAGATATCGCCGAAGCCTTCCGCCCCGAAGCCGCCGGCCCCACCGGGCCCGCCACGCAATCCATCGTGGCCAAACTGGTCGTAGGCCGCTCGCTTCTCGCCGTCCTTAAGAACCTCGTAGGCTTCCTTGGCTTCCTTGAAGCGCCCCTCCGACGCATCGGAGTCGTCCTTGTTGCGGTCCGGGTGATGCTTCATGGCAAGGCGACGATACGCCTTCTTGATCTCGTCAGCCGACGCTGATTTCGAGACACCCAGAACTTCGTAGTAATCGCGTTTTGCCATGTTTTCCTAAACGTCGGGCGCCCCATGGGGCGCCCGCGTTGTTCTCCAGGTCTTCGAGTCTAGTCGGACTTCGACTTGTCGTCAGTGTCGACTTCCTCAAACTCCGCGTCAACGACGTCGTCGTCGGGCGCAGCGGCACCTTCAGCCGCCCCTTCTTCGCCCTGAGCTTGCTGCTCGGCGTAGAGCTTCTGCGCCAGGCTTCCGGAAGCTTCGCCAAGAGCGGCCGTCTTGGTTTCGATCTGCTCCTTGTCGTCGCCTTCGAGAGCCGTCTTGAGATCCGCAATCGCGTTCTCGATCGCCAGGCGCTCCTCCTGAGTGGCCTTTTCGCCCAATTCGTTCAGCGTCTTTTCGGCCGCGTGGATCAGGCCATCGGCCTGGTTGCGCGCGTCAACCAGCTCGCGGAACTTGCGATCTTCCTCGGCATGGCTTTCAGCATCAGAGACCATCTTGTCGATCTCGTCGTCGGACAGTCCGGACGAGGCCTTGATCACAATGTTCTGGCTCTTGCCCGTCGCTTTGTCCTTGGCAGACACATTGAGGATACCGTTCGCGTCGATATCGAACGTGACTTCAATCTGCGGCAGACCACGAGGCGACGGCGGAATATCGGTCAGGTCGAAGCGACCCAGCGACTTGTTATCCATCGAGCGCTCACGCTCACCCTGCAGCACATGAATCGTCACTGCCGTCTGGTTGTCTTCAGCCGTCGAGAAGACCTGCTCGGCGTTCGCCGGAATCGTCGTGTTCTTGTCGATCAGCTTGGTCATTACGCCACCCAGAGTCTCGATACCAAGCGACAGCGGCGTCACGTCAAGCAACAGGACGTCTTTTACGTCGCCGGCCAACACGCCACCCTGGATAGCAGCACCCAGTGCTACAGCTTCGTCCGGGTTCACATCACGACGCGGCTCCTTGCCAAAGAAGTTCTGCACTTCTTCAAACACTTTCGGCATGCGCGTCTGACCACCAACGAGGATTACATCGTCGATCTCATTGACCTTGAGTCCCGCGTCTTTCAACGCGATCTTGCAAGGATCGATAGTGCGCATCACGAGTTCTTCAACCAGCGACTCGAGTTTCGCGCGAGTCAGCTTGATGTTGAGATGCTTGGGTCCCGAGGCGTCGGCAGTCACGTACGGCAGGTTTACTTCTGTCTGCTGCTGCGTACTCAGCTCGATCTTGGCCTTTTCAGCCGCTTCTTTGACGCGCTGCATGGCCAGCGGATCCGCGGTGATATCCACGCCGCTCTCACGCTCGAACTCGGACGTCAGATACTCGATAACGCGCATGTCGAAGTCTTCACCACCGAGGAACGTGTCGCCGTTCGTGGCCAGGACCTCGAACTGGTGTTCGCCATCTACTTCGGCGATCTCGATGATGGACACGTCAAACGTACCGCCACCCAGATCGAATACCGCGATCTTGGCGTCGCCACGCTTCTTGTCCATGCCGTAGGCCAATGCTGCTGCCGTCGGCTCATTGATGATGCGTTTGACGTCCAGACCTGCGATTTTGCCGGCGTCCTTGGTCGCCTGGCGCTGCGAGTCATTGAAGTACGCCGGCACGGTCACAACCGCTTCCGTAACGTCTTCACCGAGGTAATCCTCGGCCGTCTTCTTCATCTTCATCAGCACGCGCGCCGAGATTTCCGGCGGCGCCATCTTCTTGCCGAGCGCCTCGACCCACGCATCGCCGTTGTCCGCCTTGGCAATGGTGTACGGGACCATTTTAATGTCGCGCTGAACCACATCGTCTTCAAAACGACGTCCGATCAGTCGCTTGATGGCAAATAAGGTGTTCGTCGGATTGGTGACTGCCTGGCGCTTGGCCGACTGGCCAACCAGCACCTGGTCGTCCTTAGTGAATGCCACGATCGACGGCGTCGTGCGATCGCCCTCGCTGTTCTCGATGACCCTGGGTGCATCACCTTCCATCACTGCTACGCAGGAGTTGGTGGTACCCAGGTCGATACCTATTACTTTACCCATGATGTCCTACTCCAAATTCTGTTGTTTTCTGAGATTGGCTGATAGGTGGGGCCGTGTTCCGCCCTTTCAAGCAAATCCGCGTTCAATTTTTAGAAAGGTGTCAGTCACCTAATTTCGGAAATAGGGTGACTGGCACCCTATTTATTCGGCTGCGACGATGACCATCGCGGGCCGCAAAAGTCGCCCATTAAGCGTGTAGCCCTTCTGCACGACGGTAATCACCGAGTTCGGCTCGGCACCGTCCGACGGCTGCATGCTGATCGCCTCATGAAACTCCGGATCGAAGGGTTCGCCTTCCGGATCGATCTCGACAATGCCAAAGCGTTCCAGGACCGAGCCAAGCAGTTTAAGGGTAGCGTCGCTGCCCTCGATCAGGCTCTCGATACTGGCGCCGTCGGCCGCAATGCCCATTTCAAGCGTGTCTTTCACACCCAGCAATTCCTTGCCAAAGCGTTCCAGGGCGAACTTGTGGGCGTGTTCGACGTCCCGGGCTGCACGCTTGCGCACATTTTCCGTTTCGGCTGCGGCTCGCACGTAGCGCTCCCAGTTTTCGTCGGCTTTGGCTTGCAGTTCAGCCATGACGGTATCCGGATCCTTGGCCTCATCGGGTGATTCCACCTCGACCTCGGGCGCTTCGGCCGGCGTGTCTTCCGCAACCTTCTCAGGGAGATCGGCGTTCATTTAGTGCTCCAAATCAATAAGTTGGCCGAAAACCGCTCAGCCAACACGAAAACGATGTGCCGAGTGTGGGGACCAGCCCGGAAATATCAAGAGATCAGGGGGACTTTTTTTCTCAGGAAACCTTGCCGCCGTAGCTCAGGGCGGACTCGAGCAGTCTTGCGGTCACATCCACTATCGGCACCACGCGATCGTAGGCCATCCGAGTTGGCCCGATGACGCCCAGCACGCCGATCGTGTCCTCGTCGACGTGATACGGGGCCGTGACGACGCTGCAGCCGTCAAAAATGCGGTAGCCCGACTCCTCGCCGATAAATATCCGGACGCCTTCGGCATTAATGCTGCGATCCAGCAAGTCGAGGATCTGGCGCTTCTGGGAGAATGCTTCGAACAGGCGTCGCAAGGTCTCCACATCCGATAATTCCGCGAAGCCCATCAGGTTGGTCTCACCAGCCAGCACATATTCATCGTCCGAGTGCTCCGCCTTGTCTATCGCGGCATGCGCAACCGAGATGATGTCGTGCATCGCCTGGTTCATAGAATCACGAGTATTATCAAGGTCTTTTAGTAACTTCTTACGAACCTTGTGGAGGTCCGTACCGGCGTAGTGCTCATTGATGAAGTTCTGTGCCTGCTGCAGTTCCGAAGCCGAGTAGTTCCGATCGGTGTGCAGAATACGGTTCTGCACCTCCGTGTCATTGATCACGAGAATGACCAGGACGCGATTCTCCGACAATGGCAGGAATTCGATCTGGCGCAGCGTCACTTTGGGAGCGCGCGGCACGCTCACCACACCAGCCAGACTGGTAAACTCCGACAACATGCTCGAGACGGTAGACACCAGTGCACCCGGATCGTCCGCCTCATCCTTGAGCTGACGGCGAATGCGCTGGATATCACTGTCACCTGGCTGTCGATAACGGACGAGCGTATCGACGAATAATCGGTAGCCCTGCGGCGTCGGCACCCTGCCGGCGGATGTGTGCGGAGCGGATACCAGGCCCATGTCTTCAAGGTCAGACATGACATTGCGAATGGTCGCCGGACTGAGTCCAAGGCCCGGGTCTTTCGATAGCGTCCTCGACCCCACGGGCTGGCCATCCCGGATATAGCGCTGGATCAGGGCGCGCAGAAGTTGCTGGCCACGGTCGCTCGGTACGGATTTGGATACATCTGCTGACATTTGCCAGAAACGCTAGCAATGGCTTGGCGGTCGGTCAAGGGTCTGTAACAATTGCCCCATGGAAACTGAATTCCGGAACATCGCCCTGGTCGGCAGGCAAACCGACTCGCGCGTCGCAGAACCGATGCGAGCCATTGCCACCTATCTCACTGACGCCGGTATCAGCGTATCTGCAGCTGACACTCTTGCGCTTGACCTTCCTGTCACACGCGTCGCAGAAGAAACACTATGCGACGATGCCGACCTCGCGATCGCTGTCGGTGGCGACGGCACGATGCTCTATGCGAGCCGACTGGCCCGGGAGAAAGGAACGCCCATACTCGGTGTCAACAGGGGGCGTCTCGGCTTCCTGGCTGACATTACGCCGGATGAGATGATCGCCAGCGTCGAGCATGTCCTTACAGGAAATTACATCCGGGACTCGCGCCTGTTGCTCAAGGCACACCTGATCAATGAGACCGGCGAAGAGACCGCAGAGTTTGGTCTCAACGATGTTGTGGTCCAAAGACGCGGCACGGGCGGCATGGTTGACTTCTCGACGCGTGTCGCCGGTCAGTACGTCAACACCCACTCCGGCGACGGCATCATCGCCGCAACACCGACGGGCTCTACAGCTTACGCATTGAGTTGCGGCGGCCCGATCATCGAACCGCAACTTGATGCGGTCGCGCTCGTGCCGATTTGTCCGCATACGCTGACCGACCGCCCTATAGTCATTCCTGCAAACCAGGACATCGAGATCATCCTGCTAAGGCGAGACGACTCGCGCGCGGAAGTCACCGTAGACGGGACCCACATTGGCACATTGCGCCCTGGCGACACGCTCCGTATCGCCATGGCCAAACATCGCATCACCTTGCTGCACCCGCCGGGACATGATTTCTACGGCATACTGAGATCCAAGCTCTTCTGGGGGCGCGATAGCCGCAAGCGCGGCGATCAGGCGCCGGAATCCTGACATGTTGATGAACCTGCAAGTTCGCGACTTCGCGATCGTCGACCGGATCGATATCGAGTTCGATCAGGGTATGACCGTACTTACTGGCGAGACCGGTGCGGGCAAATCGATTCTCGTCGATGCGCTGGGACTCGTTCTCGGGGAACGGGGTAGCGCACAACTTGTCCGGGACGGCGCAAAACGCGCTGAGTTTGCTGCCGAATTCGATGTAGCGCGGCTCCCGATGGTCAGCAGATGGCTCGAAGAACAGGCGCTGGATGACGATGACGACTGCCTGCTGCGACGGGTGATTAATGCCGATGGACGCTCACGTGCGTTCATCAATGGCAATTCAGTGCCGATATCGCAGCTGAAGGCGGTCGGCGAGTTGCTGCTCGACATTCACGGCCAGCATTTCCACCAGTCGCTCGGTCGGCGAGACATCCAGAGGTCCTTGCTCGATCATTTTGGGGGCCTGCTCGAGGACCGCATTAAAGTCGAAACCCAGTATGCGCGCTGGCGGTCCCTGGCCGACCAGCTGCAGAGCATCAGCGATGCCGAGGCGGATCGCGCGTCGAGACTCGACCTGCTGACCTTCCAGTTGAACGAACTGCATTCGCTGGCCCTCGAGCCCGGTGAGTTCGATGGGCTCACGACCGAACGCCAAAAACTCCAGAACAGCGGCAAGCTGGTGGAAGGCGCAGGTTCGGCACTGGATGGCCTGTTCGATAATGAAACGGCTAACGCAAACAGCCTCGTCGCCGAGGCGACCCGATCGATCGAGCAGTTGATCGAATACGACGCCTCCCTGGAGCCCGTGCTCGAAGCTCTCAACAGCGCAAGCATCCAGGTCGCCGAAGCAGCCGATACCTTGCGGCGCTACGCTGACGCAGTCGACATGGATCCCGCGCGGCGTGATTGGGTCGAGGAGCGGCTCGATGCCGTGCAGACGATTTCGCGTAAACACCGGGTCTCGGGCGATGAACTGCCAGAACTGGCTGCAAGGCTGAGCGTCGAGCACGACGAACTCGGCCATGCTGAGGAACGTGGCCGCGAACTGGAGGAACAGGCCGCTGCCGCGCAAGCGGAATACCTCAGACTCGCCGGGACGCTGTCAAAAGCGCGCGCCCGCGCCGCCACCGGGTTTTCCGCGGCGGTTACAGAGGCCATGCACGGACTCGGCATGCCAGGCGGTGTCTTCCAGATCTCGCTGGAGCCTGTCCCGATTGAATCGGCAAAACCCTGGGGACTCGATAACATCGAGTTCCTTATCAGCGCGAATCCAGGGCAGGCACCGCAACCTCTCGCGAAAGTAGCTTCCGGGGGCGAGCTGTCACGCATGGCGCTGTCCATCCAGGTGATCGCAAGCGATGGCAGCGCCATTCCGACGATGGTGTTCGACGAAGTCGACAGTGGTGTTGGTGGCGGTGTCGCCGAAATGGTGGGCCGGCGACTGCAGGAACTGGGCGCAAATCGCCAGGTACTTTGTGTGACTCACCTGCCCCAGGTTGCCAGCCTTGCGGATCGGCATTTCCGGATCAGCAAGGTTACCGACGGCAAATCGACCCGCACACAAGTGCACGTCCTGGATAAAGAAAAGCGAATCGAGGAACTCGCTCGCATGCTGGGTGGCGTGGACATCACACGCAAGACCCTGGATCATGCAGCGGAAATGCTGTCGGGCGCCCGCAAGAAACGCGCCTGAACGACGCATCAGACACTACTCGTTGTCGACGTCGTCCTTGTTCTTTACGTAGAGCACGAGGCTGTGATCCAGCAACTCATAGCCGTACTTCTCAGCGATCTCGTGCTGCAGCCGTTCGATCTCCTCGCTGACGAACTCGATCACATCGCCGGTCTCAACACAGACCATATGATCGTGGTGGTCGCCGTCGTCCAGCTCAAACACAGAATGCCCGCCTTCGAAGTTGTGACGGGTAACGAGGCCAGCCGATTCAAACTGCGTCAGGACACGGTACACCGTGGCCAGGCCGATATCTTCACCTGACTGCAGCAGCTCCTTGTATATGTCCTCCGCACTGAGATGACGCTGCTTGGCTCCCTCGAGAATCTCGAGGATTTTCAAGCGTGGAAGCGTGATCTTGAGACCGGCTTTGCGAAGTTCGTTTCGTTGCTGCATGACCAAACTCTTTCAGGGTATGATGCGCGCCTATTATGACGCAGGTAGCAGCCGGACTCTATGATTTACCGTAAATGGACCATTCTTCTTTGTATGACGATCGCGCTCGCGATAAGCAGTGGCTGTGTTTATCGCGCCAACATCGCGCAGGGGAACCTGATCAAGCAAGAAGACCTGGACCAGGTTGAGCTCGGCATGACCAAGAACCAGGTCCGATTCCTGTTGGGCACGCCAATGATCGATGACGCGTTCAATAAGGATCGCTGGGACTACGTCTATTTCCTAAGGATGGGTCGCCAGGACGCCAGGTTCAAGCGCTGGGTCACCATAATTTTTGAGAATGGTGAAGTCGGCGAGATTCGCAAGGACCAGGAACTAAACCCCAACCTTTAGCCGCCTGGCATCCCGGGGATCCATTTCAAGAGGTCGGTATATCTCGACCCTGTCCCCTTCCCTGACAACCCGGTCGCGGGCGACAGGCTTGCCCCAGACACCGGCCTGTGCCGACTCAAAATCGAAATCCGGAAACAGGCGTGCGAGGCCGCTCCTTTCGATCGCCGTGCCGACAGTGGCCCCGTCGGGCAACTCCACGACCAGCAGCTCCTGCCTGTCAGGCAAGGCAAAAACAACTTCAACCTGCATAGATCTTCGCGGCGCGCTGAGTAAATGAGTCTACGAGCGAGTTACAGGTGTTCTCGAAGAAACGCCCGAAGATGACGTCAATCGCCCTGCTTTCAAATGCGAACTGCAGATCGAGCTCTACTTTGCAGCCTGCGTCACCGAGCTGCTGAAATGTCCAGCCACCGGACATGTGCTTGAACGGACCGCCGACCAACTCGATACCCAGCGACTCGTTTTCAACCAACGCGTTACGAGTCCGGAATTTCTTGCTGATGCGGCCGCGGTGCAGTTCCAGGGAAGCCTCGATGAACGACTCTTCACGAATATGGACCTCGGCATCATTGCACCAGGGAAGAAAAGATGGATACGCCTCTACATCCTTGACCAACGAATACATTTGCGCT
The DNA here is from genome assembly GCA_964557165.1 of uncultured Woeseiaceae bacterium. Taxonomy (GTDB): domain Bacteria; phylum Pseudomonadota; class Gammaproteobacteria; order Steroidobacterales; family Woeseiaceae; genus UBA1847. Next base: position 23,300 of record CAZKZE010000040.1, read on the forward strand.
GCCGAGTACGGCACGAGCGCGCTGCGGAGGACCTTTCGCACCTTACCGGCCTTGCCCTAAGCGAACAGGCTGGCGATCCAGTCGAGCAAACCCACAGCTTTCAAGAGAACAAACAGGATCCCCAGAGGCGCTACGAATCTTGCCAGCAGTCGCCAGGCCTTGAACAGGTTGCCCGAATCGCCGAGTTCATCCGACGTCGAATTGCGGCACATTACCCATCCGGCAAAGACCGCGATCAACAGTCCGCCGAGCGGCAGCATGATATTGCTGGTCAGGTAGTCAACATTGTCGAAAATCGTGCCGGCGAGGAACTTCGTATCCGCCAGCACATTGAACGACAGCACGGAGCCGAAGCCCAGCAACCAGATCAGCCCGCCGATCATGACACTCGCCTGGGCGCGCGTGCGATTGAAATGTTCCACGATCCAGGCCACGCCGGGCTCCATGAGACCGATCGCCGAAGTCCACGCTGCAAACGACAGCAGCACGAAAAAGATCGTCGACAGGAAGACGCCGCCCGACATCTGACCGAATGCGAGCGGCAGCGTGTTGAAAACGAGTCCCGGCCCGTCGGCAGGTGTGAGCCCATTGGCAAAAACGAGCGGGAAGATTGCCAGGCCAGCGAGGATGGCAATCGACGTATCGGCTGTTACGACAGCCGCAGAAGCGCCCGTAATCGATGTTTCCTCAGGCAGATAGGCGCCGTAGGCCATTACCGCGCCCATACCAATGCTCAGAGTGAAGAACGCCTGACCGAGGGCAGCCAGGACGCTGTTCCAGGTCAGCTTCTCGAAGTCCGGCGTAAACATGAACTCGACACCCTGGCCGAAATACCCGGACTGGATTGAGTAACCCAGCAACACGAGCATCAGGAGGAGCAAGGCGGGAACCATAAAGCGAACCGCCTGTTCCAGGCCACGCTCCACGCCACGGGCGACGACGAACACAGTCAAGCTCATAAATAGGGTGTGAGTCAGAGCAACGAGGCGCCAGTCACCGACGAAACTATCGAACTCAGCGCCGACTACCTCGGCACTTGCTCCGGCGAACGCGCCAGAGACGCTCTTCACTACATAGGCCAGGGTCCAGCCGGCGATAACGCTGTAATACGACAGGATCAATATGCCGCCAACGACGCCCATTCCACCTACCCATTTCCAGTTGGGGGAACTCCCTTCTTCCTTGCCCAGCAACTCCATGGTGGCGACCGGATTGCGCCGCCCACGGCGACCGATCAGGATCTCCGACATCATCACCGGCATGCCGATCACGATGACGCAGACCAGGTAGACCAGAACAAACGCCCCGCCCCCGTTCTGACCGGCGATATACGGGAATTTCCAGATATTGCCCAGGCCGACCGCAGAGCCGGTCACGGCCAGAATAAACGCCATCCGCGACGACCAGTGGCCGTGAAGCGAATGTCGTTTGCCGTCGCCGGCCTGGTTACTCAGCATTAGGTTTCTCGCCTGGTTAAAAAGATTCCGGCGATTCTTATACAAATCACGGTGCCTGACAACGCTTTCCCCGTATAATCGCGCCGCAAACAAGGACTTCGACCACACCAGGCATGGGCAAGAAGAAGACAAAAAAACCGACTGGCAACGTCATCGCCGTTAATCGACGGGCGCGCCATGATTACTTTATCGAGTCCCAATTCGAGGCAGGGCTTGCTCTCGAGGGCTGGGAAGTGAAGAGTCTGCGGGCGGGTAACGCCCAGCTGACCGAAGCCTATGTGAACCTGAAAAAGGGTGAGGCGTGGCTCGTCGGCGCGCATTTCGCGCCCCTCAAGACGGCCTCTACCCATATCAAGGCCGATCCCACCAGGCCCCGCAAGCTGCTGCTGCATCGCTACGAACTGGACCGACTGATTGGCGCCGTCGAACGCAAGGGTTATGCCCTGGTCCCGCTGGAATTACACTGGCACAAAGGGCGCGCCAAACTGGATATCGGCCTCGCCAAAGGCAAGAAGCAGCATGACAAACGGGCCGACAGAAAAGACCGCGACTGGCAGCGGCAGAGAGAGAGAATCCTAAAACATTAGTTATAAAACAATCGGTTATTTACTTTAGTTAAAGTAACTTCTTTCTATGTTTCCGCGGAAACGTGCGTTTCGACCGTTGTTTTTGTGGCATTTGCCCCTACACTAACGGCACACCGGGGGTGACATGGCTTCGACGTGGGTCGCGAAACTCCGAGTGCATGCCGAGGGACAGAGTACCTCGTAAATCCAACTGTAAAACTTATAGTTGCCAACGACGACAACTACGCACTAGCTGCTTAAAAACC